>NZ_JBNAFX010000006.1:0-147413 GCF_049800895.1 Leisingera sp. S232 | reverse complement strand
GAAGTGATGCGTTATAGTTGGACCAGTTCGTTGTTCGATAGCGGGAAGAGGCAGGCTTCGGCATGCCGCCGATCTAACCTACGGGATTCGCAAAGTGAATCCTCTACGGCCTTTGTGCAACAACGCCGCTTCAGGGCAAGCTTGCCCCTGAAGCGCCTCTCAGCAAACTCTTCTCTGCGCTGCGCCAGCAGCGCCTGGCCCAACCGGGCCAGGGCATGTCAATGCCCGCAGGCCGGGCGGGAGCGCCTCCGCCGTAGGGGTCAATAGGGCATCGGATGTGCCCGGTGGGCCGCGTTGATCTCCTCCAGCACCTCCGGGCTCAATTCCAGCTCCACCGATTTCAGCAAATGCTCCAGCTGCGGCAGATGGGTGGCACCGAAAATTGCCGAGGCCATGAAGGGCCGTATCCGGCACCAGGCCAGCGCCATATGCACCGGGTCCAGCCCGTGCCGCCCCGCTATCTCCAGATAGGCCGCCACCGCATCATAGACCCGCGGACTGTGGCGCCCGCCCAGCTCCGGGTTGATGGCTTTGCGCGACCCTTCCGGAACCGCCCCTTCCTGGTATTTCCCGGTCAAAAGACCGGTTCCCAGCGGCGAAAACGCCAGCAGACCCACATCCTCATTGACGCTCAGCTCTGCCAGATCGGTGTCATACATCCGGCAGACCAGTGAATATTCGTTCTGGATCGACGCCACCCGCGGCCAGCCCCGGTCCTCCGCGATCCGCAGCCATTGCGCTGTGCCCCAGGCGCTTTCGTTCGACAGGCCAAAAGCCCGGATGGTGCCGCGCTCCACTTCGCGCTGCAGCGCCTCCAGGCAATCCTCCATATTGGCCAGCGTCTCTTCTCGGTTCTGGCCGGAGGGGTCATAGCTCCAGTTCTGCCGAAACATGTAGCTGCCACGGTTTGGCCAGTGGAACTGGTAAAGGTCGATGTAATCCGTCTTCAGCCGCCTCAGCGAGGCCTCGATGGTGGGCGCGATGGTCTTTGACGAGATCGGCGCCCCGTCGCGCACATGTTTCATACCTGCGCCGGAATGCTTGGTCGCCAGGATGTAATCCCCGCGCCGCCCGCTCTTTGCGTTCCAGCTGCCGACGATCCGCTCGCTGTTGCCCAGGGTCTCGGCGCTGACCGGGTTGACCGGATACATCTCGGCCGTGTCGACAAAATTCACCCCTGCTTCCAGCGCTGTATCAATCTGCGCATGGGCCTCTGCTTCGCTGGTCTGAGTGCCGAAGGTCATCGTGCCCAGGCACAATTCGGACACCATCATGCCGGTGCGGCCCAACGGATTCATTTTCATCTTGCGCTCTCCCCTTATGCGGATCTGCCCGCGACCCTAACTGGCAGGGCCGCAAGTGCAAGCCGCTTGCACCCGCGCCGCAAACCCGCCAGCCTGCGGCCAATTCAGGAAAGGAGACCCAATGCCGCAAACCATCACCAAGGGCGTCAAGGCGCTGCTGGCGGAGGCAAACAGCCTTGTCGAGACCATGAGTGTCGAGGACGCCAAACAGAAAGTGCTGGATGAGAACTATGTTTTCATCGACCTGCGCGACATCCGCGAACTGCAGCGCAGCGGCATGATCCCTGGCGCGTTTTCCTGCCCGCGCGGGATGCTGGAGTTCTGGATCGACCCGGACAGCCCTTACCACAAGCCGGTGTTCAATCAGGACAAGACTTATGTGTTTTACTGTGCCAGCGCCTGGCGTTCCGCACTGGGCGCCAAAGCCGCGATGGAGATGGGGCTGACCCCTGTGATGCATCTCGAGGGCGGCTTTAGCGGATGGGCAGAGCAGGGCGGCCCAGTGATCCCGCGCGAGAGCTGAACTTGGCGGCGGGCAGTGCAGACTGCCCGCGCAACGGCTCGGAGAGCTGCAGGAATAATTGAGAACAAAATAGGAACATGCTATTTTGCCAGCATGCCGACTCACCTGCTCTCCCGCCACAGCCGCAAACCCCGCCCGGTGCTGTCCCTGACACAGGGGATCGGGCTGGAACTGGGGCGCGTGCATGAAGCCTGCGGCCCTGCCCGCCTTCGTTTTGCACTGTGGCTGGCAGCAATTGCCCCGGGACCCGTCCTGTGGCTGTCTTCCCTCCAGATCGGCACGCCGCCGGCCGCCGACGGGATAGCGGGCTGTGCCAGCCCTTCCCGGTTCCTGTTTGTGCAAACCACCCGGACAGAGGATCTGCTCTGGGCGATGGAAGAAGCCCTGCGCAGCGGTGCGGCGGCGCTGGTGGTGGCAGACATGGCCGACCCTCCTGCCATGACCCCGGTGCGGCGGCTGCATCTGGCGGCAGAGAGGGGCGGACGTTTCGGCCCGGCGCCGCTGGGCCTGCTGCTGACCTCTGGCCAGGGCGGGGCCCAAGGCATCGAAAGCCGCTGGCATCTGGCCCCGGCCCATCACCTCCCCGTCCATGAGGCTCCGTCCGGCGGCAGCGCAGCGCGCATGCGGGCGCCTTCGTTTCTGCCGGGCTGCTGGCGTCTGCAGCGCCTGCGCGCCCGCACCCTGCCGCCCCGCAGCTGGCAGATCAGCCAGGACGCGGCAGACGCTCCGCTGCGGGCCGTGCCAGCCGCCGGACCCGCTTCTGCCGCAGCCAGCGGGCCCTCCGCTTCCGGGGCGCTCCCGCAGCCGCAGGCCCCGCTGGCAATGCCCGCACGGCCTTAGCGGCTTTGGGCCCGGCACCGGGCACAGCCCGGTGCCGGGCCCAACAGGCAAAGGCTTTTATCAAAAGCCGACGGCTGGCGGGAGTGCTCCCGTGGCCTCACACGCAGGCGCGCAAACGTGAGCGACCCGTGGCAGGAAACCTGCTAGGCTCTGCCTGCCGCCGGACACCCCGCTCCTCAGACCAGCGCCCTTGCAAACACAGAAAGATCAACCCTATGGCCAGCCCCCGGATGACACGCCGCCCGTTTCTGGCCACTCTCGCCGCCGCCATACTGTCTCCACAACAGCTGCTGGCCGCCCCGCTGCCCTACCGCCTGGTTTCCGAAGCCACGGACGTGCGCTTCACCTTCCTGCTAAGCGGCCAGCCGCAGCAGGGCCGGGTTCCGGTTTCTGCAGCCCGCATCCGCATCGACCTGCAAAACCTGGCCCGCAGCCAGGCGGATATCACTCTGGACGCACAGCGCGCCCGCACCGGGCTGATCTTTGCCACCGAAGCACTGAAAAGCCCTGCCGTGCTCAACACCGCCCGCTTCCCGCAGATCCGCTTCCGCTCCACCCAGGTTCGACCGGGGCCGGACGGGAGGCTTTCCGGCGGCGCGCAGATCGCGGGCGACCTTACCCTGCGCGGCACCACCCGCCCGCTTGTCCTGCAGGCCGCGCTCTACCGCCGCCCGGGCGCTGCGACGGATGATCTCAGCGCACTGGACGTGCATCTGCACGGCCAGCTCAGCCGCGCCGCCTATGGCGCCAGCGGATATGCAAGCCTGGTTGCCGATCACGTCAGCCTTTCGATCAAGGCCCGCATTCTGCGCAACAACTGAGCATCAGTGCTGGTGCCCTGAATCGGACCCCCAAAACAACCCCTACGTAAAAATGCGACACGGCTTTGACGGAAAACGGCTGGCAAAGCCTGCAAAGCCTGTCATGGTCGCATTGTTATGCGCCTGATCATTTCCTTTGCCGCCCTGTTTCTTTCCGTCATCCTGCTGCAGCTATCCTCCGGAGGCGTCGGCCCGCTGGATGCCATTTCCGGCTCGGTTCTGAACTTCACAACGACGCAGATCGGCCTTCTGGGCACGGGGCATTTCGCCGGTTTCTTCATCGGCTGCTGGTGGGCGCCGCGGTTGATGGGCAATGTCGGCCATTCCCGCGCCTTCGCGGTCTGCACGGCGCTTGGCGCCATGGGCCTGCTGGGTCACACCCTGACTGAAAACCCCTACGCCTGGGCGGCGATGCGGATTGCCTCGGGCCTTTGTGTGGCAGGCGCATATACAGTGATCGAAGCCTGGCTCAACGCCAAGGTCACCAATGAAAACCGCGGCCGTGCCATGGGCACCTACCGGATTGTTGATATGGGCGCTTCGCTGGCAGCGCAGCTGATCATCGCGGTACTGCCGCCTGCCGTCTATGTCTCTTACAACCTGCTGGCCGTTCTGTGCTGTGCGGCACTGCTGCCGCTGACCCTGACCAAAGCCAGCCAGCCGGATACCCCCGACGCGCCACGGCTGCGCCCCAAGCTGGCCTGGCGCTGCTCGCCGTTGGCTGTGGCAGGCGTGATCGTTGCCGCGCTCAGCTCGGCTTCCTTCCGCATGGTCGGCCCGGTTTACGGACAAGAGGTCGGCCTGGCCGTGGACCAGATTGCCTTCTTCCTGGCCGCCTTTGTGGCGGGCGGCGCACTGGCGCAATACCCGATGGGATGGCTGGCCGATAAATACGATCGCCGCTGGGTGCTGATCTGGCTGTCCGGCATCGCGATCCTCAGCTGCGGCATCACCATGGTTGCAAGCAGCACCGGCACCCTGGGCGTGATGCTGGCCGCCGGCTTCTTCGGCTTCACCACCTTCCCGATCTTCTCAGTCTCCGCCGCGCATGCCAACGACTTTGCCACCTCGGCTGAGAGGGTCGAACTGTCGGCGGCGCTGATGTTCTGGTACGCGCTTGGCGCCATCGCCTCGCCCTATGTCTCCTCGGCCCTGATTGAGGCCTATGGCCCTGCAGCGCTGTTTGCCTATGTCGCCTGCGGCCATGTGTTGTTGATCGTCTTTGGCCTCAGCCGGATGAAAGTCCGCGCCACCCCGGAAGAGCGCACCGGCTATGTCTATGCACCGCGCACATCCTTCACCATCGGCCGCCTGCTGAAACGGTCACGCCAAAAACAGTAGCCAGCCATCACGCCTGCCTTTGGGCCCCGACCGGGGCAAAAAACCGCCGCAGTTTGAAACGCAGCCCTCGCAAGGTCTCCAGCACCCCCACCGACCGGCCGGACCGGCCGATCATACCAGCCCCACCGACCATGTAGCCCGAAACCACCGGCGCCTTGTGCGACAGCGCTCTGTCGGCTTCAGCGCCGGCATCATTAAATACGACGCATAGGCCCGGTTCACCGCATGGCTCACTCGTCAACAGTTTCCGGCGCGAAAAAGCAGGCCTGCTTCCATAATTCATGGGAATCACACCGGCGGGGTTCCCGCCGGCCCCGCCATGGGTTAGACGGGCCTTTGACGCATTACCTGGATGGATGGCATGGCACGCATTCTGATCACCTCGGCAATCCCCTATATCAACGGCATCAAGCATCTGGGCAATCTGGTGGGCTCACAGCTGCCCGCCGATTTATACGCCCGGTTCCAACGCGGACGCGGCAATGAGGTGATGTTCCTCTGCGCCACTGACGAGCACGGTACCCCCGCTGAACTGGCAGCTGCCAAGGCTGACAAACCAGTGGCCGAATACTGCGCTGCGATGCATGAAACACAGGCGGAAATCGCCAAGGGCTTTGCCCTGTCGTTCGACCATTTCGGCCGGTCTTCCAGCCCGCAGAACCACGCGTTGACCCAGCATTTTGCGGGCAAGCTGGCCGAGGCCGGACTGATCCGTGAAGTGACCGAGAAACAGGTCTATTCCAACGCCGACGGCCGTTTTCTGCCGGACCGCTATATTGAGGGCACCTGCCCCAACTGCGGCTACGAAAAAGCCCGCGGCGACCAGTGCGAGGAATGCACCAAGCAGCTGGATCCGACCGACCTGGTCAATCCGCGCTCTGCCGTCTCCGGCTCCACCGACCTGGAAGTGCGTGAGACCAAGCACCTGTATCTGTGCCAGTCGCAGCTGAAGGACCAGCTGGATGCCTGGATCGACGGCAAGAAAGACTGGCCCATCCTGACCACCTCGATTGCCAAAAAGTGGCTGCATGACGGCGACGGGCTGCAGGACCGCGGCATCACCCGCGACCTGGACTGGGGCGTGCCGGTCAAGAAGGGCGGCGAGGACTGGCCCGGCATGGAAGGCAAGGTCTTCTATGTCTGGTTCGACGCGCCAATCGAATATATCGCCGCCTCGCGCGAATGGGCTGACGCCAACGGCAAAACGGATGCTGACTGGCAGCGCTGGTGGCGCACCGACAAAGGTGCCGAAGACGTCAAATACGTCCAGTTCATGGGCAAGGACAACGTGCCCTTCCACACCCTGTCTTTCCCGGCCACCATTCTGGGCTCTGGCGAGCCGTGGAAGATGGTCGACCACCTGAAGAGCTTCAACTACCTGAACTATGATGGTGGCCAGTTCTCCACCTCACAAGGGCGCGGCGTTTTCATGGACCAGGCGCTGGAAATCCTGCCCGCCGACTACTGGCGCTGGTGGCTCCTCAGCCATGCGCCGGAGAGCAGCGATTCCGAATTCACCTGGGAGAACTTCCAGCAGTCGGTGAACAAGGATCTGGCGGATGTGCTGGGCAACTTTGTCAGCCGCATCACCAAGTTCTGCCGCTCCAAATTCGGCGAGGAAGTCCCCTCGGCTGGTGAATACGACGCGCAGGAGCAGGCGCTGATTGCCGAGCTTACCACCCGCATCCGCGCCTATGAGGGCCATATGGAGGCGATGGAGGTCCGCAAATCGGCGCAGGAGCTGCGGGCGATCTGGGTCGCCGGCAATGAATATCTGCAGTCCGCCGCCCCCTGGTCGGTGTTTAAGCAGGACCCCGAGCGCGCCGCCGCACAGGTGCGTCTGGGCCTGAACCTGATCCGCCTCTATGCGGTGCTGTCTGCCCCCTTCATCCCGCAGGCCACGGACAAGCTGATGGCAGCGCTGAATTCAGACGACCGCAGCTGGC
Organism: Leisingera sp. S232; assembly: GCF_049800895.1. NCBI lineage: Bacteria > Pseudomonadati > Pseudomonadota > Alphaproteobacteria > Rhodobacterales > Roseobacteraceae > Leisingera > Leisingera sp. S232. The sequence continues at coordinate 140,638 of NZ_JBNAFX010000006.1, read as the reverse complement.
CCGAAGACGTTGCAGCGGCGCTATCGTCCCTGCCTGCAGGTCATGCCTTCACGGTTCCTGACGTCCTGTTTGCCAAGATCACCGACGAGCAGCGCGAAGAATGGCAAGAGCGTTTTTCCGGCACCCGAAGCTAAGTTCAGTACAGCAGAATTCTCCAAGACCGCCCACCGGGCGGTCTTTTCTTTTTCGGCGCATCATGTTGTCAGATCATAAAAATACAATTCCGACTAAAAAACTCGGATTGACATACCTGAGCAATTAATTCAGGTATACAGCATCCCAGCCAGCCTGACTCGCTTCAGGCGAGCCGGTGTCATGTTATTCAATCGAGATCGCCCCATGCCGAACGGAGACAACCGCCTGCGCGGCCGCCTGAACAGAGATCCGGAAGCAGATGAGATGCGCCAGATATGGCAGCAGGTCTTTGCCCCCTCCGGTGCTCTGTCCGGGTTTTGTCTGGAATGGCTTCTGGACAGGGCGGAATTCATCAATGGGCGCAAGTCATGAACCAGATTACATCCAAACCTGTCGCGACTGAGGCCACCGCCGAGGTCTTCCCGACCTACCACGCCGAAGACCTGACCCGCGGCGGCACCCAGGCCCGAATCCTTCTGAACGGCCAGATCTATTCCCTGCGCATCACCCGTGCGGGCAAGCTGATCCTGACCAAATGAGCAGCACCGCCATGCATCCCCGTGGCGGCGTGACGGTCGGCACGTTGTCGGAATTGCCGCCGCTGGAGGCTGGCGCGGTGATCTACTTGCGTCATTGGTTTTCCGGCAGCGAGACCCGCGGACAGATGCGCCGCGACTTCGAGGTGAACTTCGGCCCCGAAATGGCCGAAGCCGCGTTTGAGGCCTTTGGCTATCTCTGCAATTTCTGCGCCACGCATGGCCGCCGCCCGCTGGTGCGGCATGGTGTGACCTGCAAATGCCTTGGCGCAGACGAGAACTGCTTTGCCAACCTGCTGGCCTCCGCTGCCGAGGGCCAGGATGGTGACGCGCATATCCTTGCATCGCTGATCGTCACCCCGCGCAAGGCGCAGGAACTGGCCCATTTGGCCTCTGATTGCGGACTGATTTTGCAGCAAATCATGACCCCGCAGCCTGTGCATCAACCTGCACGGCCCGCTGCTGCCACCCTGCATTGACCCCCTTTCAAAACCTTAAGGACTGAGCTGATGAAATCCCTGTTTCTTACGGGCACCGCCCTCGCCGGTCTCGCCTTTGGCGCCACCACGGCCTGTGCCGCCGACAAAGCAGCAGTGCTGACCAACTACGCCAATATTGCCGAAGCGAAATACCAGGACAGCCTGACCACGGCCCAAGCGCTGAAAACCGCGGTTGACGCGCTGGTCACAGATCCATCAGCCGAAAACCTGGAGGCCGCCCGCGCCGCCTGGATTGCCGCCCGCGTTCCTTATCAGCAATCCGAGGTCTTCCGCTTCGGCAACGCCATCGTCGATGACTGGGAGGGCAAGGTGAACGCCTGGCCGCTGGATGAAGGGCTGATCGACTATGTCGACACGTCCTACGGCGGCCCGAGCGACGAAAACACCCTGGCCGCGCTGAATGTGATCGCCACCCCCAGCTTTGCGCTGTCGGGGAAAATCATCGACGCGGCCAAGATTACCCCCGAACTGCTGGAAGACGCCCTGCACGAGGCCGATGGGGTCGAGGCCAATGTCGCCACCGGTTACCACGCCATCGAATTTCTGCTCTGGGGCCAGGACCTGAAAGGCACAGAGCACGGCGCCGGCGACCGCCCCTGGACCGACTACGCAGCAGGTGAGGCCTGCACCGGCGGCAATTGCGACCGCCGCGGCGAATACCTGCAGGCGGCAACCGACCTTCTGATCTCCGACCTGGAGTGGATCGCCACGCAATGGGGCACCAAGGGCGACGCCCGCACCGCGCTGCTGGCGGATGAAAACGCTGGCATCACCGCCATGCTGACCGGCATGGGCTCGCTGTCTTATGGCGAACAGGCGGGCGAGCGGATGCGTCTGGGCCTGATGCTGAACGACCCCGAGGAAGAGCATGACTGCTTTTCCGACAACACCCACAACAGCCACTACTATGACGGGCTGGGTGTGCAGAACGTCTACTTGGGCGAATACGTCCGGGTGAACGGCGAGCTGGTCTCGGGCGCCTCGCTGGCGGATCTGGTTGCGGCCAAGGATGCGGGTCTGGACAGCGAAATGCGCAGCAAACTGGCGACCACCATGCAGGCGCTTGGCCGGATCAAGACCGCCGCCGAGGCCGGACTGTCCTATGATCAGATGCTGGCCCAGGGCAACACCGCTGGCGAAGCACTTGTGATGGGCGGCGTCAACGGGCTGATCGATCAGACACGGTCAATCGAACGTGTGGTCACCGCTCTGGACCTCGGCGGCGTCGCCATCGAAGGCTCCGACAGTCTCGACAACCCTTCGGCTGTCTTTGAGTAAGATCCGAAACATCACGCAATGACGGGCTGCAGCTTCTGCGGCCCGTTTTTTTGTGCATCCGGTTGCGGCTGGTATCTTTGCACCGCAATCCCAAGTATTTTACTCTGGATACCTCTTGAAAACCCAGTAATTTTGTCATATATATTTCCCAACGGAATCACTCAGCCTTTTGCGCCAATGGGCAAGGACGCAGCAGCATGATCGTCTGCCACTGCACGAATATTTCGGACCATGACATCCGGGCAGCCATCGACTGGATGCGAAATGCCGACCCTGAAACGATAATCACCCCAGGCAAGATTTATCATGCGCTGGGGAAAGCCGCCGATTGCGGTGGCTGCATGCCACTTTTCCTCGACACGATGCGGTCCAGCAGTAAGCTGGAAGTACCTGCGCAGCTTGCAAATTTGCGCGCGGCATCAATTCAGGAGAACATTCATGCAGGGCGACGCCAAAGTTATCGACTATCTCAACAAAGCGCTGCGCCATGAGCTGACAGCGGTCAGCCAGTACTGGCTGCACTACCGGTTGCAGGACGATTGGGGCCTGGGCAGCATGGCCCAGAAAAGCCGCGAGGAAAGCATCGAAGAGATGCAGCATGCGGATAAACTGATTGAAAGGATTCTATTCCTCGGCGGCCACCCGAACCTGCAAAAACTTGACCCGCTGCGGATCGGCCAGACCCCGAAAGAAACCCTCGAATGCGACCTTGCCGCCGAAGTGGATGCGCGCGCGCTTTACAAGGAAGCCCGCGATGCCTGCAACACAGCCGGCGACTATGTCACGCAGAAACTGTTTGAAGACTTGATGGCGGACGAAGAGGGCCACATTGATTTCCTCGAAACCCAGCTTGACCTGCACGATCGGATCGGTGCCGAAAACTATGCCCAGCTCAACGCGACAAAAATGGCCGAGATCGAAGACTAACCTTTTTCTGGCTGCCGCTTTTGCGGCGGCCACGCCCGTTGCGGCGCTGGACCTGGCCAGCCAGTATCAGGCAGAGCCGCATCTCTCCCCCCTCCCCCGCACAGACGCCGAACGCGCCCGGATTGAGACCGTCACCGCCCCGGCCACGGATTTCACCGCGCCGGAACGCTTTGAAGACCTGCCCGCTGGTGCGGCCACTGTGCGTGCGCGCCAAGACGACGAGGCATTCTCGCAGCACTCTGCCAACCTCAGTTTCGAGCAGGAGCTGGAATTCAAACTGGGCAACGGGCTGTTCAAGAAGATCTGGGTGTTCTCGCCCGCGTCCACTCTGGCATCCGACGGGCTGGGGCCGCTCTACAACGCCCGCTCCTGCCAGCGCTGCCACCTGAAGGACGGCCGCGGCCATGTGCCGGATCAGCCGGAGTATGCGTCCACCACGATGTTCCTGCGGGTGTCCATTCCCGGTCCGGTGCCGCCGAAATTGCAGGAAATCCATGACTACATCGGCACCGCGCCGGATCCGAACTATGGCACCCAGCTGCAGGACTTCTCTGCCCCCGGCATTGCGCCTGAATACAAGCTGCAGGTGGTGTATGAGGAATTCGAGGTTGCCCTGAACGGCGGCGAGCATGCCACTTTGCGCAGGCCCCGCTACACCGCCGCAAACCTGGGCTACGGCCCCTTGGCCGAAGATGCGATGCTCAGCCCGCGCGTGGCACCGCCGATGATCGGTCTTGGCCTTCTGGAGGCAATCCCGACAGCCGACATCCTCGCCCACGCAGACGCAGATGACGCCAATGGCGACGGCATCTCTGGCCGCGCCAACCTGGTCTGGTCGCGGGAATTCAGCGGGATCATGCTGGGCCGTTTTGGCCTCAAGGCCGGTATGGCGACAGTGCACGAACAATCCGCAGGCGCGTTTTCCGGTGACATCGGCATTTCCACCCCGCTGTTCCCGGCCCATGCGGGCGAATGCACGGATCTGCAAACCGCCTGCCAATCCGCCCCACACGGCGGCGGTGATTCCCGTGAAACCGAAATTGACCAGCCCAATATGGACCTGGTCACCTTCTACAGCCGCAATCTGGGCGTGCCTGCCCGCCGCAACACCGCAGACCCAAAAGTGCTGCGCGGCAAGCAAGTGTTCTATGACAGCGGCTGCACCTCCTGCCATGTGCCAAAATACGTGACCCACCGGCTAAAGGACCGGCCTGAACAAAGCTTCCAGCTGATCTGGCCCTATTCTGATCTCTTGCTGCACGATATGGGCGAAGGCCTGGCCGACCACCGCCCCGAGGCCCGCGCCACGGGGCGTGAATGGCGCACCGCGCCGCTGTGGGGCATCGGTCTGACGCAGCAGGTCTCCCCTCGCGCAACCTTCCTGCATGACGGTCGCGCCCGCACCCTGCTGGAGGCGATTTTGTGGCACGGCGGCGAGGCCGAAGCGGCAAAGCGCCGCGTGGTTGACCTGGAACCAAAGGACCGCGCCGCTCTCATTTCGTTTCTGGGCAGCCTCTGATGCGTGTGCTGGCCCTGATCCTGTCCCTGGTCGCCGCCCCGGCCATGGCCTCTGACCTCTCCAGCGAAATCACCGACCAGCTGATCCTTCCGGCATTTGAGGAACTGACAGCAGATGCCGCAGAACTCGCAACAGCGGCCAAGGCTGATTGCAGCCCGCAATCGGGCTCCCTGCGCGCGGCCTATGGCAACGCCTTCGACGCCTGGATTGCCGCCAGCCACTACCGCTTTGGCCCGACCGAGACAGACAACCGCGCCTTTGCACTGGCCTTCTGGCCCGACAGCCGCAGCAAGACGCCCAAGGCGCTTGGCAATCTGATCCGCAGCGAGGATGCAGGCATCAGTGATCCGGTGAAATTCGCCAGCCATTCCATCGCCGCCCGCGGCTTTTATGCTCTGGAATACCTGCTCTACGACCCGGACCTTTCAACCGCCGGCAGCCCGGATTACCGCTGCGCCCTGACCCGCGCCATCAGCGCTGACATTGCCGCCACCTCGCAGGCCATCGCTGCGGACTGGACAGAACGCTTCGCTGCCGAAATGCGTGCGCCCACCCGCCGCTACCGCAGCGAAGAGGAAATCACACAGGAACTTCTGAAAGCGCTGACCACCGGACTTCAAGTGCTGGACGACATGCGCCTGGGCCGCCCACTGGGCACATTCGACAAGCCCCGCCCCAACCGCGCCGAGGCCCGCCGCTCCGGGCGCAGCCTGCGCCACCTGCTGCTGTCGCTGAACGCAATGGAACCCCTGGCGCTTGCCCTTGCGCAGCAGGATGCGGGGTTGAGAGCAGACCTCAGCCAAAGTTTCGAGAAGGCCCGCACCCGGGCCGAAACACTGGATGATCCGGTCTTTGCCGGTGTCGCAGACCCCGGCGCGCGCATCCGGATCGAAGCTTTGCGCCAGGAAGTGAAAGACCTGCGCGCCATCGTGTCAAAGCGGCTCAGCCCATCGCTGGGCGTCGCCGCCGGGTTCAATTCGCTAGATGGCGACTGAACGAAAGACACAGAACATGACCTCCCGCCGCGGTTTCCTGACTGGCGTTATCGCCGCCACCCTCGCCCCGCAGGCCAGCTGGGCCAGCGCCAGAAACCCTGCCTTTCTATCGGCTGGCAGGGATGGCGCCGGAAACTTCCTGCTCGCTGGCCTGGCAGAAACCGGCGACATCCTGTTCCGCCACCCGCTGCCAGAGCGCGGCCATGCCGCGGCCGCCCATCCGATCCGTCCCCAAGCGGTTGCTTTCGCCCGCCGTCCGGGCCGCTTTGCTGATGTGATTGACTGCTGTACCGGCGCAGCTCTCGCGCGGCTGGAACCGCCTGCTGGCCACCATTTCTATGGCCACGGCGTGTTCTCAGCCGACGGCAGCCGCCTGTTTACCACCGAAAACGACTATGACAACGCCCGCGGAATAATCGGCGTCTGGGATGCTGCGGACGACTACCGGCGCATCACCGCCTTCTCCTCTGGCGGCATTGGCCCGCATGACATGGCCCTGCGCCGCGACGCGCCGGGACTGGTTGTGGCCAATGGCGGTATTGAAACCCACCCCGACAGCGGTCGCGCCAAGCTGAACCTGCCGGATATGCGCCCGAACCTCAGCTACCTAAGCCTGGACGGAGACTTGCAAGACCAGATGGAGCTGCCGCAGGAATTGCATCTGAACTCGATCCGACACTTGGCCATACGCGCCGACGGCACCGTTGGCTTTGCCATGCAATGGCAGGGTGATCTGGGTGAACAGGTTCCCACAGCAGGCCTGCACAAACCCGGCGGCGGTCCGTTCCTGCTGGCAGAGGATGATCCGCGGGTGCTGAACATGAATGGCTATGGCGGTTCCACTGCCTTCTCTGCGGACGGCACCCTGCTTGGTGTCACCTCCCCACGCGGCGGCGTCCTGCAAATCATCGACACAGTCAGTGGCGCGCTGCTGCACGAACACAAAGAGACCGACATCTGCGGTTTGGCCCCTGCCCCCGGCGGCTTCACCGCCAGCACCGGCACCGGGCAACTGCTGACAATCTCGGAAACCGGCCTGACCATGCTGCAACCTGCGGATCTCGCCTGGGACAACCATCTGATCCGGCTCAGCTGACCCACGCAATGCAAGCAGCTTGCAAGAGGTACCCATTGCGGCGCCCCTTTCGTTTGAGGAATTTTCGAAAGCATTTCGAAAACGAATAGTGACTCTTCCTGCCGGGCGCGCTAAGGAAACGCAGCGAAAGGAAAGCAGATGGATGCCCTCGGCCGTCAAAACGAAATCATCGCCCTCCTGAACCGGCAGGACCGGGTCGAGGTTGAGGATCTCTCTCGCCACTTCGGCGTGTCCTTGCAGACCGTGCGCACCGATCTGCGCGATCTGTCGGCCCGCGGCGCACTGTCGCGCGTACATGGAGGGGCCGTTCGCCTAAGCTCTGCCGCCAGCCAGGGCTACGAGGACCGGCGCAAGCTGAACGCTGGCAACAAACTGGCGATGGCTGCTCTGGCGGCAGAGCTGGTCCCCGACAACTGCTCGCTCTCTCTCAACATCGGCACGTCCACTGAACAGGTTGCCCGGGCGTTGTCCGGCCACAGCGGCCTCACAGTCATTTCCAACAATATTAACATTATCAACATGATGATGGGCCATCAGGCCAAGGAATTGATCCTGGCAGGCGGCACTGTTCGGCAAAGTGACGGCGCCATCGTGGGGGAGGACGCGGTGGATTTCTTTGCCCGATACAAGGTGGATTTCGCCGTCATCGGAGCCTCGGCGCTGGATGCCGACGGCGCGGTGATGGACCACGACGCCCGCGAGGTTTCAGTCGCCCGTGCCATCCTGAAAAATGCCCGCCAACGGGTGCTGGTCTGCGATGGCAGCAAGTTCACCCGCTCTGCTCCGGTGCGGATCTGTGACGTTGCGGATTTGGACGTGGTGATCACCGACCGTCCCGTGCCGGAAGATTTTGCCAAGGCCGCACAGGCCGCCGGCACCCGTATCCTGACCGCAGGAAAAAACGAAAGCAGCGAAAATGACTGACACGCCCATATCGGATCTTTTCATCATCGGCGGCGGCATCAATGGCTGCGGCATAGCCCGCGACGCAGCGGGTCGTGGCCTGTCGGTGACCCTGGCCGAGATGAACGATCTGGCCTCCGCCACCTCCTCTGCCTCCACCAAACTGTTCCACGGCGGCCTACGCTATCTCGAATACTTCGAGTTCCGGCTGGTGCGCGAAGCATTGATCGAACGCGAGGTGCTGCTCAAGGCGATGCCGCATATCTCCTGGCCGATGCGGTTTGTGCTGCCGTTCCACAGGGACATGCGGTTCGACAGCGAGACACCAACCTCAAAACTTTTGACAACCCTCATGCCCTGGATGAAAGGACGCCGCCCGGCCTGGCTGATCCGGCTGGGGCTGTTTCTATACGACTCTCTAGGTAAGCGCGGCATTCTGCCCGGAACCGCGAAACTGGATTTGGCCGCCGACCCGGCAGGACGGCCGCTGAAAGACATGTTCAAAACCGCCTTTGAATATTCCGACTGCTGGATCGAGGACGCCCGGCTGGTGGTGCTGAACGCCCGCGATGCACAGGCCCGCGGCGCCGAAATCCTGACCCGGACCGAAGTGCTGTCAGCCGTGCGCCACTCTGATCACTGGATTGTCACGGTGAAGGATCACGCCACTGACCTGGAACAAGAACACCGGGCCAAGATGCTGGTCAACGCAGCCGGGCCTTGGGTCGCCGATGTGCTGAAACAAAAACTGGGTCAGAACAGCCGTGAAAATGTCCGGCTGGTGCGTGGCAGCCATATCGTTGTGCCGAAACTGTTCGACCATGGCCGCTGCTACTTCTTTCAAGGTACTGACGGGCGGATCATCTTTGCCATTCCTTACGAGGAAGACTTCACCCTGATCGGCACCACCGACGCCGACCACCCGGATCCGGACACAGCACCGGAATGCACTGCGGCAGAGCAGGACTATCTGATTGATTTCGCGTCCGGATATTTCAATCAACCGCTCACGCGCGAAGACATTGTCTGGACCTATTCCGGCGTGCGCCCGCTTTATGACGACGGTGCCAGCTCAGCCACCGCAGCGACTCGCGAATATGTTCTGACACTGGATCAGGCGCAGGCACCGCTGCTGAATGTCTTCGGCGGCAAGATCACCACCTACCGCAAGCTGGCCGAGGCGGCACTTGCAAAGATCGGCAAAGTGTTCCCGCAATTGCCTGCGGACTGGACGGCAGGTGCTGCCCTGCCCGGTGGCGACTTCGCGGTGGCAGATGTAGACAAGCTGCGCAGCGCGCTGGCGGTGGAGTATCCATTCCTCACCCCCTACTGGACCCGCCGCCTGATCCGCGCCTACGGCACCGAGTCCTGGGACGTGCTGGGCACAGCCAAATCCGCAGAGGACCTGGGCCGGAACTTCGGCGCGACCATCACCGCGCGGGAACTGGATTGGGCCATTGCCCGCGAATGGGTACGCTCCGGCGAAGATTACCTGTGGCGGCGCACCAAACTAGGCCTGCGGCTGGATGATGCACAGCGCGCGGCGGTCGATACCTACATCAGCGAGAAGACCGCCCGCACGGCATCATCAGCCCGCCCCCGATGACAGTCCGGACATCATAGACCGAGGCACTCCCGCCCCTTTTCAATGAATCAGAGATTCCCTGAAAAGCGTTGGGGGGGGGGGGGGGGGGGGGGGGGGGGGGGGGGGGGGGGGGGGGGGGGGGGGGGGGGGGGGGGGGGGGGCGGGCCCCCCCCCCCCCGCCCCCCGGCGATTTGCAAAGCAAAGCGCAAAACCTCAGGCCTGCTCAAGATTGCGATCTGAAAGGGGTTAGAACTCCACCCCTTTCTGCGCCTTCACCCCTGCACGGAACGGGTGCTTGATCTGGCCCATCTCAGTCACCAGATCCGCGATCTCGATCAGCTCTTCCTTGGCGTTCCGGCCTGTCAGCACCACATGCGTCATCGGCGGCTTCTGCTCCACCAGAAACTCCAGCACCTCATCCAGGTCCAGATACTCATAGCGCAGCGCGATATTGATCTCGTCGAGCAAAACCATGGTGTTTTTCTCGTCCAGGATCATCTCCTTGGCCTTCTCCCAGCCTTTTTGCGCGGCAGCGATGTCGCGGGCCTTGTCCTGGGTTTCCCAGGTAAAGCCTTCCCCCATCGCATAGAACTGACACAGATCGCTGAAGTTTTCCTCGATCAGCGTCCGTTCGCCAGTTTGCCAGGCGCCCTTGATGAACTGCACCACCGCAGATGGCATCCCATGGGCAATACAGCGCATAATCATGCCAAAGCCGGACGAAGACTTACCCTTGCCCGGCCCGGTATGGACGATGATCAGGCCTTTCTCGCCCTCCTTGGTTTTCATCATCCGGTCGCGCGCGGCCTTCTTCTTGGCCATTTTGGACGCGTGACGGGCGGCTTCATCCTCCGAGATGCCGGTTTCAGACTTTTCACTCATGGTGTGCTCCAGCTGTTTGCCCCCATGTCTTGACAAAGAAGCCCGCCATAGCGCAAGGGGGGTCAGCTGGTTCCTGTGAAAACAGGCGAAGAGGGAATGTGAAGGCCTGCCAAGGCTCAAGCACAGCCGCCCCCGCGACCGTGACCGGATGAGGCCGCCATGCCACTGGGAGAACACCCGGGAAGGCAGGATAGCCAGCAAGGCCCCGCGCCTTGGCATCCGCAAGCCGGGAGACCTGCCAGCGACGATGAGATCAACGGGCAGACGGGGTGTTCTGCAACCGGTTGAGGAGCTGGCACGAGACAGCTCCTTTCTGGCCATCCCACAAGCCCAGCCGCGACAGGAGACGCGAAGATGGCTGACGAAATGGCGGACAATGCTGCCCGCACCCCGGGACCGGTCACCCTGACCGTATGCCTGACCTGCCGGAACGAAGGTGCCGACCCCGAGGCGACCCGCCCGGGCACCCTGCTGCATGATGCACTGAAAGAGGCCGGCATGCCCGAGGGCGTGACCCTCCGCGGCGTCAAATGCCTGTCGGCCTGCTCGCGCAGCTGCACCGTGCTGCTGACCGGCGGCGAGGAACGCTGGAGCTACGTCTACGGCGACATGGACCCGGACGTGCATATCCCAGAGATTCTCGCAGGCACCGCCGCCTATGCTGCCACCGCCGACGGCCTTGTGCCCTGGCGCGAGCGCCCCACAGCTTTCCGCAAACAATCCGTTGCCCGCATCCCGCCGGCCGCCTTCCCTTCCGAGGAGTAATCATGAGCGATCTCAACAAGATCCCCGTCACCGTCATCACCGGCTTTCTCGGCGCGGGCAAAACCACGCTGATCCGCCATCTGATGCAGAACCCGCAAGGCAAACGGCTGGCTGTTGTGGTGAATGAATTCGGCACCGCCGGCGTCGACGGCGACATCCTGAAATCCTGCGCCGATGAAAACTGCCCGGCGGAAAACATCATGGAACTGGCCAACGGCTGCATCTGCTGCACCGTGGCCGATGACTTCATCCCCACCATCGAACAGCTGATGGAGCTGCCGGAAAAACCCGACCACATCGTGATCGAAACCTCTGGCCTCGCCCTGCCCAAGCCGCTGCTGAAGGCCTTCGACTGGCCCGCGATCCGTTCGCGCATCACAGTCGACGGCGTGATTGCGCTGGCCGATGCCGAAGCAGTTGCCAAGGGCCAGTTCGCCCCCGATCTGGACGCCGTGCAGGCCCAGCGCGAAGCGGATGACAGCATCGACCATGAAACCCCGCTCAGCGAAGTCTTCGAAGACCAGATTTCCTGCGCCGACATCGTGCTTCTGTCCAAGGCCGACCTGGCCGGAGACGCAGGCGTCGAAAAAGCCCGCACAGTGATCGAGGCCGAAGCCCCCCGCAAGCTGCCGATCCTGCCGATGAGCGAAGGTGTGATTGACCCGCGCATTATCCTGGGTCTGGAAGCGGCCGCCGAAGACGACCTCGACGCCCGCCCCAGCCATCACGACGGCCATCACGACCACGAACACGACGATTTTGAAAGCATCGTTGTCGAAATGGGCGAAGTATCCGATCCGGAATCGCTGCAGAATGCCATCGTGAAACTCGCCCGCGAACGCAATATCCTGCGCGTCAAAGGCTATGTCGCGGTGGAGGGAAAACCGATGCGGATGCTGGTTCAGGCCGTGGGTGAGCGCCTGCGCGCGCAATATGATCAGCCCTGGGGCGCGCAGCCGCGCAAGACTGCCCTGGTGGTTATCGCCGAGCATGACGATATCGACGAACAGGCGATCCGCGCCGAGCTGGGGGCCTAAGCTGATGCCCCTGACCCGTAACCTTCATGAGCGGAAAGGATCGCGCCCGTTCCGGGGTGGGCGCAATCGCGCCCGCCCATCGGAGCGGGTCGGGCGCGATCCGGGGCTTGCGCCCCGGGACACCGTTTTGCTGGCCGGGAAAGGCAGAAACTGATGCACGTCGTCTTCCGCGAAAGCCACGGCCTTGACGAGACCGACACCCCGCAGGATCTGGGACAGACCCCTGCGGACCTTGTGGTGTTGTCTTTCTCCGACAGCGACCTTGGTGCCTTTGCCGCAGGCTGGCACCGGGCAGACGGCAAGCTACCCAGCCTCAGGGTTGCCAACCTCGTCGCGCTGAAACACCCGCTCTCCGTCGACGTCTACGCGGAACAGACACTTGAGGGCGCCAAGGGCGTCCTTGTCCGTCTCATCGGTGGCGAAAGCTATTGGTCCTACGGGCTCGCAACCCTGCAGGATCTCGCCCGCCGCAAAGGCATTGCGCTGGCGGTTCTGCCTGCTGACGGCCGCGAAGACGCACGCCTGGACGAACTGTCCACCCTGCCCGTCTCCACTCTGCGCCGCCTGCAATCCCTGTGCGACGCCGGCGGCGCCGTTGCCGCCCAGGCCGCCCTCGCCCAGCTGTCGCTCGCCGCAGGCCTCTACGCAGGCCCTGTCCTTGGCGTGAAATCCATGCCCCAGCATGGCTTCTACGATCCCGCCAGGGGCGTGCTGGCCGACCTCCCTCCGCAGGACAAACCGCTGGTTCTGGTCAGCTTCTACCGTTCCTATCTCACCGCAGCCGACACCGCCCCGGTGGATGCGCTGCTCGAAGAACTCCGCGCCCGCGGCTACGCTGCCTACGGCGCCTTTGCTGCCAGCCTCAAGGCACCTGCTGCCACGGAATGGCTGCGCGCAAAACTCCCGGAGCTGGCTCCCGCCGCCATCATCAACGCCACCGCCTTTTCGGCACAGGGCACTGACGGCAGCGCCTCACCACTCTCCACAACCGGATGCCCGGTATTCCAGGTCGCCCTCTCCACCGCACGGCGCAAGGACTGGGCGGATGCCGGTCGCGGCCTCTCGCCCGCCGACCTTGCCATGCATGTGGTGCTGCCCGAGGTCGACGGCCGCATCTTTGCAGGTGTTGTCAGTTTCAAATCACCGGGCAAGAAAGATCCGGACCTGCAGTATTCCCGCTTTGCCCATCGCGCCGATCCGGACCGCGTCAAGGCGGCTGTAGACCGCGTCGAAGGCTGGCTGCGTCTCGCCAGGCTCCCCAATGCGGACAAGCGCCTTGCCTTGGTTCTGTCCACCTACCCCGGCCGCGACCACAATCTCGCCCATGCCGTTGGCCTCGACGCACTGGCGTCCTGCGACGAAATCCTGCGTGAACTCTGGGACCAGGGCTATACCGTCGAGCCGCAGGAAGACTCCGGCCTGCGGCTGATGAAAGAAACGCTGAGCGTCTCCCTCACAGAGTACAAAGCCGCCCTGACCACCCTGCCGCAAGAGCTGCAGAACACTCTGGCCGAGGCCTGGGGCCGTCCCGAACAGGACATCGACTGCCGCGATGATGCCTTTCATTTCAAGGCCCTGCGTGCAGGCAAAGCATTGATCGCCCTGCAGCCGGAACGCGGCGAAGTGAAAACCCGGGTCGACGAGTACCATGACCTGGACCGCACCCCGCGCCACGCCTATGTCGCATTTTACCTTTGGTTGCGCAGCCAAACCGACGCGCTGGTTCACATCGGTGCCCATGGCACGCTGGAATGGCTGCCGGGCAAGGCGGTGGCATTGTCCGGCACCTGCTGGCCCGAGGTGCTGACCGGCCCTTTGCCGGTCACCTACCCCTTTATCGTCAACGATCCCGGCGAGGCCGCCCAGGCCAAACGCCGCATCGGCGCCGTGACCATCGGCCACCTACCGCCGCCGCTGGCACAGACCAACCTGCCCGAGGGCATGTCCCGGCTCGAAAACCTGCTGGATGAATACTCCACCGCCGACGGGCTGGACCCCGCCCGCCGCGACCGGCTGATTGATGATATCCGCGCCGAAGCGCAGGGAACCGGTGTCGAGGCCGACCTCGGCCTCACTCCCGACACCTCACCCGCCGAAGCCATCACCCGCATCGACGCCTTTGTCTGCGACATCAAGGAAAGCCAGTACGGCGAGGGGCTGCATATCTTTGGCACCGGCCAATGCGGGGCTGAGGAACGCGCCGGGCTGATTGCTGCGCTGGACGGCCGGATCGTCCCCCCCGGCCCCTCCGGCTCCCCCTTCCGGGGCCGCTCCGATGTGATCCCCACCGGGCGCAACCTCTTTACCACCGACCCGCGGGCGGTGCCGTCGCGGGGGGCGCAGGCCCAAGGGGTCAAACTGGCGGAAGAGCTGCTGCGCCGCCACCTCCAGGACCACGGCGACTGGCCCAAGGGGCTGGTGATCGACCTCTGGGGCTCCGCCACCATGCGCACCGCAGGCGAGGAATTTGCCATGGCGCTGCATCTTGCGGGCCTCGCGCCCAAGTGGGACGAGGGGTCCGAGCGCGTCTCCGGTTTCGAGGTGCTGCCGCTGTCGATGCTGAACCGCCCGCGCATTGATGTGACCCTGCGGGTCTCCGGCCTGTTCCGCGATGTCTTCCCCGGCCTTGCTCAGATGTTCGAAACCGCGGCGGCCGCTTTGGCCCAGCGCGAGGAAACCCAGGCCGACAACCCCTATCTCACCGAAACCCCTCGCGTTTTCGGTCCCAAACCCGGTCAATACGGCCTCTCGATGAATCCGCATCTGGACGACTTCACCGACGAGGCCCGGGCCGCAGCAGGCGAGGCCTGGCTCGATGCATCTTCGCACGCGATTGATGCCAAGGGCGATATCAGCAACGCCCGCGCAGCGCTGGAAACCCGGCTGCAGGGCGCCGACAGTTTCGTGCATTTGCAGGATCTGCCGGAAACCGACCTGCTGGTAGCCTCGGATTATGCGGCACATGAGGCCGGCTTTGCCGCCGCCATGGCGCGCATCGGCCAAAAGGCACCGGCGCTTTACCACATGGATGCCACCCGCCCGGACAAACCGCAGGCACGCAGCTTGGGCGAGGAAATCGCCCGCGTCACCCGCGCCCGCGCCGCCAATCCGGACTGGGCAACCTCGATGATGAACCACGGTTTTCGCGGCGCAGCTGAAGTCGCCGCCACGCTGGACCATATGGCCGCCTTCGCCCATCTCGCACAGGTGGTGCAGCCGCATCTGTTTGACCTTTACTTCGAGGCCACTCTGGGCCGTGACGACCTGGTCGCATTCATGGAGCGCGAAAACCCCGCCGCCCTGCAGGCCATGCGCGACCGCTTCCGCGCCCTCTTTGACGCAGGTCTCTGGAGCACCCGCCGCAATTCGATCATGGCCGAACTGGAGGGCGCCGCATGAGCGCCGCCGCCGAACCCAAGGTCTATGGCTGGTGCCCAGGCGCTTTGCGGCCGATGATGTCCGGCGACGGGCTGGTGGTGCGGGTGCGCGCACCACTGGGGCGGCTGACACAGGATCAGGCCCGCGGCGTAGCGCAACTGTCACAAACACACGGAAACGGCCTCCTCGACATATCCGCCCGTGCCAATCTGCAAATGCGCGGCATCCGCGAAGACCGCCACCAAGAGCTGATCACAGGCTTGCGCGATCTCGGCCTGATCGACCTCGACGCACAGGCCGAAGCTCGCCGCAATGTCCTGCTTGCTCCCTTCTGGCGCACAGGAGACGATACACAGGCCATTGCACGGGACCTGAGTGCAGCGCTTACGGCTGTAACGGACTTTACCCTACCGGGAAAATTCGGCTTTGCCGTCGACTGCGGCGCGGAACCTGTCCTGCAAGACACCGCCGCTGACATCCGCATCGAACGCGCTGGCAACACCCTGATCCTGCGCGCCGACGGAGCAGAAACCGGCACGCCCGTCACACGTGAATCCGCCGTTCCAGAAGCTTTGGCCCTGGCCCGCTGGTTCCTTGACCAGGGCGGCGCGCCCGAGGGCCGTGGCAGGATGCACCGTCTCATCGCGCGCCGCGGCCCACCGGAGGCACATGCCGCAGCCATGGCAAAGGCCGACTTCTGTGCGAAACCAGGCGCTGTCCCCGCAGGGAGGCTGGCGGCCCTGGAATTCGGCCAAATGCCCGCTGCCACTCTGGCCGCCCTTGCGGACCTCGGCCCGCTTCGCCTCACCCCTTGGCGCGCGCTGCTGGTGGAAGGCGCCGACCAGCTGCCCCGCCTGCCCGGCCTGATCCTGGGTGCAACAGATCCGCGCCTGCAAGTGGTTGCTTGCACCGGAGCGCCCGGCTGCCTGCAGGCGCTTTCGCCCACACGTGATCTGGCACGGGCGTTGGCGCCGCATGTCCCTGCCGGCACCAAACTGCATGTTTCAGGCTGCACCAAAGGCTGCGCCTGTCCCGGTCCTGCACCGCTCACCCTGACCGCAACCGGTCCAGACAACTTCTCCCTGATCCGCCATGGCACTGCCGCGGATCAGCCGTTAAAGACCCGCCTGAGCGCCGCTGCCTTGCGCGCCGCTCCCGAACTTCTGAAAGAGGGCAGCTGATATGCTCCACACCTATGAAACCAACGGCGCCGCGATCTATGCCGAAAGCTTTGCCACCATCCGCCGCGAAGCCGATCTGGCACGCTTCAACAAGGACGAGGAAAGCGTTGTCGTGCGCATGATCCACGCCGCCGGCATGGTGGGGCTGGAAGAGCACGTGCGCTTTTCCGATGGCATGGCCGAAACCGCCCGCGCAGCCCTGGCCAAAGGCGCGCCGATCCTCTGCGACGCCTATATGGTCAGCGAAGGCATCACCCGCCCGCGCCTGCCTGCGGACAATGAGGTAATCTGCACCCTGCGCGACCCGAAGGTGCCGGAGCTGGCCAAGGAGATGTCCAACACCCGCTCCGCCGCCGCGCTGGAGCTGTGGCGCCCGAAACTGGACGGCGCCGTGGTGGCCATCGGCAACGCGCCCACTGCGCTGTTCCATCTGTTGAACATGCTGCAAGACCCCGCCTGCCCCCGCCCCGCCGCCATCATCGGCTGCCCGGTGGGCTTTGTCGGCGCGATGGAATCCAAGGACGCGCTGATGGAAGACCTGCCAGTGCCCTCGATGATCGTCAAAGGCCGCCTCGGCGGCTCTGCCATCACCGTGGCTGCCGTCAACGCGCTGGCGAGCTGGAAAGAGTAACGATGGGAAAAGTCATCTGCGCAGGGCTTGGCCCCGGTGATCCCGATCTGATGAGCGTCCGCTCGCACCGGCTGATCGCAGGCGCGCGCCACATCGCCCATTTCCGCAAGGCCGGCCGTCAGGGCCAGGCCCGCGCCATCGTCGAGGGCATGCTGGCTGAGGGCGTCACCGAGCACGCGATGGAATACCCGGTCACCACCGAAATCCATTTCTCCGACCCCGAATACAACCGGGTGCTGGGCGCATTCTACGACCACTGGGCTGATACCCTGGCCGAGATCGCGCAAACCGAGGATGTGGTGGTGCTCTGCGAGGGCGACCCATTTCTCTATGGCTCCTATATGCATCTCTACACCCGGCTGCAGGGCCGTGCCGAACAGGAGATCGTGCCCGGCATCACCGGCATGTCCGGCTGCTGGACCGCCTCTGGCCAGCCGATCACCTGGGGGGATGATGTTCTGACTGTGGCGATGGCCACTCTCAGCGAGGATGAACTGGCCAAACGCGCTGCTGAAACAGATGCGCTGGTGGTGATGAAGATCGGCCGCAACCTGCCCAAGCTGTGCCGCGCACTTGAACGCGCAGGTCGCGCCGGTGATGCATGGCTGGTGGAACGTGGCACCATGCCGGGGCAGACCGTGCAGAAGCTTTCGGAGATCGAAGGCGAAGTGCCGTATTTCTCCATCGTATTGGTTCACGGACAGGGGCGCCGGCCATGAGCATGACAGACAAAGGCTGGGTGGTGATTGCGGGCCTCGGCCCCGGTAACGAGGCACTGGTGACGCAGGAAGTGCGCAACGCCATTGACGAAGCCACCGACATCGTCGGTTACATCCCCTATGTGAAACGGGTTGACCCGCGCGAAGGGCTGACCCTGCACGCCACGGACAATCGGGTCGAGGTCGACCGTGCCACCCATGCGCTACAGATGGCCGCCGAAGGCAAGCGCGTCGTCGTCGTCTCCTCTGGTGACCCCGGTGTGTTTGCGATGGCCTCTGCCGTGTTCGAAGCGCTGGAAAACAACGCTGAGGGCCACCCGGAATGGCTGGATCTGGACATCAAGGTACTGCCCGGCATCACCGCGATGCTGGCCGCGGCGGCTGCCATTGGCGCTCCATTGGGGCATGATTTCGCGGCCATCAACCTCAGCGACAACCTGAAACCCTGGAGCCTGATCGAAAAGCGCCTGCAGCTGGTCGGCGAGGCTGGGCTGGCGATGGCGTTTTACAATCCGCGCTCCAAATCGCGGCCGCATCAGTTTGCCCGCGCGCTAGAGATCCTGCGCGAAGCCTGCGGGGCGGATACCCTGATCACCTTTGCCCGTGACGTGAGCAAACCGGGGCAGGAGCTGCTGACGGTGCCGCTCAAGGAAGCCACACCGGAGATGGCCGACATGCGCACCGTGGTGATTGTTGGCAACCGCGACACCCGGCGCATCGGCAAACACGTCTACACCCCTCGCTACGCGGCTGAGGATTAAGCTGCGGGATGCGACAGCCAGGCCATAACCTCTGCCACGCTGCCCTTGATCGGGCGGTTCGGGACCACGGGTCTGCCGATCATGATGACCGGCAGCGCGAGGTCGCGCGCGGCGCTGAGCTTGGCTGCGGCGCCCGCGCCGCCGGCGTTTTTCGCAACAACATGGGTGATGCCATGGCGCCGCATCAGCGCGGTGTCGCCCGCCACGTCAAACGGGCCTCGGGCGATTTCAACCGTGGTGCTGGGCAGCGGCAAATTCGCCGCCGGTTCATCCACCAGCCGCAACAGGTAGTGGTGCTGGGGTTTGGCCGCGAACTGGGTCAGGTTCTGCTTGCCGATCGCCAGAAACACCCGCGCGGGTGCATCTGGCAGCGCCGCCACTGCCCCGTCGATACTGTCCGTATGCAGCCAACGGTCGCCCTCTGCCGCCTGCCAGGCCGGGCGCTCAAAGGCGCAGAGCGGCACCGCTACCGCGGCGCAGGCCTGCACCGCATTGGTGCTCATCTGTGCCGCGAACGGGTGGGTTGCATCGACCACATGGGTGAAACCCTCGGTGTTCAGATACGTTTCCAGCCCTTCTGCACCGCCAAAACCGCCAACTCGGGTGGGCAATGGCTGGCCAACCGGCCGGGCCGTGCGCCCCGCGTAGGAGAACACCGCATCAATGCCCGCTTCGGCCAGGGTTCTGGCCAGCGTCGAGGCTTCGGTGGTGCCGCCCAGCAGGAGGATGCGTGTCATGTCTGATGGCCCTTCAAAGCACTGGCTTACACTGATTGGTCTGGGCGAAAATGGACTGGAAGGCCTAGGCGATGCAAGTCGGAAGGCGCTGGCAGAGGCCGAAGTGATCTTTGGCGGTCCGCGGCATCTGGACCTGGCAGAGGCAGGCAACAAGGGCCAGCCCTGGCCGGTGCCGTTTTCGACTGATCCGGTGCTGGCATTGCGCGGGCGCAAAGTGGCTGTTCTGGCCTCGGGCGATCCGTTCTGGCATGGGGCTGGCGGCTCGCTGATGCGCCAGCTGGCGGCTGGCGAATGGGTCTCGCACCCGGTGCCGTCCTGTTTCGCGCTGGCGGCCAACCGGCTGGGCTGGAAGCTGGAAGAAGTGCTGTGTCTGGGCCTGCATGCGGCGCCTTACGCACGGCTGCTGCCGCTGTTGGGCAAGGGCGTGCGGGTGATCTGCACCCTGCGCGACGGGGCAGCGCCCGGCGAACTGGCGGCCTGGCTGGTTGCGCACGGCCAGCCGGATGCGCGGCTGTGTGTGATGGAACGACTGGGCGGCCCCAGGGAACGCTTGCACCGCGCGACTGCTGAAGGCTGGGATTTGGCGCCGGGGGGGGCTCCGGTCCTTATGGCCATCGAGGCCATGCGGCCCGGGCTGCCGCAGGCTTCGGGGCTGACGGATGCGCATTTCATCAGCGACGGGCAGATCACCAAACGGCCGGTGCGGGCGCTGACCCTGTCGGCGCTGGCACCGCGCAGCGGCGAAGTGCTGTGGGATATTGGCGGCGGCTCCGGTTCAATCTCTGTCGAATGGTGTCTGGCGGCGCCGGGGGCGCAGGCCGTCACGTTCGAGCCGCGCGAGAGCCGGCTGGCAAACATCCGCGCCAATGCGGCAGCCTTCGGGCTGGACCACCGGATGCAGGCTGTGCTGGGCAAGGCGCCGGATGTCCTGATCGACCAGCCGCTGCCCGATTGTGTGTTTATCGGTGGTGGCGGCTCGCAGGCGCTGCTGGACCACCTGTGGGACATCCTGCCCGAGGGCACGCGGCTGGTGGCCAATGGCGTCACCCTGGAGACAGAAACCCTGCTGATGCAGGCCCATGCGGCGCATGGCGGGCATCTGCTGAAAGCAGAGATCGCCGAAGCCGGGCCCCTGGGCTCCATGCGCGACTGGCGGCGGGCACGGCCTGTCATTCAGTGGAGTGTCACCCGATGAAGGTGGCCGGTATCGGATTTCGCGAGAGCGCCACAGCGGCAGATTTGCAGGCGGCCCTGGCGCTGACCGGCCTTCAGGTGGATGCGCTGGCCTCAGTCGCGGCCAAGGCCAAAACACCCGCCATGCAGGAATTTGCCCGGGCCACTGGCCTGCCGGTGATTGCGCTGCAGGAACAGGATATTGCCGGGGAGCAGACCTTGACCTGCTCGCCAAGGATCAAGGCGCGGTTTGGCACCGGGTCGCTGGCGGAAGCCGCGGCGCTGGCCGGGGCGCGCCATGGGGAAACGGGTGCGACATCGCGCCTGCTGGCCCCCAGAGTTGTCACCGCGGATGGGCTTGCCACCGCGGCTATTGCAGAAAGACTTGAGCCATGACCGTTCACTTCATTGGCGCCGGACCGGGCGCTGCCGACCTTCTGACCCTACGCGGCCGCGATATCATAGCGTCCTGCCCTGTGTGCCTCTATGCGGGGTCACTGGTGCCTGAGGAAATCCTGAGCCACTGCCCGGCGGATGCAAAGGTCGTGAACACCGCAGCAATGGATCTGGATGCCATCGTGGCCGAAATCAAAGCCGCTCATGAGGCGGGCCAGGACGTCGCGCGCCTGCATTCCGGCGACCTGTCGGTGTGGTCGGCGATGGGCGAACAGCTGCGCCGCCTGAAGGCCGAGGGCATCCCCGTCAGCGTGACCCCCGGCGTGCCGTCCTTTGCTGCTGCGGCTGCCGCGCTGGGAACAGAGCTGACCCTGCCCGGCCTTGGCCAGTCGGTGGTGCTGACCCGCACCCCGGGCCGGGCGTCCTCGATGCCCGAAGGCGAGTCGCTGGAGAATTTTGCGCGCACCGGCGCCACTCTGGCGATCCATCTGTCGATCGGCAATCTGGACCATGTGGTCGACAGCCTGACACCGCACTACGGAGCCGATTGCCCCGTGGCAGTGGTCTATCGCGCCAGCTGGCCGGATCAGCAGATCCACCGTGCCACGCTGGAAACCCTGAAACAGACGCTGGACGAAAAGATCTCCCGCACCGCGCTGATCCTGGTAGGACCGGTACTGAAGGGCGAAGGCTTTGACGAAAGCTGCCTTTACGCCACTGACTATGACCGCCGCTACCGGCCGCAAACAGCTGACAGCCCATGGTCCAGCTGGAGCCATGGCGACGACTGAGGGAACCACGACGATGAACACTATGAACCCACCCGGGCTGATGATCTCGGCGCCCTCTTCCGGCACCGGCAAGACAACCGTGATGCTGGGCCTCTTGCGGGCGCTGGCCGAGGACGGCCTGACCGTCCAGCCCTACAAAAGCGGCCCGGATTACATTGATCCGGCCTTCCACCTGGCGGCTGCGAAACGGCCCAGTTTCAACCTGGACACCTGGGCGATGGACGCCCGCCTGCTGGATGCGGTCACCACCCAATCGGCGGGCGCGGAAATCTGTGTCGGCGAAGGCTCCATGGGGCTTTATGACGGGGTGGCAACACGCGGCCAGTCGGGCTTTGGCTCCTCTGCCGAGACCGCCAAGCGGATGGGCTGGCCGGTGGTGCTGGTGGTTGACGTTGGCGGTCAGGCGCAATCGGCTGCGGCCACGGCGCTTGGTTTCAAGAATTACGACCCTGAGCTGCCCTTTGCCGGCGTGATCCTGAACCGGGTCGCCAGCCCCCGCCACGAACGACTGACCCGGCTGGGCATGGAGAAAGCCGGCATCAAGGTGCTGGGCTCTCTGCCCCGGCGCGGCGACCTGGCCCTGCCAGAGCGCCACCTGGGCCTTATTCAGGCGGTGGAACACCCGGATCTGGAAGCCGCAATTGCCGGCTATGCTGCCTTTCTGCGCGAGAATGTGGATCTGGAGGCCATCAAGGCAGCCGCCATGGCCGGACAGGCTCCTGCGGCTGCCAGCCTGCCAACGCCGCCCGCCCAGCGGATCGCGCTGGCGCGCGATGCTGCGTTTTCCTTTACCTATCCGCACCTGCTGACCGGCTGGCGCGCAGCAGGGGCAGAGATCCTGCCGTTTTCGCCGCTGGCGGATGAAGCCCCGGCGGCAGACGCCGATCTGGTCTGGCTGCCCGGCGGCTATCCGGAACTGCACGGCGGCACGCTGGCAGCCGCGGAAACCTTCCGAACAGGCGTCCGCAAACATGCCGAAACCAAACCGGTGCACGGCGAATGCGGTGGCTATATGGCCCTGGGCGAGGTGCTGATCGACAAGGAGGGCAACCGCCACCAGATGCTGGGCCTGCTGGGCCTTGTGACCTCCTACGAGAAGCGCAAGTTCCATCTGGGCTACCGCCGCGCCGTACTGCAGGCTGACATGCCGGGCTTTGGCGCTGGCACCGCTTTGCGTGGACATGAATTCCACTATTCCACCATCCTGGAAGAGCCGGATGCGCCCCTGGCCAATGTCATGGACGCCGACGGCAACCCGGTGCCTGAGACCGGCTCGATCAAGGGCCATGTGACCGGCACCTTCTTCCACCTGATCACCGGAGAACAGGCATGAGCGGTTTTGTGAGCTTCGTCTCCTCCGGTCCCGGCGACCCGGAACTGCTGACCGTCAAGGCGGTGAAGCGGCTGGAAGCAGCAGATGCAATCCTGTTCGACGACCTGTCCTCAGGCCCGATCCTCAGCCATGCCCGCGCCGACGCTGATCTGGTCGGCGTGGGAAAACGCGCAGGCCGCCCCTCCCCCAAGCAGGACCATGTCAGCCAGCTGCTGGTTGACTATGCCCAAAGCGGCCTGAATGTGGTGCGGCTGAAATCCGGCGACTCCGGCGTCTTCGGGCGCCTGGAAGAAGAAATCACTGCCCTGCGCACAGCAGGCATCGGGTTTGAAATCGTGCCCGGCGTCACTGCTGCCTCGGCGGCAGCGGCGGCGGCAAACATTCCACTGACCCGGCGGCTGACCGCACGGCGGCTGCAATTCATTACCGGCCATGACGTGACCGGCGGGTTGCCCGACGATCTCAACATGGCGGCCCTTGCCGACTCGCAGGCCACCACCGTGGTTTACATGGGCAAAAGCACCTTTGCCGCGCTGGCCGAAAAGCTAATGGAGGCGGGCCTGCCTGCAGAAACGCACGCTATGGTGGCGCAGGGGGTCTCGACACCGGAACAGAAATTGTTCTGCCACACCGTAGGCGAACTGCCCGCCGTGCTGCGTGCAATGGAAACCAAGGCGCCGGTGCTGATCCTGTACGGACCGCTGGCAGATCAGGACCTGCCCGGCGCATGAGCCGGCCCCTTAGAAAGACCCCATCATGATTGAGCTATCCCTGATCGGCATCGGCACCGGCAACCCGCAGCATATGACGCTGCAGGCGATTGAGGCGCTCAATGCGCAGGATCTGATCCTGATCCCCAACAAGGGCGCAGGCAAGGATGACCTGGCCGGTCTCAGACGCGAGATCTGCAACCGGGCCATCAAAGGCCAGGGTCCCAGGATCGTGGAGTTCGCCTTGCCGGTCCGTGACGAGGCCACAAAAAGCTACCGCAAGCGGGTAGATGACTGGCATGACGCCATCGCGGAAATCTGGTGGCAGAACATCACCGCCCATCTGCCCAAGGGCGGAAAGGCAGGTTTTCTGGTCTGGGGCGACCCGTCCCTGTACGACAGCACCATGCGCATTGCCGAACGCCTGAAGAAACAGACGGCAATCAAACTGACCGTGATCCCCGGCATCACTTCGATCCAGGCGCTGACGGCAGCACATGCCATTCCGATCAACGAAATCGGCGCGCCATTCACCATCTCCACCGGACGCCAGCTGCGCGAGCACGGCTGGCCGGACAGTGCTGACACGCTGGTGATCATGCTGGACGGGGAATGTTCCTTTCAAGCCATTGACCCGCAGGGCGTGGACATCTTCTGGACCGCCTACGCCGGGATGGAGAACCAGATTTCCATATCCGGGCCGCTGGCTGAAGTCTCCGCCCGGATCATAGAAACCCGCACCCAAGCACGGGCAGAGCATGGCTGGATCATGGATATCTACCTGCTGCGCAAAAGCTGAGCCAGCGCTCTGCTTTGGCCGGGCATATTCTTTTGCGCTGTCAGATAAAGCAAGTGGCGGGGAGACAGGGATTCGAACCCTGGGAACGCTCTCACGTTCAACGGTTTTCAAGACCGCCGCATTCGACCACTCTGCCACCTCCCCGGTCCGCCAGCGGTTTAGGCTGCAATGTCGGATGAGGCAAGAGGAAATCCTGAGCCGGCAGGCGGCTTGCAAGGGAAAATGGAAAAAACTGCCAAACGCGCGGATTCATGCCGTTGCCAGAGCTTTCCCTTTGGCGGTGGGCAGGCAGGGTTTTCATGACCGGACGCGCAGGCTATCATATGGCCAAATCAATAAGACCGGGCATTCCGGCAGGGGCGCAGCAGCGCCGCGGGCACAGGCAAGGATGAGAGCATGACAGACATCGTGTCGAGAGCAAAACACGCCCCGCGGTTGGCCGCGGCGGCTTTAGGCTTGCTGGTTCTGGCAGCCTGCGAGGACGGGCCGAAACTGGGTTTTCTAGAGCCCAAACCCAAGCCGGAAAGTGAAGTCCGCGCCTCAAGCAGCACCAAGCTGGTTGAACGCGACGTGGAATCGCCTGAGGTTTTCCAGGTGACCGAGGCAGGCCTGTGGGACGGTCGCCCCTCGATCGGCGGTGTCTGGGTGGCCCACCCCGACACAAAAGATCCGGAACGTGTGATCATCCGCAACCATGCCAACGGCCAGTTCGTGATCGGCGCCCTGTTCCGGCGCGAGCGTGAAATTCCGGGGCCGCGGCTGCAGGTTTCGTCAGATGCCGCTGCCGCTTTGGGAATCCTGGCCGGGGCCCCGTCTGAACTGAACGTGACCGCCCTGCGGCGCGAGGAAGTTGCGCCTGAGCTACCAGCCGAAGAACCTGCCGCCGGAGAGATCAGCGAACCGGACACCGCAGCAGCTGCCGAAACCGCACTGGCCAGCAGCGAAATCTCTGCAACGCCGCTGGACCCGATTGCCGGTGCTGCCGCCGCAATTGAAGCCTCTGCGCCCTCTGCCCCGTTGGTTGACGCCGCAGCACCGGCGTCCAAACCGCAGAAATCCTCGCTGAGGAAACCGTTCATCCAGATCGGCATTTTCAGCGTCGAAGCCAATGCAAAACGCGCAGCCGACGCCATGCGCAGCGCCGGAATGGTGCCCGAAGTGCGTGAGCAATCCACCAACGGCAAGGCCTTCTGGAGGGTGCTGGTCGGCCCGTCACAGAGCAGAAACGAACGCAGTGAATTGTTGAAAAGCGTGAAGGAAGCCGGGTTTGCGGATGCCTATGCAGTTTCAAGCTGACTTGCGGACCGCGCGTCTGCAGAGCGCCCTGAAGTCATCGCTTTGCATCAGCCTGGTCGCCGGGCTGGCGGTGAGCCTGTCCGCACTGTCCGCCGCCGCCTTTGATACCAAGGCGCGGGCGGCCTATGTGCTGGATGCAGGCACCGACACGGTGCTGCTCTCCAAAAACGCCGACGTGCCTCTGCCACCGGCCTCCATGTCCAAGCTGATGACGCTTTATGTAGCCTTTGAAGCCCTGCGCGACGGGCGGCTGACACTGGACGAAACCCTGCCGGTCAGCCAGCATGCAATGAGCTACAAGGGCTCTACCATGTTTCTGGACACGCTGGACCGCGTCCGGGTCGAGGATCTTTTGCGCGGTATCGTCGTGTTGTCCGGCAACGATGCCTGCGTGGTGATTGCCGAGGCGCTGAGCCCGGACGGAACCGAAGCCGGCTTTGCCCGCTATATGACCAAACGCGGCCAGGAGCTGGGCATGACAGCCTCGACCTTTGCCAATTCCAACGGCTGGCCCGCGGCCGGCCACCGGATGTCGGTACATGATCTGGCGATCCTGGCCGAGCGGCTGATTGAGGATTTCCCCGAATATTATCCGCTGTTTGCCGAGACCCGCTTTGAATTCGACGGCCGCGCGCCTTCGAACACCCGCAACCGCAACCCGCTGCTGAAGCTGGGCATTGGTGCTGACGGGCTGAAAACCGGCCACACCGAAGAGGCTGGTTATGGCCTCGTCGGCTCTGCCAAACAGGGGGGGCGTCGGGTGATCTTTGTGGTCTCCGGCCTGGCCAGCGAACGCGCCCGCGCAGAGGAGGCAGAAGCTCTCGTTAACTGGTCGTTTCGCCAATTTACCAAAAAAATCGTTGCCAAAGAGGGCATCCCCATCGCCGAAGCCGAAATTTGGCGCGGGGCCGAGCGATCGGTAGGGCTGGTTCCGGCAGAGGATCTGGAAATTCTGCTGCCGTCGCTGTCAGCCAAGACCATCGAAGGCGAAGTTGTCTATAGCGGCCCAATCGAGGCGCCCGTGGCCAAGGGCCAGCGTCTGGCCGAACTGGTGCTGCAACCAGAGGAACTCCCCGAAGTGCGGCTGCCGCTGGTGGCTGCAAGCGATGTCCCGGCCGGCGGCTTTGTGGTGCGGGTGAAAACCGCAGCTCAGGTGCTGATCAAGCAATTCCTGACCGGTCCTGAGGGGGCGCTGTGACGGCTGATAGCAAGCGCGGCCTGTTCATCACCTTCGAAGGCATTGACGGGTCCGGCAAGTCGACGCAATGCCGCCTGCTGGCCGATGCCCTGCAGGCCGAGGGCCACGATGTGGTGCTGACCCGCGAGCCCGGCGGCTCGCCGGGGGCGGAGGAAATCCGCCGCCTGGTGCTGGAAGGCGACCCGGACCGCTGGTCCGCGGAGACCGAGCTGCTCTTGTTCATGGCGGCGCGGCGCGACCATCTGGAGCGCACGATTGAACCTGCCCTGGCGGCAGGCAAAGTGGTGATCTGCGACCGCTTTGCCGACAGCACCCGGATGTATCAGGGCCTGTCGCGCGGCGATCTGCGGGCGGCAGTGGACCAGATGCACAAGCTGATGATCACCCGCGAGCCGGATCTGACCTTGCTGATTGACATGGACCCGGCCGAAGGGCTGGCGCGGGCCAAGGGACGGCAGGGCAAGGAAGAACGATTTGAGGATTTCGGCGTCGAACTGCAGGAAAAGATGCGCGCGGGCTTTCTGGCACTGGCGCAGGAGTTTGCACACCGTTTCCGGGTTGTGGACGGCGCCCGTTCGCAGGGTGACGTGGCCACGGATGTGCGCCAGCTGGCGGATGCAGCCCTGAAAGGCGCCAGAGCATGAGCGCCGAAGAAGAGCGCCCCCGGGCCGATCAGGCCGAAGGCGCGCCGCATCCGCGCGAAACCCTGCGCCTGATCGGCCAGGAAGCGGCGGAGCAAGATTTCCTGACCGCCTATACCTCCGACCGGCTGCATCACGGCTGGCTGCTGACCGGCCCGCAGGGTGTCGGCAAGGCAACGCTGGCCTGGCGGATTGCGCGGTTTCTGCTGGCAACGCCCCCGGCTGAGGACGGGCTGTTCGGCGCCCCGCCGCCGCCGCAGACGCTGGACATTGCCCCGGAACACCCGGTCTCTCATCGCATTCAGGCGCTGGCGGAACCGGGGCTGGCGCCGATCACCCGTTCTTATGACGACAAGGGCAAGCTGCGCAGCCAGATCGTTGTTGATGACATCCGCAAGCTGAACCGCTTTTTTGGTCTGTCGGCCACCGATGGTGGGCGACGGGTGGTGATTGTGGATGCTGCGGATGACATGAATGTCAGTGCTGCCAATGCGCTGTTGAAAATGCTGGAAGAGCCGCCTGCGCGCACCACGATCCTGCTGATCGCACATCAACCCTCGCGCCTTTTGCCGACAATCCGCTCACGCTGCCGCACCCTGCGGCTGGGCCCGCTGTCAGCACCGGATATGGAGGCGGCCTTGGCCCTGTCCGGGGTAGAACTGCCTGCGAACATGGACAATCTGGCCGCTTTGGCAGGCGGCTCGGTCGGTGCGGCGCTGCGGCTGATCAATCTGGGCGGGCTCAGGATCTATGCCGAGCTGGTGCAGATCCTGGACACGATGCCCCGACTGGACCGGCAGCGGGCGATGGCGCTGGCTGAGGCCGCCGCCCAGCGCGGTGCTGCGGAAAAATTCGAACTGCTCTTGTCGCTGACCGAGATGGCGCTGGCCCGACTGGCGCGCACCGGCGCCACCGGAGCACCGCCAGCGCCGGAAGCCGCACCGCAGGAGGCAACGATGCTGAGCCGCCTGTCCCCCGATCCCCGCAAGGCGCGCGCCTGGGCCGACCTCGCTGCCGACGTGACAGCACGCGCACGCCACGGGCAGGCGGTGAACCTTGACCCCGCCGCCCTTGTCCTAGATACGGTTTTCAAGATGCAGGAAACCGCGTCGCGCTGAGGCCAATGGCCCCCCGCGGCACATGTGGCGCCAGAGGACAAATGACCGAAACGACGACCCAGATTGCTCCCCGGATCACAGACAGTCACTGCCATCTGGACTTCCCTGATTTCGAAGGGCGGCTGGATGAGGTGATCGCCAGCGCGGCTGAGGCCGGCGTCACCCGGATGGTGACGATTTGCACCAAGATGAAGAACGAACCATCCGTGCGGGCCATCGCAGAGGCCCACGCACCGGTGTTCTATGCCGCAGGCACCCACCCGATGAGCGCCGCAGATGAACCGATGGTTTCGGTGGACGAGCTGGTGGCGCTGGCCAAACACCCGAAATTCATCGGCATCGGCGAGACCGGGCTGGATTACCACTACACCGCCGACAGCAAGGACGTGCAACAGAAGTCCCTGCGCATCCACATTGCCGCCGCCCGCGAAACCGGCCTGCCGCTGATCATCCACGCCCGCGCGGCAGATGACGACATGGCGCGTATTCTGGGCGAAGAAATGAAGAATGGCGCCTATTCCTGCGTCATGCACTGCTTCTCCTCCTCGGCTGAGCTGGCGAAGGCTGCACTGGACCTGGGGTTCTACCTGTCGATGTCCGGCATTGCCGCCTTTCCCAAAAGCCAGGAGCTGCGCGATATCTTTGCCGCCGCGCCGGTGGACCGCATTCTGGTGGAAACCGACGCCCCCTATCTGGCGCCGCCGCCTTATCGCGGCAAACGCAATGAACCCGCCTACACGGCCTTTACCGCCAAGGTCGGAGCTGAGGTGTTCGGCATGGGCTACACCGAATTTGCCGCCCAGACGCAGGCGAATTTCGACCGGCTGTTCTGGAAAGCCGCAGCCTATGAGGCTGCCGCCTGATGGCTGAACTGCGTTTCACCATTCTTGGCTCCGGCTCATCCGGCGGGGTGCCGCGGATTGGCGGCCATTGGGGCGATTGCGACCCTCAGAACCCCAGGAACCGTCGCCGCCGCTGTTCGATGCTGGTGGAGCGCGACGGGCCTGACGGCACCACCGCGGTGCTGATCGACACCACACCCGACATGCGCAGCCAGCTGCTGGATGCGGAGACGGGTCGGCTGGATGCGGTGGTCTATACCCATTCCCATGCTGATCACCTGCATGGGATAGACGACCTGCGCATGGTCTATTTCAACATGCGCAAACGCATTCCGGTTTACGCAGACGGGCCAACCCAGAACGATCTGCTGAACCGATTTGGCTATGCCTTTGCGCAACCGGATGGCTCACCCTACCCGCCCATTCTGGATCTCAAAACCATCGCCGGCCCCTTTTCCATCGATGGCCCCGGCGGCGAAATCCCTTTTCGCCCGTTTGAGGTAAACCACGGCTCCATGGACGCGCTGGGGTTTCGCATTGGTGGGCTGGCTTACCTGCCGGATGTAAAAGAGATCCCGGACGCTGCCCTGCCGGAACTGGAAGGGCTGGACATTTGGGTCCTGGATGCCCTGCGCCGCACCCCGCATCCAACGCATTTCAGCTACAGCGACGCGCTGGACTGGTTCGCGAGGATGGCGCCGGAACGCGGTGTTCTCACCAATATGCATATCGATATGGATTATGCCACGGTTGAGGCTGAAACACCGGCGCATATCACCCCCGCATATGACGGCATGGTCATGCGGGTGGAGATCTGAAAGGGGGCGGATCAGCGCCCTTTTCTTTTGCACATTTGAGGCTACACAGTGTTTCAAAGCCTGATTGATGTCATCTTGCCGGTGTTTCTGGTCGTCGGCGCAGGCTATGCCGCCACGGCAAGGGGCGTGCTGAGCCAGGACCACATCGAAGGCGTGATGAAGTTTGCGCAGGGGTTTGCGATCCCCTGCCTGCTGTTCAAGGCGATGGCAGGGCTGGACCTGTCGGCCAGTTTTGATCCGCGGCTGCTGGGGAGCTTTTATACCGGAGCCTTTGCCTGTTTTGCGATCGGGGTGTTCGGCGCCCGTATCCTGTTCAAGCGGGACTGGGAGGACTGCATTGCCATCGGGTTCTGCTGCCTGTTTTCCAACTCGGTCCTGCTGGGGCTGCCGATCACCGAACGCGCATTCGGGCCGGAGAACCTGACCGGCAACTATGCAATCATCGCCTTCCACTCGCTTTTTTGCTACGGTCTTGGCATCACCGCGATGGAGTTTGTGCGCAACCGCGGGGCTGGCGGGATCAAGACAGTCACATCTGTGCTGAACGCAATGTTCCGCAATGTGCTGATCCTGGGGATCGCTTTGGGGTTTGCGATGAACCTGTCCGGTTTTGCCATTCCGCTGGTGGTGGACGAGGCGCTGTCCTTGATCATCCGCGCCGCCCTGCCCTGCGCGCTGTTTGCGCTTGGCGGCGTGCTGGTGAAGTACCGCCCCGAAGGCGACATGCGGGCGATCCTGTTTGTCTGTTTCACTTCGCTGATGATCCACCCGGCGATTGTCTGGACCTTGGGCACGGCGCTGGCGCTGCCACAGGACCTGTTCCGCTCTGGCGTGCTGAATGCAGCGATGGCGACCGGGTTCAACGGCTATATCTTTGCCAATATGTACGGGAGAGCCAAGCGCGTTGCCGCGTCTTCGGTGCTGATTGCCACTGGCGCCAGCATCCTGACCGTTTGGTTCTGGCTGCTGATACTGAGCTGAGGAAAAAGGTCAGCATCACTGCCGCAATGTTTCGCGCGCGAAACATTTGGACAGACCCTATGACCTTATCCTTCAGATTTCATTAGCAATTTTCCACCAAACGGTTACCGCCGTCAAAACCGGGGATCACCCTGCTCCAGCAGAGATACCCTGGGGTGAAAACCCGCCAGGAACCAGCTGATGCAAGAATGGGTCAAAAACACCTGCTGGCTGGCCTGCTGAACATACATCACGGCAGAAGGGCAAAATATTGTTGCAATCCAGCATGATGGCGCCTGCTGCGGGATATTCGCCATCATCGCGTGGGCGGCCTCGAACATCTCCTGGTGGCAAACCTCAAAATCGATCCCTGCCGCGCCACCCGTAAGACCACAGGGCAAAAGCGCAGAGACCGCCGGTGCCCGCAATGGGCGTTCTGGCGCAACACCAGCCGCAACATGATGGCGGATGACGGTCTCGCTCGGGAGATGGTCAGGAGGCCAGCCGCCGCTCCGAAAACCGTTTTGCCCGCGTGCTTTCTGTGCGCGTGCTATTCGTCGGGCACATAGAGCTGAGAAAACGCGATGCGGACGGCTTCCGTTGCCTCCTCCCGGCGTTTTTCGATATGGCTGCGCATGGCCAATGCGGCCGCCTCTGCATTGCGGGCGGCAATGCCTTGGACAATCTGGCGGTGGGCAGAAATGTCGCCCGGCGCCTTGCCTCCGGCCCTGTCGCGCATTCGCTTGAGGTCAATCAGCCGGATATAGCGGGTCCGGCCGTTAAGGTTGTTCAGGATACGCTGCAGCTCGCTGTTGCCCGATAGCTGGGCAAGGCGCGCATGAAAGCTTTCGTCCATTGCCAGCAGCTCTTCCGGATCAGTGGCGCTTTGATATTCGGGTTCCATCCGGTTGAGATAGTCCGCAAGGGCTGCGATATCCGCATCTGCAGCACGGCTGCAGGCCAGCCGCGTGGCTTCGCATTCCACCGCCACCCGGGCCTCATACAGGTCCATGATATAGCTCGGCGTCAGCGGTCGGCAGAAAAAGCCGCGGTTGTTCTGGAAGGTCAAAAACCCCTCGGCCACCAGCCGGTTCAATGCCTCGCGCAGCGGCGTGCGGCTGGCGCCCAGCACCTCGGACAGGGCGCTTTCGTTGATCCGCTGGTCAGGCTTGAAGGCGAAATCCGCCGCCATCCGGCGCAACGCCTCATAGACCCTATCCACATTGCTTTCGCGTTTGGCCATCGTTCCGCCTGTCCTTCAATCCGCGGTGCAGACTAGGGGAGCCGGCAGCCCCACGCAATATTGAGTTCTAAACTGCATACAGTTTTGCGGCGCCGGTCGTCTGCTGCCGCAAGGGCACGGCACACTCGCCCGCATTTGGTCCTGCATTGGCCGGGATGTGCGATGGCTGCCAGCCTTGGCCTCTATATGCTGACTTTTGCCGCAGTGCGCCGCCGCGCGGGCAGTGGCGTGGTGCCTGTTTCCACCATCGTCGGCATCCCGGGTCTGTGCTCTCTGCCTGATCGCCCTGCCCGCAGCAACGGGCGATCCTGACCGAACCGCTTACAGCCGGGCAGCGCTCAGGACAGGAACGTAACGCCCGGCATATGACGGATCAGCTCGGTGTCGGTCAGGTAGGTCTGGCTCATTCCATCCACCAGATCCTGCGTCCAGCCAGGAAGATCGATTTCCTCCTCGATCTGCTCTTCATCGTGGAAATAGTCCAGGAACAGCGCACGCACCCGCTCCCGCTGCTCTTCAGTCAGGCCCGGCCGGCTTGCCAGATAGGTTTCCAGGCGCTCATATCCTGTCTCGGAAACGATACCTTTGGTGATATCCAGCTCGCCACTGAAACGGAAGCCGTCCTTCAGGCCGGTCACATGGCCCAGGATGCTCGGCCAGATCACCGGTGTTTCCTCGTTGCACCAGACGGTGATACGGCAGCCCGGGTTGCGGATTTTGATATCCTCGATCACTTCGGACCAGCGCAGATCCAGAAAATCAACGCCCGACGCAAACTGGCTCCAGGTTCTCCCTGACTGCGACTTGAACACCGGTCCGATCAAGGTCGCCGGATCGCGCAGGCCCAGGAAGAATTCACAGGGGTTATCCGGAAACAGCCCCCGCAGGCCGGCGGTGTTCTTGCCCGCATTGCGGTAGAGCCGCCCGCCGCTCAGCATCCATCCTGGCACCCCCAGAAAGCTGGAATTGGTCAGGATGACCCGCGAAACGGCCTGATCCTTGACCAGCCCTGCCAGCAGCGCCTCCCGTTCCTGTCCGGTTACGAAATCCTGGTTCTGTTTATGCAGCAGCTGACTGAGAGCCGACATATACGTGCCCGGACGACGGATCATGACGCCGCGGTCCAGCAGCGCCTGCGCATCTTTGCGCAGCGACCAGACCAGCTGGCCGTTGTCGGTATTGGGCGCCCCTACGTGAAAGGCGAGGGTCACATCTCTTTTGTCTGTCTCTGCCTGGCTCATGTACCTGTCCGGCCTTTGCCCGGTTCATGTTCTGCGGCGAAACAGCGGCCCGCCGCACGGTCTTGTGCGCCCGTCATAGCCGCTCCTGCATCCGCCGGAAAAACCGGTCATCGCGCTGACGCAAAATATACGCACACACCCGTTTCGCAAGCCCCGGATGACCGCGATCCAACGCCAGATTGGCCAGCTCTCTCTGGAACCGGGGGAAGCTGTGCCGTTGACGCAGCAGGCGGTGAAAGCCGTGCGGGGTCAAGTTCCCGGCGATGGCGCTGCAGGCAATCTCCTGCAAGACCCCCATCTGCTGCAGCGAAGACCCCAGCCGGTGCCCCAGCAAAGGGCAGCGCCAGAAGGTGACATTGGCGCCGGTGAAACGGGCCGCGTGAGCTGCATCCGGCACCACATAGGGATCGAACATGATATGCACATCGCCTGCCCCGCGGCTGGCCTGCGCTGCGTCACCGAAAGGTCCGGAAAAATCTCGGTTCCAGACTTTCTTGTAGCGCATTTCCCAGGGCACAATGGATTTATCCAGCGTGGACTGTGGGCTAATTGCAAACACAGTGGAGCCGGGCGCCGCAGCAGCAAAAGCCGCCGCCGCATAGCCGCCCATCGACGCACCATAGAACACCACGCGAGAAAACTGCGCAAAGAACCCGCTGTCGCGCAACTCCTCGAACTTGCGGGAGACTTCCTGATGGCGGAACCAGGTCCAGCCATTGGCCATCACCCCCAGCATCGACCATCCCTGCGCCTCGATGAAGCTGAAGCCCCAGGGCCGACGATCATCCCGTTTGGTCATCGCGATGTCGAGATTGTCAAAGGTAACGACCAGCGTGTCGCCGCGCGGGACATAGAGGAAAGAATGTTCTTCCAGTTCGTCGAAGAAACCCTGCTGACCGGCCAGCTGGCGGGCCGTCCTGGACCATTCGGCAGAGGGCGGCTGCTCCTCTTGCGGTTCCG
Organism: Leisingera sp. S232; assembly: GCF_049800895.1. NCBI lineage: Bacteria > Pseudomonadati > Pseudomonadota > Alphaproteobacteria > Rhodobacterales > Roseobacteraceae > Leisingera > Leisingera sp. S232. Next base: position 105,554 of record NZ_JBNAFX010000006.1, on the reverse strand, counting down.
CGGACAAGATTGCCAACCCATTGCGTTCCACCTCTGGCGGCAGCAGCGTGTTACAGCTGCCGTAGGCCTTGAGGAACGGGTAGCTGCCCGAGCCCTTGCGGATTTCGATCACCAGCCGGCTCAGCGGGTGCAGCGCTGTGTCAAGTACCGGTTTGATGTTCTGGATCTTGCGACCGACGCCGAAGCCGTTCAGCGCCAGGATCACGTCATATTGCCGGCCCGTGCCCGCATTTTCCGTGACCTGGACAGTTTCCAGGTCGACCCCGCCCTGTTCGAGCCGGGCCAGCCATGCCTGACGTTCCGAGGCTTCAGGCGTCCTGGGCCTGCCCTTGCGGTCAAGGCTGATCAAATCAATACGGCAGCCAAACCTGTGATGCAGCAGGATGCACAGCTCTGGCGCCTGCCCGTTGATATCGGCGACCGATTGGATATCGTCGACGTCGAGTTCCGGCAGAACAGTATTATAGTCGAAATCGTTACTCAGCATATATTCCTACGCCTTGCCAAAGCCCCGCCGAACCCGTTACGCAATTGCCCGCTGCGCGCCGCGCTCGATACACCTGCGGTCCAAGGCCCTGACATAGCAGCCAATGATTAATATCTCTGTGCCTGTCACGCAGCCTGCCCGGCCCGAGTCAGGACCGTTGAGTACTTGCCGTGTTTGGCAAGGACCTCGACCACGCCATAGCTCTTCATTGCGCCGATGCCGCCGGATCCCTTCCGGATATCCAGAACGATGCCGCCGCCGTCATTGATCTGGCTGCGGAACAACTGGTCGTAGGTGCCGACCGGATAGTGAAACCCGCAGGACGCCAGGCTGATCACAAGATCGAAGCCGCCGAGCGTGGCCGTGTCTTCAGATTTCGGGTTGAGGCATGTGATCTTCTCGGCTGGCACACCATTGCCTTCGAGAAAGGCCCGGGCGGTCTCCAGGCTTGTATAGCCTGCGCCTTCTCCTTCGAAACCGAAATGGCGGCTGTTGCCCTCTTCGATATCGATCAGAACGAGATCGCAGCCGTAGCGGCGGTGCAGCACCAGGCTGGCAAAGGCGTATCCGCACCCGATGTCAGCGGATCGCTTCGGGGCGATTGTGTCAGCAGATTTCAGGAAGAACTGGCATTCACGCTCCGCGATACGGATCGAGTCATGCAGGATGTGCTCCCGCTGCGTTCTGGCTTCCTCCAGCAGCAGCTGTTCATCGCCGGCCAGCCAGTCCCGGATTGTCTGGCCAGAGCTGGCAAGCTCACTGCGCTGTAACAGGATATTGGCCACGTCCTGATCGCCGAACATGGAAAAATCCAGTGTGGCGGGATCAATATCTTCTGTCACTGATGCCTCCGGTTCCGGCGCGGGCTGCAGCAGATGGCGGGTTTTCTCAGCGTCGATGCCGTGTTTGGCCAGCAGCTGCTGCACATAGCAGCCCTCGGCCGGCACGCCGCCGTATTTGGCGGCAATGTTGCGGAACCGGCGCCCCCAGAAATGGATCGACAGCGTATCGCTTTGGATATGGTTGCGGGCCTGCTTGGGGCGGTTTGGATTCAACACAACACCGGCCTGCTTGAACGGCACCGGATAGATCACATGGCCGGGCTGGGAATGGGATATCTCGCCAGTTTCCTGCAAGAACCAGGTCAGCGCATCCGGCCCCCAGACCCCCCAGGGCAGCAACGAAACATGCACGCCGTCGCCACGGTCCTTCAGCGCCTGCAGTTCTGCCTGCTTTTCGGCGCTGTACCAGGGCGGAATCGGGTATTCGTCACTGGTGAACTTCAGCATCGCCTTCAACGTCTTGGACGTCTTTGGCAACCGCAGCACACCATTGTTGACCATCGGCTTGTTGTCGGAAATCCAGCCATGGAAATGCTTGCCCTTGATGTTCCAGGGCTGGCAGCAATAGGCATCCGTGTCGGCCCAGACATAGTCCGTCTGGCGCAGCAGATGCAGCCGGAAGACATCTGCATGATAGGCCGGGCTGCCGGTCTTGGCATGACGGATGATGCGATCTGCCGGCAGGATTTTATTGGCATCGGCCACACGCACGCCTTCCGGCACGCCCTTGACCTCGTCATAGGTGAACAGGACCACCTCATGCCCGTTGTCCAGAAATGATTTCAGACAAAGCTGTTCCAACCAGCTGAGTTCAGCGCCGACCCATAGTGACGCAATGGCCGGAAGTGCCATGGTACCTGCCCCTTGTTAGACTTGTTACTTTTACCGCTCAAATGCGTTATTTTGTTGTCGCAATCTAGCCTTAGGCCCAAAGGACTGTCAAATTTCGCGGGCCCAGAAATACTAATGTGTGGTTTCTCCGCGCTCCACCGTGAACCAGAAATCACTCCCCGGCGCCTGTTCGGCAATTTCATCCGGAATCACGCCCGGACCGCTGAGGAAAACATTGGCCCCGAAATGGGCGTGCATCCGGGACAGTTTGCACAGCTTGCTGCTGGTCAATTCACGGAACAAGTCGATCATGTCGCTGCGGGTCTTCAGTTCTTCGATCTTCTCGCGGTGCTTGCGGCAGGCGTAATCATGCGCGGCGGCGATATCCGGGTCCGCCAGGAGCCGCGCCATCTCTGCTTCCAGCGCCGGGATCATCCGCTGGATTGAGCGTTCCTCCTCGGCGTTGTTGTTCATCCGGAACCAGTAGGACAGGCCCTGATCGCGGTCCACATGGTTCACCCGGCCCCGGTCGCGTTTGACCAGAAAGCTTTCCGCACTGCGCACGGCGTAATGGTTGAGCTGCACCAGATCATAACCGTAGGTGCTCATCGATGACCGCCAGCCATTGCGGAACATCTCTCGTGGCATATCCCGGCCAGAGCCGTTGACCCAGCGGATATCCTCCCACAGCTGCGGTTTCAGACCTTTGGGCCGGTGCACACCCAGCTTCTTGAAAATGCCGGTGTTGCGGAACAGGGTTTTGAAGCCCCAGGCCTGATGCGGCTTGCGCGTGACCTCTTGCGCACAGCGGGTGAATTCCTGCGTGATCAGACCGCCGGTGAAATCGCGCACGTCATTGTTGCCGAACAGCCGCCAGGTCATCGAGATCATGTTGGCCTCACCCACCGCTTCGAACAGATCGGACAGATGTCCGCCACCGCATTTGATATTGATGAACTCATCCACATCCATGCAGATCAGCCAGTCGGCCCCGGTGATGACAGGTTCGTCCTCCGCCGCTTGCAGCGCTGCGTGCTGCGGCTTCAGGTCGGTGCTGCGAAAGGGGTTTTCACGGTGCTGCACCAGCCCCTTTTCCTGCAGCAGCTGCAGCATGGTATCGGTGCCGTCGGTGCAATCGTTGGTGTATACCAGAAAATCATCGACCCCGATCATCCGGTGATAGGCCAGCCATTCCAGAATGAAGGGGCCTTCGTTCTTCATCGTGGTGACGATGGCGGTTTTGGGCGTGCCGCCGGGGCGCTTGACCGCCTGTTCATCGGGGATGCGCACTGGCCTGGCGCCGAAGTAACCGGTGGCCAGATCCAGCAGTTCCGGGGTCTCCACCAGGCTGGTCTTCGGGACAATTTTGGAAACCGTATCCGCAGGATGGCGCAGCGCCATGCAGCGGTAGAACCGGGGCATCTCCTGTGGGGCAGGGTCTGCGCCCACCACCCGGATCAGCCGCCAGATGCAGCGCTCTCCCGCCTGGGCGGGCGCCAGGCACCAGCGAAAACGGAACCCGGAGGCATCAAACTGTGTGCAGATATGATCCGAAAAGGCAGGCGCATCTCCCTGGCGCACCCGCCAGGGGTAGGCCTGCACCCCGCCCAGCCGCAGACAGCCCGACGGCGCGGCCACCGCCCGGTCAAACACATTCGACCCGCTGTCCGGCGCCAGCAGGTCGAACAGATCGATATTGGCCACCGCCCGGGCGCGGGACAGGAAACGCGCGCGCAGGATCTCGTAGATCAGGAACTCTCCCAGCGGCGCCTGCCACGGATCCGCCGGCGGTATGTCCATCCGGTCTTTTCCCGGCGCGCCCGGCACGTTGAAAGGATGCGCCTCCGGCGGCAGACCCGGCTTGCCCAGGGGCAGTTTGGAATGAACGGTCACAACCCGCTCCAGCCCCGGAATGGCACTGGCAAGTTCCTGCAGCTCAGCGGCAAAGCAGCGACTGTCCTGCGGTTTCGCCTGATCCAGAATGACGGCGCCCTGCAGGCCATGCTGCGAGACATGGTACCGCAGCCATTGCGCCGCTGTCTCTGCGGTTTCTCCATTGCGGACGGCCATCAGAACATTCAGCCCTGCGAACAATCCGGTCTCTTCCGAGTGCAGCGGGACATGATGCCGGGCGCCGCCGACCGTGACGACCAGAGGGCTGCCGGAGCCGCCAAGCGGGATATCCAGCACCGGCGCGCCGCCAAAGTTATGCAGAACCGCATCGGGCCGCGGGCTCATCGCAGCGGCAGTGTCGCCCGGCGTTCCCGATCTGAAAAACAATCTGGCGAAGCGGCCTGACGGGCCATCCATCTCCACCGCATCCAGCAAGTCGGCCCCGACGAACTCCGCAGCGCCGAGTTCACGCTCGAGGATCTTGCCGCCGTTTCCGGCATCATGACTGGACATACTGCTGCATCACGCTGTGAATTGCCTCTTCGCCCCTGGCACTCAGCCATGGGCCGCTTCCTTATAGCCGGCAGGCAGAAATGCCGGAACCGGCAAACGCAGCCCTGCCATGTGAAAGACCGGCGCAGCTGATATTAGAGCAACAGACGGCCGCACATGTGGTGATCAGGCGTCAGATGAAAAAGATGCGGCCTCGGCAGATGGCTGCACTGGGGCCCTGGAGCTCTGAAGCCCTGGGGGGCGTTCTTTGTTCTTTTTTCAAGCGGGACGACAACTGGAAAAACCGACTGTTCCCTGCCTGCTGGCAGCCCGGAGCGGCAGTGGTGATATTCTGCGCAAAAAAGACGATTTTCGGCTTCACATCGCATCTGGGCTGGTCTATACGCCGCTACAGCAAGCCTAAGACAGTGCGGTCGTGGCGGAATTGGTAGACGCGCAGCGTTGAGGTCGCTGTTCCTTAACCGGAGTGGAAGTTCGAGTCTTCTCGACCGCACCATTTCACATTTTGATGTGAAACATCCCCCCAAAAAGTCAAAGACTTCAGATCTTTTCCGATTTCGGAACTGGTTTTTTCCGGTCGCAGCCCAAAGGTGCTTTGAAGGCTGCTTCGGGGATAGTTTTCTTTGTTGCAGCGCTGAGGGGGCAATGCCGCCGCCCCTTTTTCTGGTTCCAGGTTAGGATGCCCGGCTGAACCGTGCTCCCTCTGGCATATGCTGATCCAAGCAACTGGCAATAATCCGGGTCAGAGGGCGTCCTGCCGGTGAAATTTCCAGCGTTTCTTCATCCAGATGCGCCAGATCTCCGAAACGTGCAGCGATCTGAGCCAGGTCCTGCGCAAGGGTTTCTGACAGACTGCCAAAACGGCGGCGGAGTTCATCTCTGTCCAACGTGAATTCGCACATCAGCATTTCAATGGCCCGGCCGCGCAGCATGTCTTCCTGGCTCATGGTGTGGCCGCGCACACCGGTCAGCTGACCGGCTTCGACCCGCTGCACATAGGCAGGCGTGGCTGGCGCGTTCTGGATGTAGCCGCCGGCAAAACGGGAAATAGATGACGCGCCAAAGCCAATCAGGGACGGGCAGGTGTCGTCGGTATAGCCTTGGAAGTTTCGCCGCAAATGGCCGGTTCTGGAGGCCGTTTCCAGCCCGTCTCCGGGTCTGGCAAAATGATCGATGCCGATCGATGCAAACCCTGCTTCTGCGAATTTGTCGGCCGCCAGGGCTGCCAGATGGTACCGCGCGAGGTCATCCGGCAGCGTCTCTTCCTTGATCAGTTTCTGCCGTTTGGCCATCCAGGGAACATGCGCATAGCCAAACAGCGCCAGCCGGTCCGGGGTCAGGCTCAGCACTTTCTCCACTGTATCCGCCATCCGCGCCTGGGTTTGATGCGGCAGCCCATAGACCAGATCAGCATTCAGAGATTTGATGCCAGCCCGGCGCAGATCTTCGACACAGGCCCTGGTTGCTTCGAACGGCTGCGCCCGGCCAATCGCCTGCTGCACCAGCGGATCGAAATCCTGGATGCCGATGCTGGCACGGTTCATCCCCTCTGCGGCCAGCGCGTTGATTTTCCCCCGGTCCACCATGGTTGGATCGATCTCAACCGAAAACTCCCAGTCTTCTGCCTGCAGGAACACCTCTTTTACAGCCTGCGCCAGACGATGGATCAAATGCGGTGGCAGGATGGTCGGAGTGCCACCGCCCCAATGCATCCGTCCCATTTTCAAACCTTTTGGCAAAAGCGGCGCCACCAGTTTCAGCTCCTGCTCCAGCGTACCGATATAGCTTTCCACCGGGCTCAGCGTTTGGGTGCCCTGTGTGCGGCAGGCGCAGAACCAGCACAGCCGCTCGCAAAACGGGATATGGATGTAGACTGAAACCGGCACCTCCGGGTCCAGGGCCTGCAATTGCATGGCCTGCTGTGACGCGCCGGTTTCCGACGAGAAAACCGGCGCGGTCGGATAAGAGGTATAGCGGGGCACCCGGCTGTCGAAGAGCCCAAGGGCTTGGAGGCGGTCAATCTGTTTCATGACTTTGCTATGCCCCTTTGGCGAAACCGTCACTTTGCGCAGGATCAAACCGGTACTGAAAATTCCGCATGGCTGACATTTGGGCGCCCCATCAACGCGCTGGATTTGCTGGAGAAAATCCTGCCAGAGGGAAAGTTGAAAAAATGCATCAGGTGAAATTTTCCGTTTGACGCTGCCAGAGACTGTGCTTATACGCCGGTCCCACGACACCTGCCCAGGTGGCGGAATTGGTAGACGCGCTAGCTTCAGGTGCTAGTGTCCGTATGGACGTGGAGGTTCGAGTCCTCTCCTGGGCACCATTTTACATTCAGACGTAAAACATCCCAAAAAATCAAATATTACAGATACTTGCGGAGTTCGAAAACCGTTTTCACGGTCATAGGCCAATGGTTCTTTGAGTGCCATCCTGAGGACGTTTTTGCGCAGCAGTAAGTTGCCTTTATCCCATATATTCCAAGGGCTTGAGAGGAAGGCCTTCAAAAGTTCGAAAATTTCCGCCTTGGAATATTTCGGCTTGCTGTTTTGAGTGAGTTTATCCATCAGCAACAGCTTCTCATCTTCCAGCTTGGCAACCTTGCCTTCATAGGCAGACACCACCTTTGCATTGGTCGCATCGACCAGTTTTTCCAGCAGTGAGTCTTGCTGTTTGTCGAGTAGTGCAATGTCCCGTTTGATCTGTACCTTGCCACTATCGTTATGGGCGGTGCGCTGATCCCAGGCATCCGAAAGCATGGAGGTCACGATGGAGAGAATATTCTGCGATGGCGTCAGGCTCTTGAGCAGGGCTTCAAAACCTGCGTCCACTTTCTCAGCGCGGATGTTTTTCCGGTACTGCGAACAATCACGCGTCTGGCACCAGTAGTAGGGATAGCGTTTGCCTGTGCCGCTGCGTGACCAGCAGGAGGTCATTGGCTGATCACAGCAAGCACAGTTCAGCGCCCCGCGCAGTGGGAAGTCCACATGGATGTTCTGCTTGGCGGGGGCAAGAGCGCGGGCATTCTTGCGGTCTTGGATTTTCTGATAGGTCGCCAGAGAGATAATCGGTTCATGATGGCCTTTACGGCGTGTAATGCCCCAGGGTTCATGTTCGACATATCCTGCGTAAACCACACGCTTAAGAATATCGCTCACCTTCTGCTGGCGGATTTGACCGCCCGGCAGGTCTTTGGGAAACGCAGGCTGGCTTTCGAAGAAACGTTTGACCTCGACCTGAGAGGCAAAACGCCCGGCGGCATAACCTTCCAAACCCTCTTGGATGATAGAGGCCACAGGTTCATCACGAACCAAGAGCTTGCCGTGTTCCTTGGTCTTCTCAAAGCGGTAGCCTATGGGGGCAGAGAATACGGCATAGCCGTTCATCATCCGTCCGCGCATGCGGTTCTGGGTTTGCTCAGCGTTTTTCTCACGCTGATGCTGCGCCACAGAGGCCAGCATGTGTTCAACCAGCCGCGAGTCACTGTCTTCGCCAAACTCAATGGATGGGCTTTCAAGAACACCACCAGCGTCTGACAAAGTTTCGCGCAGCTTGATATGGGCCTGCACATTGCGGGCAAAACGGCTAATGTCATCAATGATCACCACCACCGAGTTCTTGGGATGCAGACGCAAAAACGCCAGCATCCGATCCATCGCAGGACGGCGCTCAAACTTCCCCGACATATCGTCGGAGAAGACTTCAACCACATCATAGTCCTTGTAGGTGGCGTATTCGCGGCAACGGTTTTCCTGGGAGGCGAGGCCGTCACCTTCGCGGACTTGCTTGGCACCCGACACACGGGTGTAAATCACTGCTTTTCTGGGTTTGTTTGCTCCTATCATTGGTGCTCCTTTCTGCCGATTTCATCCTCAATCAAGGATACCACATCCAAGGGATCGTCCGTGTCCAGCTCTTGGGGTTCTCCACAGATTTGCTGCACGGGGTTCAGGTCAAATCCGAGATCCACAAAACTCACGACAATAGACCAGAGGGTTTCGATCAGCTCTTTTTGTTGTTCAAGCGGCATGTCGCTGCCCTCAAGCATGGCGGCGTAGACTTCCCAATCAATGCTGAGGCTTGGGCGGGGTGATGCTGTTGCATCGGACTCATTTGGCGGACAGGTCATGCGCGCTCCTTTCTTCAAATCAATTTTGGGGAAATGTGGTTCTCATGTCGCCTGTTTCGCACGGCGCACAGTGAGAACAAATACAGAACATATTCACACATATCCCTCGATCACGCAAGGAATATCTTCCAATGATCCTAAGCGCTTAACCTGTCCGTAGCATGGCCAACCAACGACGATCTTGGGTAATGGACGGGTAAATGGGGGTATTCTGCGCTGTTGGAAACCGTGCCGCGAATACCTATGCATGTGCTCATGGATTTTGATGCAAAGAACCCGTTCCACAGAAAACAATTGTTCCCCGTTCTGCGTAAGCTCGCTGAAAGCGATCCTGTCAGAGGACCTTTGGATTTTATCGATGAGGCCCTGGAACAGCCTCTGGTACGGGGTAAGGACTACCTCAACAATGTTCGTAAGGGGCAGTTTGCAGCGCCTATTGCCGCCCAGCTCCATAGCTGGCTCGATCAGAACCACTTTACGCTGGCGCACCAGACCAGCCCGGACATCTTTCCAGAACTGCCAGCCAAGCGATGGACAAAGATCGTGAGCGAAGAGGCTATCACAGGTGAGCTTGCCATAGCCGTGCACCAGGATCGCTTTGGCGTTCTTGAGAAAGCCAGCAAGCTTTCCAGTGGTGATGTTACCGTCAGGCTGGGGGAGTTCTTTTATTTTGAGATGAACGCGCGCAGGTCGGGCTATTTGACCTTGTTCCAGCATGTCGGATTGGAGTGGAACCCGCTTGAACTGAACGAGGATGATGCAATGTCTTTGGCGCTGACCGAAGGAGAAAACCGTTTTCCCGTCCTTGCAAATGGGCAAGTTGATCCTCTCCGGGAAAGCAGGGATGAAGGACCGCAAGAGTTTGTGGCGATTGTGACAACGACAGACAACATTCCGCTTACGCCGGAGCGATTGCTCAGTTGGTACCCGTCAAGCGGTTGCGAGCTACACAGCATCACTGTGAACTTCACGAAATAGGTGTTTCCTCATCCAATCCGGTGGGCAGGTTCTGGTAGGTCTTCAATTCCTCATTCTTGAGAACCAGTTCAGCCCATTGTCTTGCGCCCGCGGTTCTGAGGTCTGCAAAGCGGCTTGGATCAGCGGCCTTGGCAATCTGAATGTCGCGGAAGAAATCTTCGGGTTCACCCAAATCTATCGAGATGCTGTCCGCACCTGCAACGCGCGCCAGAGACACAGCGTCAAAGAAACTGGGGATGGTCACCTGACGGCCAAAGGCGTTGATTTCATCCTTTGATGGGGAGTGTGCAGGATCGATAGCCGGAAGACCCTGCTGCCGAGCGTGAAGCTGTGCCGGGATCAGCGGCATCTCTGTGACATGACCCAACAGTTGAAAGATGCGTGTCGCAGCCTTGGGGTGAGTAATGCCGGTTTCGCCGTTCTTGGCATCTTCCCGTTCTATCAGCATCATCATCGCTGATATTGCCGTTACCCGATGGCGTAAGTTTTTCCAGTCCTCTGATGAGTATGCCCCTAGCTCTATTTCTGCGGCGTCGTGATCTGCCTGCAGTTCCAGGCACAGAGGCACGTGAGGGCGCAGCTCCGCAGGCAGTTTGATGAGTGGTGCAGGCTTGACCTTGCTTTGCCGAGTCAGGCCAAAGCGGGGCGCGTTGCGGGTTTCCGCAATGCGAAAGCTGTCAATCAGATCGAAGTGGTTCAGGATGATATGGTGCAGTTCGTGCTGGATCAGCCAAGACAATGACTGATATGCCATCTGTTCCGCATCTGAGGCAAAACGTTGTCCAGCTCCCGCCAAGAACACATCATCGGAACATGCTGCAGCCCATAGCTGTTCAGCTTGCTCCACCATCCCTGTGCTGATCTGTAGAACGAACCCGTCATCCTCGCGCTCTACAAACGCCCAGAAAGCAGCATCTTGGACATACCCCGCGCACGGCAGAAGTGAGCGCGCGTAGTCTGGATCTGTGGCTTCTCCGAATATTGCCAACGCGGCTTTGAGAGCCGCGTTGTAGTTTGGCTTTTCGGGGATCGAATCTTGTCGCAAGAGAATGTAGCCGCTCAAGCGGTGGTCGGGGTCAATATTTTAAGGCGTTTTCAGCAACTAGAAACCCACCAAACACACCGGAATTGGCTTTGTCTTGTCTTTGGTTCTTTACCCAGGGTGATACGATAATCGCTTCGTCCATGTCGCGCTCTCCAGGCCAAAGGGTATATCCGCCTAAGTGATTGGAGGCACTGGCTCGGATTTTGTGAATCAAAAAACTTCGCTTCATTAATCCACCGCCCAAAATAATCCGTCGAGGAGATGAGAACATGAAGATATTCGCGCAAAGTTGTCCCAGGTAATAACCTACAAAATCCCATGCCTTGTGATCGTCTGGCAAATTGACGGCATGCTCTCCCGTAGAGGCCAAAACAGCTCTGCCAGAAGCGAGGCCTTCAAAGCATTTGCCATGGGCGATACAACAACCTGGGTAGTCATCGTCAGGGTGTGGTTGTGCGAAGGTGTGACCGATTTCGCTATGCGCAACGCCGGAAACTAACTTTCCATTCGCAATGATTGCTCCACCGATGCCGGTTCCTACGGTTAGGTAGCAAAGGTTCTTTAGTCCGAAACCGCCCCCCCATTTTGCTTCTGCCAGCGCGGAACCAGCGACATCAGTTTCAATTCCAATTGGAGTATTGGGGAAGCGTCTCTTTAACTCCTTTCCAAGGTCGAACATTTCCCACCCGACATTGGGCGTCTTGTGAAGTTTGCCCCAATCAGGGTGGGAAATGTCACGCTCAAGGGGGCCAAAGCATGAAAGGCCTATGCTTGAGAGTTTCCCTTCTTCTAGCCAGTCGGAAAAGAAGGTTGCTACCTTATCTAATGTCTCGTGTGGGTTGGTAGAGGTGGGGATTTCAATAGAGGATCGCACGTCACTTGGCGATGTTCCTACAGCGCAAATCCACTTCGTTCCGCCGCCGTCGATGCCGCCAAACAGGGGAAACTGATCTCTCATTTTGGTTCTCCAAAAGTAACCTGCGCTCTACTAGTTGAGAGCGCAGTTTTTTGTATGTTTCACTGGTCGCTGTTTCGTTTGAACAGGAGTTTCGAGAGTTCGATTACGCCTTGGCCAAGCATGACGATTGCCACCGCCACCCCATAGGTTTCAAGTTTCGAGAGCTCAGTAAGGCTGTGAGTGCCGCTGCCAAAGTGGGCGGTAAGCGTGAAACCCGCGACGAGCGGGTGAAGGAAGGAAATCATTCGTGGCTCCTGTCATTGTTGGGTCGGTAGTGCTGACACCACCGTTGCCGACAAGGAACGTCCTGTCAACTGAAAAAACTTTGCTTTGAGTTTAAGTTCTAGTTTGGAGATCGCTTTCTTGCCGCAAGGAGCCCTTCTAGCACCTTAGTGGGAACTCCTGGAGATTGGCTTGCCAGTCGATCATTGAGCTCTTTTTTTGTTGGCAAGTGGAGTTCGGGAGGGAGCACCTTGCCGCTTCCGTCTGATCTGATTGCTGTGTAGTTGTTGACGGCCATGTCAGCCGATCGATCGGCCCGACGGAGGTCTACTCTCGTTGCCCCTGCTTGAATAAGAGGTTTCCAAACACGCTCAAGGAACTCGACGATATTCTCACCCTTTCCTTTGTGAGCGTCAGAATACTTTTCCTCGGGCCAAACAACTGTTTCGTAATTAATGCTTTTATGTTCTACCACAAGATCATGCGCTCGCCCTTCGCGAACTGCATCTGCTGCGCGTGAGAAAATTCTAAATAAACTGCTCTTCTGCTCTTCTGAAATTTCATTAAGGCCTGATGCTTCGATTAACTCATCGAATGCTCGCATTTGCCTTTTTTCATCTGAGCTAATTACTCTCAAATTCATTTTTTTGCATATTATTCCAAGCTCGCTCAATGTGTCAATGAAAAAATCTGAATCCCCGAATATATCAAGGGCAATTTTATCTCCGTAACCCTCAATGTTTGTAATCTCAAGAAAGTTAACCCCCTCTATGCCGCTTAACTCAATCACTCCGTCGTCAATGTGTGCAATTTTATAGGGAGAGCTTTGCGCTAAGGAGATTTTAGGTATTATTACCGCTCCAAATTGAGATCTTGCGCGAAGGGTGTTTACAACATGCAGCAACCATCCAAATGGTGGGGGAGTTTCCCCTTCTGTTTCAAGGACTGTGCATTCAGAGTCGGAGAGCAATCTCTTAGTAGAAACACTGTACTTCGCGTTGGCAAGTTCAATCGAGGGATTTGCGTCGCCTGGGTGCTTGAGCGCATCTTGTATTTGCCTGAACGAAGGCTTGTTGGCTCCCACGGTGTTCTCCTTCTAAGTGAAGCCTTTGCTTAAGCGGCCTAGCCATTGCAATGCAACGTTTTGTGGGTGCGCCGGTTTAATCAACGCAGCATGACCGACAGACTTTACCTACAATAGTAGGTTAGTTTGCCAAGCTGGTGAACCGCCTGATTGTCACGATTGACCAACGTTCGAGGCGTGTGTCAGGTGACGCTTGGGCGTTGCTAGTCTTTCGGCTTAAGGTTCACCGCGAGATGTGGGTCATGCTGACCCGTTTCCGCTGCGTCCCCTACGGGCCATCTTCCGGCATAAGGTTTGCCGCGAGATGTGGGTCAGATGACACCATGCGCTGCGATCCCTGCGGCCATCTTACAGCATTAAGGTATACTGCAAGAAGTGCATGGTAGTACCATGCATCTTGGCAAGGGGGTCCGCTGCGCGCCCCCGTTGCATCCCCCTCGGCTGTGGCTGGATCAGGGTGTTGAACCCAGAACCAGCCAGCAAACATATCGGTGTTTGATCCCTCGCAGGTGAGATTTCGCTCTCCCTGCACCCATCGACATCAGGGGCGTTCCTGCCCCTGAGAACCCAGATCAACCGTCCGCCGATTGAATGCCGCCAAAAGGGGTTATCGCACCCCCTTGGAACCCACTCGCAGGGCTTGGAGATTTGCCTCTCCACCTTGCAACCGAACCATGCACAAACGATAGCGCGTTTGATCCGCAATTGGGGAGATCTGTCCTCTCCCCAATACCCCATGACTAACTGGGGCTGCCGCCCCCGCGCGCATCAAAGGGTGGGTTCTCGCCATGCTCGGTTCGCTGCGCTGCACCTGCGCGTGGCTCTGGTCCTGACCTTGCTTTTGCGGCTCTGCGGTTCCCGCAACCGCAAACGGTCACCTTTGATCCTTGCACCCCTGCTTCTCGGCGAAAGCCAGACGGTTGCATGCGCAACCCGTCATATACGAGAGGAGACAGACACATGCCGCAGCTATTCGCACAACCCTACGACTTGGACGCTATCGGCTTCTTTTTTGAAAGTGCTGAGGAGTTTCAAACCATTTCAAAGCGTCACTTGAACGCCCACTTTGAACCGGTTGAAGAATATGAGATTCAGTTCATTGATGGTGATGATATTGATGCAGCCCTTGCCAAGGCTTGGAGCCTCAATCAGGCCAACATGGCGGGCTATTTCACGGCCTGTGATGAATGGGAAGATTACCAGAAAAAGATCTTCATTATCGCCGTTGGTGAAGTGGGATTCGGCTTTGATCCTGCCAATGTACACCCCGAGGAGTTTGACGTGGATCTGTACCATGTGGAAAGCATGGCAGAGTTAGCCGAACAGATGATTGAAGAAGGCATGTTCGGTGACATCCCCGAACATCTGGAGCGTTATATCGACATAGACGCCATCGCCCGCGATCTGCATTACGATTACACAGAAACAGAAATCGCAGGCGAAACGCTGATTTATCGGGCAGCGTAATGCTGCTCTGTAGACAAACGGGTGTTTAGTGGCTTCCTATCGATAGGTTCGAATATCGGGCCTGTACCATTTTGGTTCTTGCGCAAGATCGATGATCCAGCCGAATAAAAACAACACTGCTCCCAACCCAAAGGGCGCGCCAACCAAATACTGTACGATTGGTTCACTGGAGCCATAGGCCATCAGTCCAAACAATGTACAGGCGAGGCAACCAACGCCATTTACCATTGGCGTTTGACCAGCTCCGCCGTGGCCTTTTTGAGCGCCACATGACGGACAGACCGTCGCACCGGAATTTACTGGTTCCATACAAAACGGGCAAAAACCTTGGGGCATAGGAAATCCTTAATGAGGCGTCTCAAAAGGGTTCCCTTTTGGTACAGCTACCACATCACCGCTTTCACGTCACGCCAGCCAGTTTTCCACAAGAAAATCAATGAGGGCGGAATCCGTGAAACTCCCATCCACCCTGCGTTCAAAAGGGAACCCTTTTGGAAAGCGAAATTCGCACCCGCAGGAGGACTTGTCACATGGCTGTGAAGGCGCACAATATCCGCATGAACAATGATACCACGCAACCAAAATCAGGGCGGCGCATTGGCTATGCCCGTGTCTCGGATCAGGATCAAAACGAAGCCCTACAGATTGAAGCTTTAGAAGCCGCAGGCTGCGACATCATCTATGGGGACTATGGTGTCTCAGGTGCAACCGTCACGCGGCGCTCACTGGATACGCTGCTGCGGGATCTGACCGAGGGCGACACATTGATTGTGTGGAAGCTGGATCGGTTGGGGCGGTCAACTCTGCACCTGCTGCAACTCTTGCAGGATCTGAGAGAGAACAAGGTGGACTTCATCGCCATCACCCAAGGCATCGACACGACAACCGCCGTGGGGCGGTTGCTGTACGGCCAGTTGGCTGTGTTCGCTGAGTTTGAGCGTGAACAGATAGCCGAACGCACCCGAGCAGGCATGGCCGCTGCTAAAGCCAGAGGCGTCCATGTGGGACGCCCCC
Source organism: Leisingera sp. S232 (assembly GCF_049800895.1). Taxonomy (NCBI): domain Bacteria; kingdom Pseudomonadati; phylum Pseudomonadota; class Alphaproteobacteria; order Rhodobacterales; family Roseobacteraceae; genus Leisingera; species Leisingera sp. S232. The sequence continues at coordinate 90,088 of NZ_JBNAFX010000006.1, read as the reverse complement.
GCGCTATTCCACCAGATGTTGCCGCGCTCCTACGTCATCGCATCGACATCGGCGACGCCTCCGTCGATCAACTCGCCGAAGAACTCAAGCTCTCACGACAAACCATCTACCGTGCAGTCAATGGGCAGGCTTGCTGTTGTTGTGAGATGGGTTGGTGATGCGCGTTGCAACGTACCGGTCTAATCTTGAATGTTTGCTGACCCTACCACACGCGCGCAGGTGCTTTTAAACCGATCTTCCGCTGAAATTGGTACAAAGCACATCAATTCCAAATGGTGCGGTTCTTCAGAGGTTCCGTGATAATAGTCAATAAAAGAAACTTTTTCTATATAGTACTTGCTTGTTCTATACCTAAAGCGATCAGCCCAGCTTCCTTCTCCAAGGAACACTTCCTCCATACCGGAAATATACTCGAAATCCCGCAATCCTTGATTTTCAAGATCATTCGAGAGCTTTAGTTGCTCGTCATATTCGGCATCATTGAGGCGTGAATACCGTTCGAAAATATATGGAAATCCGCCATTTCCTGTTTCCGCTGTACCGAAATCGAATGTTTCCAAATTTGAGTTCGGGGGAGTAACATAAAGCCAGTTTTCAATGTGCCCACGGTTGACAATCCATTCGACAGGCACGTCCGCACTTAATCTCAGCAGATCCTTTTTCACAAAACTTTGAGGTTGCGGCGTCTCTACGGGAATTTGATCCTGTGTTAATTTTTCCCATAGAGTTCCGATGTCCTCGATGAAACTTGCTAACCCACCGACGATTGCAACAACAAGGAGGACGCCGCTGATCATGGGATTCCGCTTGAGTGCTTCAATCACTATTTTGCTCCTAAAGATAGATTATTGTATAACTATTCTTGGGCAACCGTTGCGGATAAACGCTAGCAAAGTCAATCTTGATCATTCATCACGACTCATTGGTTGAAATGGTTGTCAGCAAGTGGCCTTCTGGGATTATATTCTGTGGCATGGGGGGGCACAGCCAATGCATGAGGCGTCCACGTAGGCCGCCCCCGTACTATTCCGCCAGATGTCGCCGCGCTCCTACGTCACCGCATCTACATCGGCGAAGCATCCGTCGATCAACTCGCCGAAGAACTCAACCTCTCACGTCAAACCATATACCGTGCAGTCAAGGGCCAGGCGTGTTGTTGTGAGATTGGGTGGTGATGTGCTGAGTTCACATTTCGCGCTTCTTTTGCCATTCCATTAACTCCAGTATAGGCACATTCTCCTTACCCTCTGGGATGATTGGATCGATGTTTGGGGACACTGCCATACCATCAGGATCATTAAGTCCTATCGTCCAAGCTTCCCTAATCACAACCTCGCGTTTCAGGATCGACAAATTAAAGTGGAACTCAGGTGGTCTTCCATCGTCGGACAAGGTCACAGGAACCAGGGCATACTTTTGAGATGCCGCGAATGCTCTGCCAAAATTCTCTAAGTTTCGTGGATCGGGGTTCTCCATGGTCTTCATTTTTGAAGTTACGAAGATGCGGTCGAGTTCCTTGAATTTTGCTTTGTCAATATTTGAACTCACTGCCAGCGTGTAGGCGTTGGGATTCGACTTTTCGACACCGGTTAATATCACAATGCGAATTTTTTCATTCGAATCCTCCCGCCCGATGTCGGAAATCCAGTTCTCAAAGATGCGTCGTCCAGCTTCGCCGTTTCCAAATAGAAGGCCCAAGTAGGGTGGTGCATTCGGTAGGTTTGGCTGAAGGGCGACTCCTACCCCCTCCCAACCAGCCTCTTGCCACAGCTCAATATCCACCATTGACAGGGTCTGATAAGCGCCGTGCTTGAGAGGTGTGTCTTTAAGAAAATCTTCGGGTGGCGCGCCTTCCCCGAATTTCATCTCCTCCTTATTCTTCTGCTGTCGGAGAGACATTATCGACTGCAAAGCGAGGTTGCAGGGTGGAGCAGCAACTATTTTGTAATTCTCGCCCCCAACCGACCAGTCAGTCAGGGATGGAGATCTACAGTCATCGAAAACAGTTGATGAACTCGCCAAAACGTCAGCGAACATAAGCGAACGAGGCAAACCCTCCTCTGATCCGGCAACAACATCCAAGAACGATTTGGTGTCTTTGGGAAACAAAATTTTCGGTAGTATGTTCACCAGCGAATATACGAAGAAATCACGTAACTTATCTGTTCTAAGGCTGCCTAACGGAAATCTCTCCGGCCATATCACTACTGTGGCTAACTCGCTTCCCGATCCAATGCGAAGTTCCAAGCCCTGTTCGTTTGGGCAAGCCTCGCCCTCAGATGCCAATTGGAAACGCATTTTCGTTCGTTCCATCATGCCGACCGCTTGATGAGAAAGGCTGGTTGCAAGAAAGGCTTCGAGGAAGCCCATATAGCTTTCTCCGATTCTCACGCACCAAGGATTATGCTGGCACACAATTTCCCATCGTGTCCCCAGCAACCGAGATATCAGGCTCACGCTCTTGCCTCCAAACGTGTCAATTCGTTCGGGCAAGCTATCTTGCGCAGGCTGATCCCACAGTCTCTTCATCATCTCCCAAATCTCTGTGTCACTTTCAGAATCTGGGACGTATTCGTGCTGCCGAAGGTAATCAGGACCTCCAAAAGCGAACAAGAGAGCTAGCGAACAAGCAATCAGACCATTCTGCTCAAAGAAATCCACTAGACCTGTGAACTCGTTCAACTGGCTAGCATCCGCCTTCAGCAGTAGCATTGCCAACACCCCGTCTTTCAACTGGTAGTCTTCCTGAAAACCTTCATCTTCTTCATCAAGGCCAGTTTGCCTTAAGGTCGAGATTTGCAATTCTAGGCACCACAGCGCATGTGGAATGCGTCCTGTTGAGATTTCCCCCCAGAACATTTTTTCCAACAACATAGGCAACAAAGGATCGACTTCTCTGGTTTCGCCGAAGTCTTGGATCAGTAACGAAAGAGCTGACATGTGGTTTGCGTATGCAGCCCAAAACAAATCCATTGAACTGTAAGCTGAAGCCAGCGCTGCGAGGCAGCGAACCATGCGCTCCTTTTTCTCAGCCTTAATTAGCTTTGGTAACGCTCGCCCCAGCAGGTCGATGCCAGAGATGACCTTGTCGGCGCGAAGTTTGTCTATGCCGCGATTGAAGAGCTTATCTGCGACGGCCACATCACTATGCCGTTCTTGGTAAACAGGGAGAACTTGCTCGAATACCTCATCGTAAACCTCTAACTCGCCAAAGGGGGTGCCAAGTACCTCAAACTGCTCATATGCTCGATTGAATTCGAAACCTCCGAGATGCTGTGAACCGACCAACAAGTCGCCAAAATCTCGCAGTAACTTGTCGCGTTGGCTTTCATCGACTGCGTGCTGGGCAATCTGCATCCCCAACTTAAGCCATTTTGAGTTTGCGGCGTTATTGGGCCTATCCGTGTCGCTGGAAAGCTCTTCCAAGTGGTGGATCAGGCGATTTGCTCTATCTACCAATTTGGTTTCTTCCAACGAAAGCGCTTCAGAAATAACCGCAGTGTGCAGAGTATGCCAAAGGTTGATTGCCTTCTCTATGTCCGATGAGTTTCCGCTAGCAAGAGCAAATGCCCCGATTTCATCATAGACGCTAAGCAGGACTCCAAAATCATCGTGCCAGTACACCGCCGTCCAAGCCTTTTGATACAATGCACTGGCGATCTGACGTTCGTTTCCTTGTTCCCTAGCAAGCCGTATGGCACGTTCATGCCGACCTTCTGTAATGTGTCGTTCTAGCTCGAGTTCCCTTGAGATTATCGCCGCAGAGATACAATCCTCAACAAGTTGGTACTCAACTCCTTGATATCTATCTGTGTCAGAAATTTCTTTTTCGAGTTCATCCAAGGCCTCCTGTTTGGAAAGATCGTTCGGCCCAATTTTCTTTGAAGTCTTAAAGTTTGATAGATTCAGTGCCTGAGAAGCAATGTCTTCGTTGCCCTTTTCAATGATCGCTTCCATCAGCCAAGTACGATCAAGAATTCGGACATCAAACCCGTGCTCATTTGAAAGCTCGTCCTGAAATTTCGACTTGGACTTGTCGCTAATGAATTGATTGGAAACAAAATACGCTACTCTATAGTCGCGACCCGTGGATGCTATGGAAGCCATGTCCGAACGAAGCTTGCCCTGCCACTGTTTCTTTGCGCTTACGGCAAAGCCCCAACGCTCGTTCGCTGCTTCGACGTTCCCCTCGTACCAACGAGACGAAATATCCTCGTGAACAGGGTAAGTTTCGGTATCAACTTTGCTGTCGCCACCGCCAGTCGGCCCAGTCTGAGGTATGAGGTTGGGGCAGATCAATCGTTCAGCGAGACGCCTCGCGAGATGTTCGAATTGTTTTTCTTGACTGCGGCTTGTTATGCTTTCCAGCGTGTACTCGAGAAAGCCCGCATCCAATTCGATGTTCTCTTCGACATGCGAGTCCGAAAACTGTTCCGGACGCCGCCCTCGCATAAACTCAGATGGCGATGGAAAATCATTCTTAGACAATAAACTACTCACATTTCTTGATTCTGCATTGAGGGTACCTCTTAAGCGAACCCTATCTAGTCGGTGCTGATACCGTCACGCCTCATTGGCTGGAATATTTGCCAACAGATGACCCTCTGGGATCATGTTCGGTGGCATGGGGTGGTCGTCGCGGTGGCGGATGGAAAGGTCATACCACAACCAGTACATGAGTTGATGGGAGAGTGACCAGTCTTCATGTGGGTTTTCGCTGCAATGCCTGACCCATTCGTTGAAGTCGATGGCACCTTGCTCTTCAAGCCAAGCGGCTATGTCCCAATAGCATTGCGGTAGCAGGATAATTTCTTCTACACCGAGATGGTTTTTGTAGCTGCGCGCGATGGTGGCTCTAAACTCGCTTCCGTCGTCTAAGTCACTTATATATTGTGTAAATTCTTGGTGTTGCATAGACAAAAGGATAGCACAGGGCGTGCTATCCTTCAGTAGGATGATGATCCTAGGCTTTGGTTCTATCGGTCGAAGTCAAAGCCTGAGTTGCGGTCTGGCCCTTTCTGATCCTTGGATCTGAACACGATTTTCTTGGGTTTATCTTTCTCAGGATCAGCCTGCTGCTGTGCCGACTTGGGTACAAGGTTACGGCGAATGCCAAGTGCGCCTGCGGGGGCGAGGTTGGCTGGGTGTCTTGCTCCGGCTGGTGGTTTGGGAACCAGTTGCGCATTGTCTTTGTCGCGGATTTTGTCATCTGGGGTTATGGGCAGGTTAGCGTTCCTGAATGCTTGTCTGGCTTTGTCTTCCATCGTTATGCCTCATCGTTTCAGAGAGAAGGAGGAAGGCCGGTGCAGCCTTCCTACGATTGCATCAATCACTGAGGTTTGTGGGTGTTGGTGCCTTTGTCTTTGAAGGCAGGATCTTCATACCACCGGATTTTGCGCGCCATGATGGGGTTACTGTCTTCGATCAGTAGCAATTGCAGATCCTTGGACATGCGGCGCAACTCATCGGGATAGGCCAGTTTGCGTTGCACGCCCGATGTCGTGTTGGACGTGCCATCGCTGGTGCTGGAACCACCTTTTGTAGCCCAGCTTACAGAGTTTGAGATTGCCGAAGACAGGTTCCACACGGTGGTTTCACCACAAAGCCCTGAGAAATACTCCGCACTGGTTTTGTCGGGCGAGCCAAAATAAGCCACTGCGCCGCTATTGGCGATGAAGCTTTCATAGTCCGTCCCATAGACACGGCGGAGCTGGCAGAGATCTTGTGTAATGCCCCAGAGCTGAATGCCGAACCCCGCCATCAAACCATAAGCCTGTTCGACCATGGTCAGTCGCCCAAGGGCTGGCATCTCATCCAGAATGAACAACACAGGCTTGGCGGGTTTGTCCTCAATATTGCGGGCATTCACTGTAATGGCCTGCTGCACGATCAGGCGCAGGAAGCGGTTGAAGGCTTCCAGCCGATCTGCAGGCAGGATCACAAACACGCTCATCGGGGTGCGTTTCAGATCCGCAAAATCAAAGTCCGAAGCCGACAAGGCTTCACGCACACGGGTGCTATCCAGAAAGTGGGTTTCCGCCTGTGCCGATGCCAACACATTGGAGATCAGCTTAGGATCTTTCTGCAAGAACCGCGCGCCAGTGCTGGCAATCAGCGCATGGACTGATCCTGCCATATAGGTGAACAGCTCGACTTGCTCTCCCCCTGTGAGCAACAGCAAATCCCGCACTGTGCCAAGATCACGCCGCTCTGCATAATGATCATCAAAGGCCACCAGCAGGATCAGACCTTGCAGCAGGGCTTTGGATTCTTCCTGCCAGAACGCATCTGCTTTTTGGTTTTTCTGGATCAGGGCATCGGCCAGCAACATCGCGTTCTCTGGTGCGTCAATGTCTGAGAGCTTGAGCCAATCAAGCGGGTTAATCCGTGCTGGTGCCAAGCCAGCCTTAGATGCTCCAATATTCCATGGATCAATCGCCAGAACCTCTTGTCCCATCTCCATACGGGCATTGGCCGTGACCAGCAGGTTTTCAGCTTTGGGATCAATCACCAACACCGAGCCGGTATAGCTCAGCAAATTGGGAATGATGTGGGATACACCTTTGCCGCCACGGGTCGGGGCCGAGGTAAGCAAATGCCGATCCCCTGCATAAGTGATGGTGCGGGTCTTCTCACCGTCATAGCAGGAGCCGAGGATAATCCCGTCTTGATCCAGCAGGTCTTTCTCTTCCAAATGCTCAACCGTGGCCCAACGCGAAGACCCAAATGTTATTGGCGGCTGCATCAAACTCTTGATGCCACGACCAAGCCAATATCCAATGCCCCAGCAGAAGCCGCAAAAGGCAAAGAGATAGACAAGCAACTCGACCATTGGGCCATAGCCAAACAATGCCAGCAGTCCTGTGAGAGCGGCAATCGTCATAAAGATGGTGCGGCGCAGGCTTTTGCCATTGGGTGATAGGAACCAGCCACAGGCAAACCCTGCCAATGTTGCCAAGCCGACCAAGGCGGCGCGAAGAACCGCAAGCATAACAGCGACGTCGATGCCCCAGCTATTCGGCAGTTCAAGCCACCAATATGTTTCGGGAATAATCGCCAATGCGGGATCAGCAATCATCAGGCTGGCGATCCCAACAAGCGCGAGTTTTGCACGCTGTGTTGAGTGCTTGGGTGTGTGATGTGTCAAAGCACGTCTCCTCAAGTTTGAGTTTCAGTGCCACTCACATCAAACATGACGCGCGTGATTCTCGCGGGTAAGAGTCCGGTATTTTCGGGTAGAAGCTGGCGGCGCTATGGCGACAAATCCCAACCCCGCGTTCGGTATCGAGTCCTCTCTTGTTGGCGCTGCTGCTCTTGTGCCCGATCCACATCTGGCGGAGAGCGGCGCAAATAATCAGCGATATTGCGCGCCAATAGTTTGCGTTCTTCCTTATGGCGATCACGGGTGACGCGCATGTCCTTTTGTAATCCTTGCCTGTCTCGCATCTGGGCGATGATCAAATCATCCCGTTGCTCCTGATCCCGCTTGGCACTTTCCATCGCTTCGCGTTCATTGTCCAACCGTGTTTTCTTGGCTTTGCCGCTGAGGCGATCAAACAAACCGCGCAGGCCTTTGTTGAGCCGGTCAGACCGGACTTTGGTTTCCGCGATCCAACGCTGTTCTTGCTTGTCTTTGAGATCTTTGCGTTCTGCCCGTTGTGCCGCCACCATGCCTGCGCGGGCTTCCAAATACGGTTCCAGCTCATCCGTATGGCGGTCTTTAATCTCATTGATATAGCTCTTCACCTGCTGCGTCATGCGCGAGCGCAGATAGGATTGGGTTTCAGAAACCGAGCGCAAGCCATCAGGTGATCCCAGCTTGGCTTTCATCTCTTTGGCTTTGACGCTGGACCACCGACCCGCCGCATAGACATTGCCCTGATGATCCAAGGCGACAAAGCCGCGACGATCCCCTTTGGCGAGGTAAAAGCCACGTTCTTCCAACGCGGCCTTATATCCGTTGATCCCATCGCTGCGTCCCCATGCTTGGCGAAAGATCTGTTTCACCTCACGCGGATCATGGCCTTGACGCAGGGCTTGTTGCCATTGCGCAAGGGTGAAGTTCAGCGGGTTCTTGTTGCCATAGGTCGCCAACCCATCGGGTAAAACCCATCCGTGATCCAAATGCAGATCCCGCGCCACATCCCGCAATTTGTTTTTGAAATGGGGCAGTGGCACAGCCTTCATTGCATTCACATCAATGCGCGACCACACGGCGTGCGCATGGCGGCGACCGTTCTTCTCATGCACGACAATGGCGCGGGCCTGGCCTGACAGACCAACCGCTTTTGCGACACGATCCGCCGCTTCACGGAAATCATCATCACTGATGATTGCTTGCTCAGGCGGATTCAGCGACACAGAGAACAAAAATTGTTGGCACTGGGTCGCCTTGGAAATCGCCTGCGCTTCTTTGAAGGCCCCGTGCAGATCCTCTGCCACAAAGCCATCAATCTCGATGACTTCAACATGATCATTATCACGCATGTTCATCAGGTGATCGGCCAAGGCGACTGCGCCCGAGCGTTGAGAGGCCACAATAATCATGATTGCACCCCCAAAGCTTCCATCAGCTTGACACGCATCCAAGCAATGTCCACGAGTGCGGCATTGATATCCGCAGCCAGTTCGTCATCCAGCACCAAGGTGCCTTGGTTTAGATGCTTTGCGATCTGATTAAGGTTATTGGCGTGTTTGGTCTGACCGAGACGCGCCAGCACCTCGGCCAACAATTGTTGTTCTGCCGACGGAGCTTGCCGCCGCTTTCGATACTTGGGTGCATCATCGGCAAAAATCACAGACTTAATATAGGCGCCCTTCGGCATCGACCCAGCTTGGGCTTTAAGTCGCGCTTGTTCTTCGTCGGTCAATCGCAATGAAAATGGTGCAGGACGGGGCGACTTCGTGATGTTTTGATCAGCTTGCACACTCATGGTCGCGGCCCTCGCAACTCATGGCGATGGTCTTTGAGAACATCACTCCATCGCTCAAGCTCTTCAAAAATCGCTTCAAAATCGGGATCGGATACCGACGAAAATGAAGGTGAGATTTGGTTTGAAGCCGTTCTTTCGCGGCGCACCAAAACAGACTGATAGTCTAGATTTTCCCATCAAAGATTTGAACGGAAAAGCTGTTTACGCGGCTCCAGTAGCTTCGAAATTGCCCTGATCCCGCCCGCAGACACCGGTTTGCATCACCGCAGCGTTTGGCAAAGGATCAGCACCGCGAGGATCTCGGAGAGATCGGACCATTCTGCGCATAAACGGCCAGAAAGAAGGGCCGGCAACGCGGCCAGCCCTTGTACTTGCGCAAAATACGGGTCCGCCCCCTATTCGGTAGGGAACGATGGCAAAGCCGCCGCCCCGGACGCCTGCACTGGCTGCACGCGGCCGCCAGCCAGTTCGGTCGAGGCCGCCTTGATCAGCCCGGCGCGGTCTGGCTGGCCTGGGGCGAACACAGGCTCAGCGCCGCTTTCAAGCGCGGAGACTGCCAGACTGTACCACTCCTGCGCCAGCATCACCGCATTCGAAGCGCCAAAGCCCAACGCCAGATGATGGCCGATCAGCTCTGCATAGGGTCTTTGACCGGTGCCGGTCAGAATCAGCGCCGCGCCCAGCGCCACATCCATGTCGTCGCGCCGGTAACCGGAGAACAGGCAAATCCCCGCGGTATTGGAAAGCTGCTCCAGCGACATGCCGGACTGCAGAACAAATTTCTGCACATCCCCCATCACCTCGCCGCTGCCAGACGTGCCGAGCTTGGCCAGATAAGGCTTCAGCGCAGGGCCGAAGGCGTCGCACTGGCTGTCGATCTGCGCCTGCGAGGCACTGGCGACCTTGGCCGCCCGGGCTTCGCCTGCGTTGATGGCATAGGTCCGGGCCAGACAGAACTGCTCACCCAGCGCCAGTTCCGGGTCGGTCATGCTGCTGGCAGTCATGAAGCCGCCGTTGGAACTGGTCAGCAGGCTTACCTTGCTGCAGTAGCTGGTCAGCGAGGCGCTTTGCTGCGGTTGTTCGAACAGGGTGATGCCGCCGAGGGCTGCACTTTCCTGCCCTGCAAAGGCTGTCACCGTGCTGCGGTTCTGCGCGGCCTGTACAGGCGCGTCAGAGCCGGTGTCCGTCATCCGGCACGTGCCCTGATGGCAGGCAAAGCTGGCCGGTGTCACGCCGCGGGCCAGGAAATCGTTGCGCTGATACCCCTGCGGCGTCGAGGCAAAGACCATCACCGAACAATTGGAGGCGCCGCACCAGAAGGAACTGCCGGAGACAGAGGAATCCAGCACATAGTCGTTGCGGCCGTCCCCGTTCAGATCAGCAAGCTGCATGAAACCGGCGCGCTGCAGCAGCTGTTCGCCAGTGGGTTCAGAGCTGGCTGCGATTTCATCCACGGCTTGGCTCACCTCTGGCGGAAGCCCGCCATACCCGCCCCCGGCATAGCCGCCGCCTGCAGTGCGCAGGCCTGCGGCCTCATCCCGCCAGCTGTGCAGCACGCCGCGCACGCCCTGCGGCCCCTGCATCGCCTTGATGACTTGCGGGCCGCCGACCTGGGCCCGGTTGTAGGAACTGACCAGGAAATTGCGTTCATAAGGTGCCAGATGGCCGGTGGCCGGATAGCCCATATGGGCCTGGTACTGGGTAACGGCGGCACGGGACCGGCGCCCCAGCACCCCGTCCGGCGAGCCGGCATTGAATCCAAAGTAGTTCAGCGCCACCTGGGTTTCGCGGTTTTGAGCCCGGGTTGCGGAATAGGCCGGCGCACGCCGGTAGGTGGTGGCGGCCCGGCGCCTTTGTTTGTTCTTGTGGACTTCGTTTACTATGACGCCGCCAATCACGGCGCCGGCAATGGCGGCCCCCAGATCGTCCGCAACAGCGGGACTGGTGGCTGATGTTGCCAGAAATACGGCTGTCAGGGCCGGCTTGAACGGCTTGAGAAACATGATACGCGCCCCCTATGGATACTTGCTACGGAATCAGGATACTCCAGAGGCGGCGCAGGCACCTAGGAGTTTTCCGGTAAAGTTCGCCCGCCCGATCCGAAGCACTGGGAAAAGATGGCAGTCGGCATGGTTGAGTGGATCACATCGGACAGTTTAGTCGAGTATGATCAAGCTGTTGCCTTCATGGAGGACCGGGCGGCTGCGATCGCCGCGGGATCGGCGGAAGAATGCATCTGGTTGGTTGAACATCCACCGCTGTACACGGCGGGCACCTCTGCAAGGCAGGAAGATCTGACCGATCCGCAGCGTTTCCCGGTCTACCAAAGCAAGCGCGGCGGCCAGTACACCTATCACGGGCCGGGCCAGCGCGTGGTTTATGTCATGCTGGATGTGGGCAAACGCGGCCATGACGTGCGCCGCTTTGTGCAGCAGCTGGAAACCTGGGTGATCGCGGCGCTGGATGCGTTCAACATCAAAGGGCATATCCGCGAAGGCCGGGTCGGGGTCTGGGTCGAGCGGCCGGAAAAACCGCGAACCATCTCTGGCGGCATGGCAGAGGACAAGATCGCTGCCATCGGCATCCGTCTGCGCAAGTGGGTCAGCTACCACGGCATCTCCATCAACGTGGAGCCGGAACTGGAGCATTTTTCCGGCATTGTGCCATGTGGGATCACCGAATACGGCGTGACCAGCCTGGTCGATCTGGGTCTGCCTGTGAGCATGGCGGATGTGGATGTCGCTCTGAAACGCAGCTTTGCCCCGATCTTCGAGGCATAGACTCAGCCTTCCAAAGTAGCGGTAAGATCCTGCAGCGCGGTCAGCACCAGCTCTGGAAACGTATAAAACAACAGTGCACCGGACTCCTGGCTGACACAGAGCCGCGCCTCTGGCAAACCGCCCAGCATGTCACGGACAGTAGCGAGCGGTGCGACGTGGTCGTCACCGCCATGCACGAACACGGACTGTGTTGCCCGGCCTGGCGCAGCCAGCTGCGCGCCCTGACGCAGCATCTTAATATCTGCCAGGAACCCGGCACCGCCCTGCTCACGGAACAGCAGCTGGCTTTGCTGCAGCAGCGGAAGCAGGTCCAGCTGCCACAGCGCCGCCTGTTCTCTGCTGCCGCGGCGCAGCTGTATCCGAAGCAGCGTCTCGTGCCCGTACCAGCGCAGCGCCGCCGACCAGCACTTCATCAGCGCAGGCAGCATCCAATTGGCCCGTGCCGCCCCCAGGGCCATCAGCCAGGCGTAACCGCTGACGCTGGAAAGCCGTCGCGCTGAATTGATGGAGCAATTTGAAGCCACCGCCACCAGGCCCGCAATCCTGCTGTGCAGCTGCCTGGCGGCCAGAAAGCCGTATAGAGCGCCGCCGCGATGGCTGAGCAGCACCGGCCGCTGTAGGTTCTTATATGCCATCAGCGCCTCCAGCTGCCTGACAAAGGCCGCAGCCGGATCCTCACCCCGCCTCAGCGGCACAGAGCCGCCGTAGCCGCGGCGCATTGGCACATACACCCTGAACCCAAGCTGGCGCAGCTGTGGCTGCAACCGCTGCAGCGGCGCAATCCCATCCAGCATGCCGTGCAGAAAGATCACAGGCTGGCCGGTTTCCGCACCCAGCCTGAAATATTGCGAACGCTGCCCAGAGCTGTCCTCAAAGGTGCCGGATGGTGGCAGCTGCGTACCGCGAGCAATCGCCAGATCCCGGCTGTGTTCATTCATCAGGAATGCTGCCAGCCGGATCAGCTCTGCCGGACCCGGCGCGCCGGCCCGTTCAGCAGCTTGTTCCAGAGCGTTGCCAATTTTGCCGCTGGCGCCGCCCGCCGCTTCCCGCAACGGTTCAAAATCCGCCTCCTGCAGGCTCAGCGCTTCTGCAACCGGCGCCACGGCCTCAGGCGTCCAGCCCGTATCCAGCCGCTCCGCCATGATCGCAACCGCGCCGCTGCCGTCAAAGCGGACCGGACGGCACAAAAACTGCTCCCCCGTTCCGCATCCGGCCAGCAAAAGCACATCCCGCCCAGAATAGTCGTCGCGACGCACATCCTCCAGATAGTTGTGCCAGCACTCTGTCGCCGCCTGCGTCAGCCCCATCGCCTTTGGCAGGGACACGCCTCCGGTCAGCTGCCGTGCCGCCCGCTGCGAGGCATTCAGAACCCCGCCGCCCTCGCGGACATCCGCAAGCAGCCAGAAACGGGTGCAATTGCCGGAATAGGCGCCCGGATGCGGACGTCCGGACCGTTGCCATTGCAGCTCCTGAATCTGGGCAGCCCGAGCAAAATGCGCCTTCAGCATCGGCGCAGGCCTACGTTGCCCCTGCTGGCGCCGCACAGGCGCTGCTGCGGCCGCACTATCCTGCGGGCCCACTGTGAACCGGTCGAATTGTTCCGGCCGGATCACCGTTTCATAAATTGCCGCCACGACCTGGCCCAGGGACAAGGTCTGCATTTGGCTCAAGAGAGTCACCCCTGCCCCTCCAATACTGATCTTTCATCAAAGAGACCCGCGCCCGGCAAACAAGCAGAATGCACATAGACGGTTGCAGACCTTCTGGCCCGCATGTTTCAGGCAGCCTGCCTGGAAACTGAAAAAACACGGCCGATGCCACCCCGTTTCCGGGCGGTCATTTCATGCCAGGTCACCCCAATTCTTGAGGCCCCGAAGGCTTGAGCGCGGGCACCCTCTTTAACGCACAACTAATTTGCGAAACAGCTATGATTAAATTCAACTAAGATTCAACACTTATTTCAAATGCACAAATTCGTATTTAAAGCACTGCAGCTTTCCGCCACAGTACTTTCGCTTTTGTCAAAACGCCCTGAGCATCAGAAGACGATCAGATTGCGTCCAGCGCCGCACGTATCTTATCCGCTTGGGCCTGGATCAGCGCCATGTCGCCCATCTTGCCCGGCGGGCGCAATTGGTCGCCCTCGCGGCGGGGCAGCACATGCATGTGCAGATGGAACACTTCCTGTCCGCCGGCGGCCTCATTGAACTGCTGCACGGTCACCCCATCCGCGCCAAAGGCCCTGATCACCGCATGCGACAGTTTCTGCACGGTCTGCATCACCGCAGCCATCTGCGCCGGGCCGGCATCCAGCAGGTTGCGGCAGGGTGTTTTCGGAATCACCAGCAAATGCCCGTCGGCGCGCGGCATGATATCCATGAAGGCCAGCGTCTCCTCATCCTCATAGACCCGTGTGGAAGGAATCTCACCGCGCAGAAGCTTGGCAAAAATATTGTCGGGATCATATGCAGACATGCGTCCGGCCTCCTTGGTTCTGGATGTTCCGGTTTTGCGCCCGCCCCGCGGCCAGGTCAAGCCGCCAGCGGCAGGCAATTCCCGCGGCATTCAAGCCCCTGCGTCAATAAATCTTGATCCAGATCAAACTCCGCCATTGAAGGCCCCGGCGGGCCGCTCTAATACTCCGAAGGAATCCAGGCCACCCGGAGTCCGACTCCGGGGGCCTTTCGTTATGCAGCAGGAGGCACCTAAATGGCAGACGCAGCCATTCATGGTCACGGCCACGAGGACGAGCGGAGCTTTTTCACCCGCTGGTTCATGAGCACGAACCACAAAGACATCGGTATCCTTTACCTGATCGTTTCGGCGATCGCAGGTCTCATCTCTGTCATCTTCACCGTCTATATGCGGCTTGAGCTGATGGACCCCGGCGTTCAGTACATGTGCCTGGAAGGCGCGCGCCTGTTCGCAGACGCCTCTGCGGAATGTACCCCGAACGGCCACCTCTGGAACGTGATGATCACCGCCCACGGCATCCTGATGATGTTCTTCGTGGTGATTCCGGCGCTGTTCGGCGGTTTCGGAAACTATTTCATGCCGCTGCAGATCGGCGCGCCTGACATGGCGTTCCCGCGGATGAACAACCTTTCGTTCTGGATGTATGTCGCAGGCACCTCGCTGGCGGTCCTCTCGGTTGTCTCCCCGGGCGGCAATGACCAGCTGGGCTCCGGCGTCGGCTGGGTTCTGTACCCGCCGCTCAGCGTGAACGAAGGCGGCTACTCGATGGATCTGGCGATCTTTGCTGTCCACGTCTCGGGGGCGTCTTCGATCCTGGGTGCGATCAACATGATCACAACCTTCCTGAACATGCGCGCACCGGGCATGACCCTGTTCAAAGTGCCGCTGTTCTCCTGGTCGATCTTCGTCACCTCCTGGCTGATTCTGCTGTCCCTGCCAGTTCTGGCCGGCGCCATCACCATGCTGCTGATGGACCGCAACTTCGGCTTCACCTTCTTTGATGCAGCAGGCGGCGGCGACCCGATCCTGTACCAGCACATCCTGTGGTTCTTCGGCCACCCGGAAGTCTACATCGTGATCCTGCCGGGCTTCGGCATCATCTCCCACGTGATCGCCACCTTCGCGCGCAAGCCGGTCTTTGGCTACCTGCCGATGGTCTGGGCCATCATTGCCATCGGCGTGCTGGGCTTCGTCGTCTGGGCGCACCACATGTACACCGTCGGCATGTCGCTGAACCAGCAGGCCTACTTCATGCTGGCCACCATGGTGATCGCGGTCCCCACCGGGGTGAAGGTGTTCTCCTGGATCGCCACAATGTGGGGCGGCTCCATCGAATTCAAAGCTCCGATGATGTTTGCCTTCGGCTTCCTGTTCCTGTTCACCGTCGGCGGTGTGACCGGTGTGGTGCTGTCGCAGGCTGCCGTGGACCGTGCCTATCACGACACCTACTATGTTGTGGCTCACTTCCACTACGTGATGAGTCTGGGCGCGGTGTTTGCGATCTTCTCGGGCATCTACTTCTACTTCGGCAAGATGACCGGCCGTCAGTACAATGAACTGGGCGCACAGATCCATTTCTGGCTGTTCTTCATCGGCGCCAACCTGACCTTCTTCCCGCAGCACTTCCTGGGCCGTCAGGGCATGCCCCGCCGGTACATCGACTACCCGGAAGGTTTCGCCTACTGGAACAAGATCTCGTCCTATGGCGCGTTCATCTCCTTTGCGTCGTTCCTCCTGTTCTTCGGCGTGGTGATCTACTCGCTGCTGCGCGGCGCCCGCGTTACCCAGAACAACTACTGGAACGAATATGCGGACACGCTGGAGTGGACCCTGCCCTCCCCGCCGCCAGAGCACACCTTTGAAATCCTGCCCAAGCAGGAAGACTGGGATCGGCCTCACTCGCACTAAGCGGCTGAGACCCTGAACACGCAAAAGGCCCCGGCGCAGATGCTCCGGGGCCTTTTTCATGCCCGGCGGACAGGCTAAAAAGCCGCAGTGGAAATCCCGCCTTTCCAGCACATCATGTTCAAAAAACCGTATCTCCTCCAGCAGGCCCCAACCGATGCCATACAACTGGACCCGCCCGCAAACCGGCGCTGAACGCGAATTGCACCTCTGGCCGCACCAATCGCTGGCGCCCAAAGGCTACGTGCGTTTCATCGCTCTGACATCGGTGCTGATCTGCATGCCGCTGGTGCCGCTGCTGGGATCGTTCCTGCTGTGGGGGCTGCTGCCCTTCCTGCTGCTGGCACTGTTCGGCATGAAATGGGCGCTGGACCGCAGCCGCCGCGACCATCAGATCCTCGAAGTGTTAACCCTCACCGCTGAGGAAGCCCGGCTGGAGCGTATCAACCCGGACGGGAGCCGCCAAAACTGGAAGTGCAACCGGTACTGGACCCGGGTTGAGATGCACGGCAATGACGGCCCGGTGCCCCACTATGTGACCCTGCAGGGCAGCGGCCGCGAAGTGGAGATCGGCGCATTCCTCTCAGAGGAAGAGCGGCTGGAACTCTACGACGATCTCAAATGCGCCTTCAGCCGCTGAACCTCACAAGAAAGGCCCGCAGCAATGCGGGCCCGCTCTTTCATCTTTCCCAAAATACTCCCGCCGGAGGCCGCGCGCGCAAGCGCGCCTCTTAGATCAGCAATCGCTTTTGCTGCAAAGCTGATCCTTGACCATCGGGCCGGTTTTGCCAAAATCCATCTGGCCGGTGTATTTTGCCTTCAGCGCCGCCATCACCTTGCCCATGTCACGAATCGATTCGGCGCCGGTCTCAGCCACTGCGGTCTTCACCGCCTCGGCGGCTTCTTCGTCGCTCAGCTGCTGCGGCAGAAACTCCTCGATCACGCTGATCTCACCCAGTTCCCGCTCTGCCAGGTCCAGCCGCCCGCCTTCTTCATAGGCGCGCGCACTTTCCTTGCGCTGCTTGGTCATCTTACCCAGAATGGCAAGGATTTCACCGTCTCCGATGCTGTTGTCCTCGCCATCCGCACGGGCTGCAATCTCGCGGTCCTTGATGGCGGCATTGATCAGCCGCAGTGTGGCCAGCCGGTCGGCGGCCTTGTCTTTCATCGCCTGCTTCAGGGCCTGATTGACCCGCGTGCGCGTATCCATATTCAAAAGCATCCCCATGGTTGCCGGACACCGATGGTTATCCATTCTGATGCAGCTGCGCAAGTTTTCAGTAAACTTTCCATTCCTGCCCCCGCATCAGCCTGCCCGCCTCTTGCAGGCTTGACCCGCATGGGCGCTCCCCTTACAAGCCCATGAATTTTACCCGCATGGAGATCTGCGCAATGGCCGCTTCCGCCCCGACCAAGCCCACCGCATGCCTGGCGCTCGCTGATGGCACTGTCTTCTACGGCACCGGTTTCGGCGCGACCGGCGACACCGTGGCAGAGCTCTGCTTCAATACCGCGATGACCGGCTATCAGGAAATCATGACCGACCCCTCCTACGCCGGGCAGATCGTCACCTTCACCTTCCCCCATATCGGCAACACTGGCGTCACCCCCGAGGATGACGAAACCGGCGATCCCGTCGCCGCCGGCATGGTGGTGAAATGGGATCCGACCCTGGCGTCCAACTGGCGCGCCACGGAAGAGCTGAAAGACTGGCTCAGCCGCACTGGCCGCATCGCCATCGGCGGCGTCGACACCCGCCGCCTGACCCGCGCGATCCGCCAGCAGGGCGCGCCGCATGTGGCGCTGGCGCATGATCCCGACGGCAATTTTGACGTTGAAGCGCTGGTTGCCAAGGCACGGGAATGGTCCGGGCTTGTCGGCCTGGATCTGGCCAAGGACGTGACCTGCGCGCAAAGCTACCGCTGGGACGAAATGCACTGGGCCTGGCCGGACGGCTATGCCCGCCAGGAAGCCCCCAAGCACAAGGTCGTGGCCGTCGACTATGGCGCCAAACGCAACATCCTGCGCTGCCTCGCCTCTGCGGGCTGTGACGTGACCGTGCTGCCTGCAACCGCAACCGCCGAAGACGTGCTGGCGCACAATCCTGACGGCGTCTTCCTGTCCAACGGCCCCGGCGATCCGGCCGCAACCGGCGCATACGCGGTGCCGATGATCCAGGACGTGCTAAAGGCAGACCTGCCGGTGTTCGGCATCTGCCTTGGCCACCAGATGCTGGCACTGGCACTGGGTGCCAAGACGGTCAAGATGAACCACGGCCACCACGGCGCCAACCACCCGGTCAAGGAGCATTCCACCGGCAAGGTGGAGATCACCTCGATGAACCACGGCTTTGCGGTGGATGCACAGACCCTACCCGAAGGCGTCGAGGAATCGCATGTGTCGCTGTTTGACGGCTCCAACTGCGGCATCCGCATTGCCGACAAACCGGTCTTTTCGGTGCAGCACCACCCCGAAGCCAGCCCTGGCCCGCAAGACAGCTTTTACCTGTTCGAACGTTTCGCCGAGGCGATGGACGAACGTAAATCTGCGTGAAAAACCCGTTAACCATGCCGTCCGACGGCATGGTTAACGCTGAGTTTACCAATTCTTAAGCCACCGCCGCCAGTCTGAAGACTTCTGACCTTCAGCGCGGGGACAGGCGATGGGAATTGTATCACAGCCGCTGCGAAAGCTCCGGCCGTCCCGGCATGGGACATCCCCGCTCCGGGGCGCCCCCCCGGTTGCACGCGGTCCCGGTGCGGACGACAGCATGCTAAAAGCACTGGTGCTGCGCCAGCATCAAAAGGCTGCGCTCGGGCGGGTGCTGGTGGCCGAAGGGCTGGCCAGCGAAGACCAGGTTCTAAATACCCTGTCGCGCCAGTACCGGATGCCCCGCGCCGATCTGTCCGGCCAGATGGGCAATGCGCGCCTGCTCGCGTGCAGACCCGCCCAGTTCTGGCTGCGCCACTGCGCTGTGCCCTGGATGCAATTTGGCCAGACGGTCACTATCGCCGTTGCCCGCCCCGACCAGTTTGCCCTCCTGCAGCGGGAACTGCAGCGCAGTTTCGGGCAGATCATCCCGGTGCTGGCCAGCGAAACGCAGATCAATGCTGTTCTGACCGCGCATTTCAGCCCGGCCCTGGCACGCCAGGCCAGTTGCAGTGTCGCACCGCAGCTGAGCTGCCGCACCTTGCAGCCAGCCCGGGGCCGCGCTCTGCTTGCAGCGCTGGCCGTGCCGGCGCTGTATCTTGCCTGGCGCGCGCCTTCCGCAGTGTTCGCCGCCCTCAGCTGTCTGGCGCTGCTGACGGTGCTGATGTTCACAGTACTCAAGATTTGCGGGCTTGTGTCCTTTTGGCGCGCCCGCGCGCAGCAGACCGGGTCTCCACCAAAGACAGCATCGCCAGGATTGGCCGAAGATCCGGTGATTTCAATTCTGGTGCCGCTTTTCAAGGAGGCCGAGATCAGCCGCGCCCTGCTCAGCCGGATCCGGAAACTCAAATATCCGCGGGCCCGGACCGATGTGATCCTGGTTCTGGAAGCGCATGACAGCGTCACCCGTGCTGCTTTGGCAAATACCCGGCTGCCGCCGTGGATTCGGGTGGTAGAGGTGCCGGCCTTTGGCGGGCTGACGACAAAACCGCGGGCGATGAATTATGCGCTGCACTTCTGCCGCGGCGATATCATCGGCGTCTGGGATGCAGAGGACGCGCCGCAATCGGACCAGTTGAATCAAGTGGCACAAGCCTTTGCAGCGGCGGACCGGCGCACGGCCTGCTTTCAGGGTGTGCTCGACTATTACAACCCGGGAACCAACTGGATTTCACGGTGTTTCACACTGGAATATGCCAGCTGGTTCCGCATCGTCCTGCACGGCCTTGCCCGGCTTGGCATGGTGGTGCCGCTGGGCGGGACGACCATGTTTATCCGCCGCGATGTTCTGGAGGAGCTGGGCGGCTGGGACGCTCACAACGTGACAGAGGACGCGGATCTGGGCGTCCGCCTGTACCGGGCAGGCTACCGAACGGAAATGCTCGCCACCACAACATTTGAGGAAGCCAACTGGCGCCCCTGGCCCTGGATCAAGCAGCGGTCCCGCTGGCTCAAGGGGTTCATGGTGACCTACTTGGTGCATATGCGCCACCCGCTGCAGCTGCGGGCGGAACTGGGCTGGAAACGCTTTCTGGGCTTTCAGGCGTTCTTTCTGGGCACAATCGGGCAGTTCCTGTTTGCGCCGGTCCTGTGGTCCTTCTGGCTGTTCACCCTGGGCCTGCCACACCCCGGCGCGGACAGCCTGCCGCCGCCCCTGCTGCTGCTGGCCGCCGCAGCACTGGTGTTCTTTGAGGGGCTGGGACTGATCATCAGCATCCTTGCGGCTTTTGCCATGGGGCGGCCAGGGCTGGCCGCCTGGGCGCCTGCAATGATCCTGTACTTCCCGATGGGCGCCATCGCCTGTGCCAAAGCTGCCTATGAGCTGCTCGCCCGCCCTTTTTTCTGGGACAAAACGGCACATGGCATCAAACCCGCTGCCAAACACCGCCGCAGAGCCTGGCTGAGACAGGTTATCCGCGGCCGTTGGCGTCCTGCTTCAGCCGGGTCATGAAGGCAATCGAGATATGCTCTTTTAATGCGTCGCCCGCAGCCGCTTCATCACGGCGGCTGATGGCGTCAACAATGCCCTTGTGCTCTGACTGTGCAATCTCGCTGCGCCCCTCGGCGGCCAGCGAGGTCGTCGCCATCAGCGCCATGGTCCGGTGCACCAGATCCAGCTGCTGCACCAGATAGCGGTTGTGCGATGCCAAATGAATCTGCTCATGGAACCGCCGGTTGGCCTTGGACAGCGCTGCGGGATCGCCGACCAGCCTGTCGTCAGCCTCGACCATCTCCTTCAGAACCTTGATCTCTTCTTCGGTGGCATGGCGCGCGGCCAGCTGTGCGGCCAGCCCCTCCAGCTCCCGCCGTACCACATAAAGTTCAGCCATCTGGTTGTGGTCCAGCGAGGCCACGATCAGCGAGCGCCCGTCGCGTTCCAGCAGCGATTGCGTCTCCAGCCGCTGCAGGGCTTCGCGGATCGGGGTGCGTGAAACACCAAAGCGTTCTGCCAGATCGCTTTCGACCAACCGGTCGCCGGGCTTGTACACGCCGACGTCAATCGCCTCGAGGATCAGCGCATAGGCGTCTTTCTGGTTGCTGCGGCTCTGGCTCATGGTCTTTCCTGTCAAAATGGATCAGACCATCTCTACAGCCCGGGCCACCGCAATCAACCCTGATGGCGCCAACGCGCTGAAAACCCGCAGGCAAAATGCGCTTTTGATTGCGAATCCGCCGCCCGCCGCCTACTGCAAAGCCATGCCCAAGCGATTTTTCTCCCATGTCACCCAATGGGTGTTCGACCTCGACAATACGCTCTATCACCCGTCTGCGCGCCTGTTCGACCAGATCGAAGTCAAGATGACCGACTATGTCATGAAGACTCTGGGCGTGGGCAAGGCAGAGGCTGACCGCCTGCGCAGCCATTACTGGCGCGAACATGGCACCACCCTGGCCGGGCTGATGCGCGAGCATGATCTGGACCCGGCCCCCTATCTTGTCGCAGTGCACGACATTTCGATGGACCATCTGGAAGAGGACGCTCCTTTGGCTGCCGCGATCCGCAATCTGCCGGGCAAAAAGATCGTCTATACCAATGGCTCCGCCCCTTATGCAGAACGGGTGCTGGCCGCGCGCGGGTTGTCGGGGCTGTTCGATGACGTCTACGGCGTCGAACATGCGGACTACTTCCCCAAGCCGGAACGCCGCGCCTTTGACCTGGTGTTTGCCCGTGCTGATGTCACCCCCCGGCAGGCCGCCATGTTCGAGGATGACCCGCGCAATCTGACTGCTCCGCATGAAATGGGCATGCGCACCGTGCATGTGGCACCAGAGCCGGTCCGGGCGGACCATATCCATCATCACGCGGACGATCTGGCGGGTTTCCTGGCCGCCCTGTCCTGATCCGCAAGACCTGCGTCAGGACGCTTTTGCGCAGCCGTTTGCCGCATCGCGGAACATATGGGATTGCAGCCCGGTAAAACGTTGCAACTGCGGCAAAATAGACCTGTTTGCTGCATGTTTTCCTGCCTATATGCGCCGCGACCCCACGCACAGGAGACCACCTGATGAGCGCATATACCCTTCCCGCCCGCCTGCCCCTGTGGCAGCGTATCCTGTTTGCCGTGCCGCTGCTTGGGCGGATCTCCAAGGAGGTCGCCTATGGCCCCGAAGAAAACATCGGCTACGCCCTTGCCACCTTTGTCAGCCTCTGGGGCTGTTCGATCATGCTGTTCGGCATTCCGGGGCTCTACATCCCGGCGCTGTGCATGGTGCCGGTCATGTTCCTTGTGCTGATTTCCATCACCCGCGGCTAATTCCCCGCGCGGCAGGTTGCGGCTTGTCTTCCCCCTCCGCCAGGGCCTATTTCTGGCGTAACAACGGAGGGCTGAACCCATGGCCGACACCTGCGACATCCTGATTTCCGGCGGCGGCATCGCGGGACTGACCGCAGCCGCTGCATTTGCCTCCATGGGCTTCAGCGTGATCTGCGCCGATCCGGCCCCACCGGTTACGGAACGCGACGCCGAGGGCGCCGACCTGCGCACCACCGCCTTTCTACAGCCCGCCCAGACGCTGCTGGCGCGCTGCGGTATCTGGGCCCGGCTGGCAGACCATGCTGCGCCGTTGCAGATCATGCGCATTGTTGACGCCGGCGGCATCCGGCCCGAACCGCGGGTGGTCAAGGATTTCAACGCGGCCGATATCTCGGACCAGCCGTTTGGCTGGAACCTGCCCAACTGGCTGCTGCGGCGCGAGATGATTGCCCGGCTGGCAGAGTTGCCCAATGTGGATCTGCGCTTTGGCACCGGCACCACCGGCCTGTTCACCCGCACCGATGAGGCGCGCGTCAGCCTCAGCGATGGCCGCCAGGTCTCTGCCAAATTGGTGGTTGCCTGCGACGGCCGAAACTCTCCGATGCGCCAGGCTGCTGGCATCCCGGTCAAAACCACCCGCTACGGACAAAAGGCGCTGGCCTTTGCCGTCACCCATCCGGTGCCGCATGAAAACGTCTCAACCGAGATCCACCGCTCCGGCGGCCCCTTTACCCTAGTGCCGCTGCCCGATTACCACGGCCAGCCGTCCTCGGCGATTGTCTGGATGGAACGCGGCCCGCGTGCGCAAGACCTCCTGAACCTCGACACCACGGCCTTTGAGGCCGCAATGACCGAGCGCAGCTGCGGGCTGTTCGGCGATCTGAAACTGGCGTCGCGCCGCACCATCTGGCCGATCATCAGCCAGTCTGCCGCGCGGCTGAACGGCGAACGGCTGGCGCTGATGGCCGAAGCCGCCCATGTGGTGCCGCCGATCGGCGCGCAAGGCTTGAATATGTCGCTGGGCGATCTGCGCAGCCTGCTGGAACTGGCAGAGGCCCGCCCGGAAGGCCTGGGTGACGCCCAGATGCTGGCCGCCTATCACAAGGCCCGCCACACTGAGATCCTGCTGCGCGTCAAAGGCATCGACCTTTTGAACCGCACCTCGATGCTGGCGCCGCGTCCGTTGCGCGACCTGCGCGCCTTTGGCCTCAATGCGCTTTATTCGCTGGCACCGGTGCGCAAGACGCTGATGCAGATGGGGCTGGGCGTGAAATGACGGGCGTCAGGTGACATGCGGACTGCCGGACGCTTCCTCAAAGGCCACTGGCAGCTCCTCTGCCTGACGCTGGCCATTGCCGCCCTCTGGCAGACACCGGCATTATTGCCCCTGCGCATCCTCACGGTCTTTCTGCACGAGCTGTCACACGCCGCCGCAACCCTGCTTACCGGCGGCGAAGTTGTCAGCCTCTCCATCAATCCCTACGAGGGAGGCATGGTGGTTTCGCGCGGCGGCAGCCGGTTTCTGGGACTGTCGGCGGGCTACACCGGGTCGTTGCTGATCGGCTCTGCCCTGTTCATCATTGCGTTGCGCACGGATTGGGACAGGAAGGTGTTGGCGCTGTTTGGCGCAATCACCCTGGCCGTTGCTGTCTTCTATGTGCGGGAAACGTTTGCGCTTGGCTTTACGCTCGCCGCCGCTGCGCTGATGCTGGCGGCCTCGCGTTACCTCAGCCTCAACATCAACGATATGGTCCTGCGCCTGATCGGCGTCAGCAGCATGATCTATGCGCCGCTTGATATCTGGGATGACACGATTGCCCGCTCTGACCTGCAATCTGACGCGCGGATGTTGGCCGAAGAATTCGGCGGCGCAGCCATGCTGTGGGGCGGGATATGGCTGGCCATCAGCCTTGGGGTGATCTGGTTAACCCTGCGCCATGGGCTGGGCCGCACAAGCAATATTCCCTTGCGCAGCCCAATCCGGATCTTGCGTTAAAGCACCTGATCCACAATGGTTTTCAGCCGCGCGATGGTGGCATCCACGTCATAAAGCTTGTCGAGACCGAACAGGCCCAGACGGAAGGTGCGGAAGTCCGCCGGCTCGTCGCACTGCAGCGGCACGCCCGCGGCAATCTGCATGCCCAGCGCCAGGAACTTCTTGCCATTCTGCACGTCCGGATCGGAAGTGTAGCTGACCACCACGCCCGGCGCGCCAAAGCCGTCCGCCGCAACCGAAGTGATGCCCTTTTCCTTCAGCAGCGCCCGCACGCCGTTGCCCAGTGCCCACTGCGCATCCCGCAGTTTGCCGAACCCGTATTCCTTGGTCTCCAGCATGGTGTCGCGGAACGCTTTCAGCGCATCAGTCGGCATGGTGGCGTGATAGGCGTGGCCGCCGTCCTCATAGGCCTTCATGATGGTGCGCCATTGCTTCAGGTTGATGGCAAAACTGTCCGAGGTGGTCTCTTCCAGCCGTGCCAGCGCAGCTGGCGAGAACATCACCAGCCCCGCAGAGGGAGACGCGCTCCAACCTTTTTGCGGTGCCGAAATCAGCACATCGACACCGGTTGCCTTCATGTCGATCCAGGCACAGCCCGACGCGATGCAGTCCAGCACCATCAGCGCGCCGACTTCATGCGCGGCGGCGGCCATGGCGGTCACGTAATCATCGGGCAGGATCACGCCGGCGGCGGTTTCCACATGCGGAGCAAAGACGATATCCGGCTTCTGCTCATGAATCGCAGCAACCACATCGGCAATCGGCGCAGGCTCAAACGGCGACGCGCTCTCGTTGCCGGTGCGGCGCGCCTTCATCACAGTGGACGACTCGGTGAACCCGCCCGTCTCAAAGATCTGGCTCCAGCGATAGGAGAACCAGCCATTGCGCACGACCAGCGCGTTTGCACCGCGGGCAAACTGGCGCGCGACCGCCTCCATCGCATAGGTGCCGCCGCCCGGCACCAGCGCCACGGCCTCGGCGTTATAGACCTCTTTCAGCATCGCATTGATGTCCAGCATCACGGTCTGAAACGTCTTGGACATATGGTTCAGCGAGCGGTCGGTGAAGACCACCGAAAATTCATCCAGACCCTGCGGGTCAACGGTGTCGAGCAGTGCCATTTCGGCCTCCCTTGATATTCCTCATGAAACGGCTAGCCGGTGCGGCAGGGTTTGGCAAAGCCTACCTTGGCATACAGCGCAGTGTCCGTCTCCGAAGGCGGATACTGGCGATGTTCCGCGGAAAAGACAGCCCAAGCACGACAAAAAACACATGCATTTGCGCCAAGCCGGTTTCGGATCGGCAACAATGGAGCACCTTTAGCCCAGCGGCCCCGGCCTGCGTTCCTCGCTCAGCAGCACATTGGCCTCGACATTGCCCACCCCCGGCAACGTCATCACCCGGCGCCGCAGCACCCGTTCAAAATCGGCGATATCCCGCGCCGTCACCCGCAGGCGGTAGTCATACATGCCCAGCACATGCTCCACCGTCTGCACTTCGGGTATGGCAGAGACCGCACGTTCGAAGTCCTCCAGGCTGACCCGTCCCTTGGTGGCCAGTTTCACGCCCAGAAAGACGGTGACGCCAAAGCCCAGCTTTTCCTTGTCCAGCTCCAGCCTGCGGCCCGCGATGATGCCCGCGTCCTGCAATCGTTTTATCCGCCTCCACGTTGCAGGCTGGCTCAGGCCCAGCTGCCGCCCCAGAGCCCCTGCGGACAGCGTCGCATCCTCGGACAGCGCCCGCAGAATGGCAAAATCGAGATCATCCAGCGCGCTCAAACCGGTAACACCTCGTCCCGTTTGATGCGCGCCACATGCATCAGGGCCTCGATATCGGTGATATGCGGCAGGTTCAAAATGGCGGCGCGATAGATCTGCTGATAATGCGGCATGTCGCGCGCAATCACCGATAGCCGCACATCGACCTGGCCCAGAAAGGTCTGAATCTCAATCACCTCGGCAATGGTGCGGGCAGCCTCGATGAATTCGTCAAAGGCGCGCGGGTTGGTCTTGTCCAGTGTCACCCGCAGCGACACTTCCACCTCATAGCCCAGGGCGCGCCAATCGATCACCGCGCGCTGGCCAAGGATCACGCCGCCCTCGCGCAGCTTTTCCAGCCGCCGCGCCAGCCGCGAGGCGCTGAGACCGAGGCGTTCGGCCAAGTCCGGAATCGATTGTTCCGGGTCGCCTTGCATGTAGCGCAGAATGCGCCGGTCGAGATCATCAAGCATGATTTTGTCATTATCAGCCAAAACGGCGAATGGCCACTGCAAAGAAACTGCAGAATTCATGCATAACAGCAATCGCCTTCCCGCCACACATGCCTATGATGCCCTCAAACCCCAAACGAAAGGACGTGGATCATGCGCGTTTATTACGACCGCGATTGCGATGTGAACCTGATCAAGGACAAAAAAGTGGCCATCCTGGGCTATGGCTCCCAGGGCCACGCCCACGCGCTGAACCTGCGCGATTCCGGCGCCAAGAACCTTGTTGTTGCGCTGCGCGAAGGCTCCCCCTCGGCCAAGAAAGCCGAAGGCGAAGGCCTGACCGTCATGGGCATCGCAGAAGCGGCCGCATGGTGTGACGTGATCATGTTCACCATGCCCGACGAACTGCAGGCAGAGACCTACAAGAAATACGTCCACGACAACATCCGTCCGGGTGCCGCCATCGCATTTGCCCACGGCCTGAACGTGCATTTTGGCCTGATTGAGCCGAAAGAAGGCGTCGACGTCATCATGATGGCGCCCAAAGGTCCGGGTCACACCGTGCGCGGCGAATACACCAAAGGCGGCGGCGTGCCCTGCCTGGTTGCGGTTCACAACGACGCCACCGGCAAAGCGCTGGAAACCGGCCTGTCCTACTGCTCCGCCATCGGCGGCGGCCGCTCTGGCATCATCGAAACCAACTTCCGCGAAGAATGCGAAACCGACCTGTTCGGCGAGCAGGCGGTTCTGTGCGGCGGCCTGGTTGAGCTGATCCGCTGCGGTTTCGAGACCCTGGTCGAAGCCGGCTATGCGCCGGAAATGGCCTATTTCGAGTGTCTGCACGAAGTGAAGCTGATCGTTGACCTGATCTATGAAGGCGGCATCGCCAACATGGACTACTCGATCTCCAACACTGCCGAATACGGCCAGTACGTCACCGGCCCGCGCATCCTGAAGTACGACGAAACCAAAGCCCGCATGAAGGAAGTCCTGAACGACATCCAGCAGGGCAAATTCGTCCGTGACTTCATGCTGGAAAACGCGGTTGGCCAGCCGACCATCAAAGCGTCGCGCCGTGCCAACGACGAGCACGCGATCGAGGCGACCGGCGCCAAGCTGCGCGGCATGATGCCGTGGATCTCGGCCGGCAAAATGGTCGACAAAGAGAAGAACTAAGGCGCCCGCGGAAATTTCCGCAGCCTTTTCCTCTGCAGGGCGCTCCTTTCGGGGCGCCCTTTTTCTTTTCACCAAGGCCCCCATCCAGCTTTGGGCAAAGGTGCCGGGCGCAGTGGTCCCGAGAGAAGATCTGCGGCCACGACACTGCCGACCATGGCCATGGCCATGATCCTGGGCGGCCTCAGCCCTCCCCCTTGCCCTAGCCTTGGTCAGATCGGCGGCTCAGCCGCCAGTTCCGCAAAAGTCGCTGAACGCCTGCCGACTTAATCGGCGACGGCGGTTTCCACTGCGGCGACCACGCTGTCCACTGCCAGCGTCATCACTTCGGCGTCCTCGCTTTCGGCCATCACCCGCACCAGCGGCTCTGTGCCGGACTTGCGGATCAGCAGGCGCCCCTGCCCTTCCAGCATTGTCTCGGCGGCGGCAATCGCCTCTTGTACCCGCGCATCTTCCAGCGGCAGCTGGCCTGCCTGGAACCGCACATTGCGCAGCAGCTGCGGCACGGTTTCAAACTGATGCGCCAGCGCGGATGCCTTTTTGCCGGTCTGCATCATCTCCGCCAGGAAATGCAGCCCCGCCATCAGCCCGTCGCCGGTGGTGGCATAATCGCTCATCACGATATGGCCGGATTGCTCACCACCCAGGTTGAAGCCGCCCTCGCGCATGCGCTCCACCACATAACGGTCGCCCACGGCCGTGCGTTCCAGCCCCAGCCCTTTGGCGTCCAGGTGCCGCTCCAGCCCGAGGTTCGACATCACTGTCGCCACCAGCGCGCCCCCCTGCAGCAGTCCCTGCTCCGCCCAGCGGGTGGCCAGCAGCGCCATCAGCTGGTCGCCATCCGCCACCGTGCCGGTCTCGTCGATCACAATCACCCGGTCCGCATCGCCATCCAGACAAATGCCCACATGGGCGCCATGCGCCACGACCGCCTCTGCCGCGACCTGCGGCTGGGTGGACCCGCAGCCGCGGTTGATATTCAAACCATCCGGCGTCACGCCGACCGGGATCACTTCCGCCCCCAGCTCCCACAGGACCTCAGGCGCAGTCCGGTGCGCCGCGCCATTGGCGCAGTCAATGACCACTTTCAATCCGTTGAGCCCCAGATTGCGCGGCAAGGAGCTTTTGACCCGCTCACCATAACGAAAGCGGGCATCATCAATCCGCTTGGCGCGGCCGATATTGGCCGCCTGGGCCGCCTCGACCCCGACCTCGACCAGTGCTTCGATCTCCATCTCCGCATGGTCGGACAGTTTGAACCCGTCCGGGCCGAAAAACTTGATGCCGTTGTCTTCGGACGGGTTGTGGCTGGCAGAGATCATAACCCCCAGGTCCGCCCGCATGGACCGTGTCATCAGCCCCACTGCTGGCGTCGGCACCGGCCCCAGCAGCAGCACATTCATACCAGTGGACGTCAGCCCCGCCGTCAGCGCGTTCTCGAACATATAGCCCGACAGCCGGGTGTCCTTGCCAATGACTACCCGATGCGCCCCAGAGCCGTCACGTCGGAAATACCGCCCGACGGCAGCGCCGATCCGCAGAGCCATCTCCGCGGTCATGGGATGGATATTGGCTGTGCCGCGCACGCCATCGGTACCAAAGAGTTTCCGCATTATGCTTTCCCGCCAAAAAGGCCTTACCGGACCGCCTGCCAAAGCCGCAGGGCCTGAACCGTCTCAGCCACGTCATGCACCCGCAGGAATTGCACGCCTTGCGCCAGGGCTGCAAGCCCCACGGCGACCGATCCCGGCGCACGGGCATCTGCGCGCGGCTCCTTGCCGATGGTGCCGATGAATTTCTTGCGTGACACCCCCAGCAGAACCGGACAGCCCAGCCCGTGAAACAGGCTGAGATTGCGCAGCAGCGTCAGATTATGCGCCTGCGTCTTGCCAAAACCAATACCCGGATCAACGACGATCTGTTCACGCACCACGCCGATGGCTTCCAGCCGGTCGATTTGGTCGCTCAGGAAGTCATAGACATCCAGCAGCACATTTCCATATTGCGGGTTTTCCTGCATCGTGGCCGGATCGCCCTGGGCATGCATGATGCAGACAGGCACGCTGGCCTGCGCCGCCAAAGGCGCCAGCGCCGGATCGAATGTAAAGCCTGAGACATCATTCAGCAGGTCTGCACCGGCTTCCAGCGCCTCCATGCCGACGGTGGCTTTGCGGGTATCGATGGAGACCGGCACCGGGCTTTCGGCGCGGATTGCTGTAATCACCGGCGCCGTGCGTTCGATTTCCTCAGCCTCGGCAACCTCTGCTGCGCCGGGCCGGGTGGATTCGCCGCCCACGTCGATAATGGTGGCGCCATCTGCGACCATCTGCAGGGCTGCTGCCTTACCAGTCTCGATACCGGCATGCTTGCCGCCGTCCGAAAAACTGTCCGGCGTCACATTCAGAATGCCCATAATCTGCGGCTGCGTCATGTCCAGCCCGGCAATCGACGCCCGACGTGCGCTCAGCCGACGGCGCTCCAGGTCCGGCACCAACCCGGCAGGCACGATCCTGGGCGGCCCTTCGCGGCTGAGGATCTCAACCTCGGTGAACCACAGGGCACTGCCCGCCAGGGGAACCGCACCTTCGGGGCGCGCTTCGCCGTGCTGAACCAACGGCCGGTAATATGTCACAGTTGTGCTTGCTCCACGCTGACAGCCCGCAAAGGGACACCGGGATTATCTGGCAAATCCCCGCCAAGCACAATCATCTCACCCGCTTCGAAAGTCGCGGCAAACCAGGCGGCCAGCGCCACTGTGTCCGATGGCGGCGCCGAAGGCCCGTCCACCGCATCCAGCACAATCTTGGACGGCGCCCAGACACAGATCTGGCCGTTCTTCATCGCCCAGTCCAGCTCTGTCCGGGTCGACACCACCACGCAGCGGTCGTCCTTGGCAGCCAGGCGCCAGGCATTCTGTTCTATGGCCAAAAGATCAATCCGCCGCTGGGTCCATTTGTGGCCCGTGGTCGGCACTGCCAGCGGATGGGCGCCCACACACAGGATCAGCGGCCGCTGACGGCATTCCATCTGGTCGATCCAGCCTGTCAGATTGCCGTTGTCGACAGCATCGTTGGACAGGTACATCAACCGCGGGTGCGGACGCTCCTCCTCATCCACCTGATGGCTGATCTGATCCTTTGAGCGCACAACTTCGACGCCCAGCGCGCCGGGGCCGCGGTCCAGCTTCTCGATCCGCACAAAGGCGCGCACGGCCTGATGCTCCAGCAGGATCCGCTCTGCCACCCGTTCAGCCAGTGTCTCCAGCAGGTTCAGACGTTCTGCCGCCAGTTCATGGGCAATCGCCTCGGTCAGCTTGTCATAAGACAGAATCCGGTCGACATCATCGTCCAGATCCTTGGGTAACGGCGCAATTTCGACCACCACATTGAAGCTGATCCGTTGAGTGGAGCCGCGCTCGGCCTGAAAGGCGCCGATCTCCACCTCGACGGTATGGTCCCGCAGGGAAATCCGGTCCAAAGGCCCCGGCCCCGCAGTGGCCATGGAACGCTCGGAGGGATGCGCAAAGGCAAGACGGATTTCAGAAGACATGGGAAACGGGCCTTTGGCTGGCTGTGTCAGGTGCGGGTCCCAACAATAGACTTTCAGCGCCTGCATAACAGTCCCGCATACGCCATGCCAATGGCAGAAAGCGGCACTAGCGCGCCGCCTTCAGGCAATCAGTTGTTCAACGCAGTCAGATAGCGATCGTCACGGTAGAACAGATGCACACCGATACGCGTGGTATTTGTAAAGGTCCGGCTCCAGCGCGGACGCACCGCCGTGGTGTGATAGTAGGTCGCGCCTGCGGTCAGTTCGGATTTCAAGCCATCCATCGCCGCGCGCGCCACCTTGGCCACCCGCTGATACGCCTTCTGCTCGCGGATCACTTCCTTGTGGCCGTCACAGGTATAGGTGAACTGGCACTGGTATCTCCGGCCCGTCCCCTGGTTGATCACCCCGCACGGCGAGTTCGGGAACTGTGCGCTCCGGACCCGGTTCAGGATCACTTCGGCCACCGCAAACTGGCCTTTCACGGTCTCGCCGCGCGCCTCGAAGTACAACGCCTCGGCCAGGCAGGAAAACTGCTTGCCGCCAGTCGCTTGGGGCTGTTTGTCCAGCCAGTCGTTTGTGTACTCCACCTGTTGCGTGCCAGTCTTGCGGCTCTTGAACGGATTGGTGCGGAATCCGAAGAATCCGCTGAACTTCCGCTCAGGCACCGCGTTCAGACTGGCCTGTTCACGCTCGATCAGCGCATCCAGTCCTGTTTCGGCAGCAACACTCTTACCAATCGTGATGGTGGCAGCCATCACGGCAATCATAGTCAACAGTTTCATTCAGGGTTCCCCCGTCCTTGCAGCTTGCAACCGGTTTCCCCGGCCACATGCGGTCGCATCCCTTAATGGAAACAACCCGAAACGTCCAGCTCGTCGCGCAAAGCGGCGACGGCAAGGTTAACGCCAGTGCCAGGCCAGCCCCATTGTCAGCGGCTGGATGACCTGAATTTCCTTAATACTTTGTGTAAGTTGGAGCAATCTGCCCGGTTTTGCTGCCAATTGCCAGCTGGGCGGCGGCTAACCGCGCAACCGGAACCCGGAACGGCGAACATGAAACATAGTCAAATCCCGCGTCACGGCAAAATGCAATCGATTCGGGGTTGCCGCCATGCTCACCGCAGATCGACAGCGTGATTCCGCCGTTCTCTGCCCGGCCCCGCTGCACCCCCAGTTTCAGCAGCTCGCCCACTCCGTCGGTGTCCAGCACATGGAACGGATCCTCTGGGAATACGCCCTGGTTCACATACTGCGACATGAACCGTCCGGCATCATCCCGCGACAGCCCATAAGTCATCTGCGTAAGGTCATTGGTGCCAAAGCTGAGAAAAGCCGTGTGCGGAGATATCTCTCCTGCCCGCAGCGCCGCGCGCGGTGTCTCGACCATCACCCCCAGCCGATAGGTGAAATCCTCGCCCCACTCGGATTTAACAGCCGAGGCTACCGCATCAATACGCGCTTTGACCAGCTCCACCTCCCGCTTGGCCGAGACCAGCGGGATCATGATTTCCGGCACCACCGGCTCCCCCTCCTGCGAGGCCTCCAGCGTGGCTTCAAAGATTGCCCGGGCCTGCATGTCGTAAATTTCCGGCACGGTCACCCCCAGCCGCACACCGCGCAGGCCCAGCATCGGGTTGTATTCGCCCATTTCCTCGACCCGGCGGGTCACATCGCTCACAGGAATGCCCAACGCCTCGGACAGCTCGCGCTGGCCGGTTTTGGTCGCGGGCAGGAATTCATGCAGCGGCGGGTCGAACAGCCGGATGCAGACCGGCATCCCCTCCATGATCCGGAACAGCTCGCGGAAGTCGTCGCGCTGCATCGGCAGCAGCCGTTCCAGCACCGCCGCCCGGCCGGCAGCTGTCTCCGCAAAGATCATTTCCCGCATCACCGTCAGGCGGCCCGGGTCAAAGAACATATGCTCTGTCCGGCACAGACCAATGCCTTGCGCGTTGAATTTCCTTGCGGTTTCAGCATCTTCCGGCGTGTCCGCATTGGCACGGATACCAATGTCGCGCGCCGCATCCGACCAGGTCAGGATGGTCTGCAGCGCCCCGTCTTCTGCGGCTTCCAGCATCTGCGGCTGGCCCGCCAGAACCTGACCGCTGCTGCCGTCGATGGTGATGATGTCACCCGCCTTGAACAACCGCCCGTCCTCGGCGCCCAGCATTTTGCGCTTGCTGTGAAACTTGAGCTGCGATGCCCCAACGATGCACGGCAGGCCCAGGCCCCGCCCGATCACCGCCGCATGGCTGGTCATACCGCCCTTTTCCGTCAACACACCTGCCGCCGCATGCATGCCGCGCACATCCTCGGGCGAGGTTTCCCGACGGACAAGAATGCAGGCCTCCCCGCGGGCAGCGCTGGCCTGCGCTTCGGCAGCCGTAAAGACCAGCTTGCCTGTGGCCGCACCAGGGCTTGCGGCGATCCCGCTGCCAATGACATCGCGCGCGGCTTCCGGCGCCACCTGCCGGTGCAGCAGCTCGTTCAGCATATGCGCATCAAGCCGCATCAGCGCTTCGTCCTGCGGAATGATGCCGTCTTCGGCCAACGCCACCGCGATCCGCACCGCAGCGCGGGCCGAACGGGTCACGCGCACGCCGTCCAGGATATGCACCCGGCCGTTTTCGATGACAAACTCCAGCTGCATCTCCTCGCGCAGCTTGCGCCGCATCAGCGCCGCATGCGCCTGCAAACCGGCAAATGCTTCCGGCGCCAGCTCCTCCAGCGACAGCCCGCGCGCATCCTTGGCCAGATACAAGGCCCGAACACCGGCGCCCAGCGCATCGCGCCCCTGGCTTTGGCTCAGATAACGCCCGGTCAGCTGCGGCTCGCCGGTGGCAGAATTCACCAGCTGCAGCACCCCAGAGCCGCATTCCCCCTGGCCAACGCCCGGGATCATCTCCTGCACCACCAGTCCAAGGCCCGCATCGGCCGGCGCGCCTTTGGCTTGCCGCAGCAGCCGCGCCGAAGTGCCCTCCCAGGCCCGCGCCATCGAGCGCAGAACAGCGGCCAGCTGCTCTTCCGGGTTCTGCGGAAACGGCTCATCCGTTTCCGCCTCATAGGCATGCAGGATTTCACTCAGCGCATCCGGGCCGCCGTCCTCGACATCGTCGAACACATCCGGGTCCAGCCGCGCCACATGCACTGCGTAGGATTGCACAAACCGCAGGTAAAGCGCGGCTGCGGCATCACGCCCCAGACTGTCGCACAGATCTACGTAACGCGCGTCATTCATGCCGATATTCAGGATCGCCCCCGGCCCGCCCCAATCCGGATCCTCAGAGGACGGGCGCACACACAGCAGCGCCTCCGGGTCGAATTCTCCCAGCACGGCAGACAGATCCGGCATTTCACCTTCGGCGATGGAGTGCACCGCATCAAAAGACAGCGCCACCGTGCGCGGCACCGGCAGATCCAGCCGCACCAGCCGCTGCAGGCATTTCGCCCGGCCGCCATGGCTGGCGGTGGCAATCGGCGCGGTTGAAGTGATCAACGAGGCCGGCGGGGTCTGTACGAAATCTTTCTGCACTGCAGCACGTCTCCTTTGCCTGTCACCATAAGGCGGCAGCACGATGGCGCAAGGGTCTTGTAACGGTGCCGTGACGGATGGAACCGGGCGGGAAGCAAAAACCGGTCTTCCCTTGCGGCAAGACCGGTGCCTCCGGCGGGAGTATTTTCGGGAAAGATGAAAGGACTGCTCTCTCAGCCTTCAACCTTGGTGAGATCTGCCACCTGGCCGCAGACCTGGCGGATCTGG
Source organism: Leisingera sp. S232 (assembly GCF_049800895.1). Classification (NCBI taxonomy): domain Bacteria; kingdom Pseudomonadati; phylum Pseudomonadota; class Alphaproteobacteria; order Rhodobacterales; family Roseobacteraceae; genus Leisingera; species Leisingera sp. S232. The sequence continues at coordinate 54,902 of NZ_JBNAFX010000006.1, read as the reverse complement.
TTGAGCAGATTCAGACGGTTGCGGCGGACGATCTCATTCTCCGCATTGACCTGCACCGCCTCAAAGAACGCATCGATTGGCGCGCGCAGGGCAGCCATGCCCCGCATGGCTGCCGCGAAATCTTCGGCCTCGATGGCCGGAGAGATCGCATCCCCGCCCGCAGCAAGCGCATCAAACAGCGCAGTTTCGCTGTCGTTCTCGGCAAACTTGCGGTCGGCGCCATAGGAATATTCGACGCCGTCCTTTTCTTCTGCCTGAGACAGGATGTTGTTGGCGCGTTTGAAGCCCTGCAGCAGGTTGGTGCCGTCCTCGGTTTTCATGAAGTCTTCGAGGGCGCGGGCGCGTTTCACAAGCAGGGTCAGATCGTCGCTACCGTCCATGGCGATACAGGCATCGATCACATCGTGGCGGATGCCCTGATCGCGCAGGAACACCTTGAGGCGATCGTGGAAAAAGGAGAGGAGATCCGGGCCGAAATGGCTCTCCAATTCAGCCTGAGTTTTCAAACATGCATCTAGAGCGGTATTTTTGCCCACTCGAAACTCAGTTCGAATTGCCTCAGTCTTTTCATCGATTTCTTTAAGCCGAGGGCGCTGTTTAAGCGCTTCTTGCCATCCTGCGTTAAACATCCCAGCACAGAATTCACTATTCCTGAGTTCATCATCACTCGCATTGCGACAAGCTTTCTCCCAAAATGCAGAGACATCAAAAAAATGGTGTTTCCAGCAAGGAGCAAACAAAGCCAACAATTCCACTCGCACATCATTCTCTAGCACCAGCCGGATCACCCCCAGCGCAGCACGGCGCAGGGCATAGGGGTCTTTGGAACCGGTGGGCTTTTCATCAATCGCCCAGAAACCGGTCAGCGTGTCCAGCTTGTCGGCCAGCGCTACAGCCACGGAAACCGGCTCTGACGGGACATCATCGCCCGGACCCAGCGGCGAGTAATGCTGTTCGCAGGCGTTGGCGACCTCTTGCGGCAGGCCCGCAGCCTCGGCGTAGTAGCGGCCCATCAGCCCCTGCAGTTCCGGAAACTCATAGACCATTTCCGAAGACAGATCAGCCTTGGCAACCCGTGCCGCCTGCTCTGCCAAATCAGCATCGGCGCCAACCACAGGTGCGATTTCGCGGGCAAGCGCGGCGATGCGGTCAATCCGCGCGGCCTGGGTGCCCAGCTTGTTGTGGAAGGTCACATTGCCGAGGTTTTCGACCCAGGCGCTCATGCCCGCCTCGGATCTGGCGGTACGCAGATCGTTCTCCCAGAAGAACTTGGCATCGGCCAGACGCGCCGACAGCACCTTTTGGTTGCCCGCCAGAATGGTCGCGCCATTGTCCGCAGTCTCGCGGTTGGCGACGGTGATGAACCTCTCAATCCGCCCGGTCTTGGGGTTCTTCACGGAAAAGAACTTCTGGTGTTCCTTCATCGAGGTCTGCAGCACCTCTGGCGGCAGTTCCAGGAACTCCTCGTCGATGGCGCCCATCAGCACGACGGGCCATTCGACCAGCCCGGCAACCTCGGCCAAGAGGCCCTTGTCTTCGACCACGTCCAGCCCGTTGGCAAAGGCCTGATTGCTGGCCTCCTGCCAGATCGCCGCCTGCCGTTCCGCCGGGTCCAGCACCACAAAAGCGCGTTTCAGCTTGGCGGCGTAGTCGTCAAAACCGGTGACGGTGATCTCTTCCGGCGCCATGAAACGGTGGCCACGGGTGCTGCTGCCGGATTTGATGCCGTCGATGTCCAGATCGACAACGGATGTGCCTGCCTCATCCGACAGGATGCAGAGGATCGAATGCAAGGGGCGCACCCAGCGCAAGCTGCCCGTCCCCCAGCGCATGGATTTCGGCCAGGGAAAGGTGCGGATACAGTCTTCCAGCACCTCGGCAATGATTTCGGCTGCCGCCCGTCCCGGCTTTTCGATCATCGCGAAATAGACCGCGCCTTTCGGCGTTTCGCGCTCTTCCAGCTGGTCGCGGGTCAGGCCCGCGCCGCGCAGGAAGCCTTCGATCGCCTTGTCCGGGGCGCCGACCTTGGGGCCTTTGCGCTCTTCGCGGATGGTGGGGCTTTCGGCCAGCAGGCCATCCACCGCCAGGGTCAGGCGGCGCGGCGTCGACAGCGCCGCGGCCCCGGCATAGGTGAGGCCCGCCTCGACCAGACCGTCGGTCACGCGCTTTTTCAGGTCTTCGGCGGCACGCGCCTGCATGCGGGCCGGGATTTCCTCGGAAAACAGTTCAATCAGCAGGTCGGGCATTGGATGTCCTCGGGCGTGGCCGCGCGGGCGGGCGCAGCGGAATAAATGGAGTTGGCGGGCATGGTGCGCGGGCTCATCAATTGCCCCCGCCTGCCTCTGGCCGGGGCGGGCATTCCTCGCCCACCACGGTACCGTCATAGGCTTTCTGGCCGCAGTCGTTCAGCTCATGCCAGACATAGCCGCGGCCCTCGTCCGTGACGGCGACAATGCGGTCGACGCCATAAGAGATGTTCTTGACCGACAGGAACGGCTTGGCCGAGCCTTCTGCCAGCTTGGCACCGATGGCGGCGGCATCGAAACAGCCAAACCAGTCCGGAGCATTGCGCGGCTCGATCTTGTCCGACAGGGTAAAGACCTGCGCCAGCGCATCCGGCGTCATCTTGGTGGTGAAACAGGCGCGGTAGCGGATCGGGGAGCTGTCAGCGTCAATCGCCTGGAAATCCGCATAGGCGATCGGCTGGGCCGCGCCGCCATCCAGCGGCACCAGCATCACATCGCGGCCCGGTTGCAGCGCAACCTCATCATAAAAGCCATAGACCTGCAGGTAATACATCGCCCCCCCGGCCGCGAGGCCGGAGACGATCAGGATCAGGGCAAGGAGTTTCCCCATAACGTGCTGTCTCCTGCTCAGGCCGCGGTCTCGGCCACATGGCCGCCGGCTTCGGTCAGCACAAAGGCATCGGCGCATTGCTTGGCCAGCGCCCGGACACGGCCGATATAGGCTTGGCGTTCGGTCACCGAAATCACCCCGCGGGCATCCAGCAGGTTGAAGATGTGGGACGCCTTGATGCACTGGTCATAGGCCGGATGCGCCATGATGATGCGCTTGTCGGTCTTCGGGTCCTGATGCTCTTGCGCCAGGATGGCGGCGCATTCGGCCTCAGCCTCCTCGAAATGGCGCAGTAGCACTTCGGTATTGGCCACGTCAAAGTTCCAGCGGGCGTATTCTTCCTCGGTCTGCTTGAACACATCGCCATAAGACAGCGGGATCAGCGCGTCCGGGTCATTATAGGGCATGTCCATCACATGATCGACACCCAGCACATACATCGCCAGACGCTCCAGACCATAGGTCAGCTCGCCTGAGACCGGATGACAGTCATGGCCGCCGACCTGCTGGAAATAGGTGAACTGGCTGACTTCCATGCCGTCGCACCAGACCTCCCAGCCCAGACCCCAGGCGCCCAGCGTCGGGCTTTCCCAGTCATCTTCGACAAAGCGGATGTCATGCATCGCCATATCAACGCCAATCGCCTCAAGGCTGCCCAGATACAGCTCTTGGAGGTTCGGCGGGCTGGGTTTGATCAGCACCTGATATTGGTAGTAATGCTGCAGCCGGTTCGGGTTCTCGCCATAGCGTCCATCGGTCGGGCGACGCGACGGCTGCACATAGGCCGCAGCCCAGGCCTTGGTCCCCAGCGAGCGCAGCGTGGTCGCCGGGTGGAAGGTGCCGGCGCCGACTTCCATGTCATAGGGCTGCATCACTGCGCAGCCTTTGGCGGCCCAGTAGTTCTGAAGCCTCAGGATAATCTCTTGGAAGGAGCGCGGCGCGCCGTTGGTCTGGGTCATCTCTCATCCCTTTGGGGGCATCTGGGGCAGCAATTGCGGGGTTCTTCCTATGCAAGGCTCTTGGCAGGGTCAACGCCCTCTGCCCGCTTGAACGCCATCCATGCACCGGCGGCCGGCGCGCATCGGCAACAAAAGTGCGGGAATGCGGCAACGGACCGGCAATTCCCCCTGACATGAGGAGTTCCCTTCGGCGCCGCAAAATGCTTAACCTCCGCCTCAAAGAATAAGTGTATTTCCGGGATACGAGGCCGACACATGAAAAAACTGTTTGCCGCTCTGGCCCTGCCGCTGATTGCGCTGGCCATTGCGTTCACGGCGCCTGTTGCGGCGCAAAGCAGCCGCGATGGCGTCTGGATCCAGATCGCCGCCCGCCCCTCTTTGACGCAGGCCGAAGCAGAAGCCCGCAGCTTCGCCACCCGCCTGCCCGATGTGTCGGGCTTTGCGCTTGGCGGCGGCTGGTACGGCGTGGTTCTGGGCCCCTACACCCGCGCGGATGCCGAACGGGTGCTGCAGGTCTACCGCGCCGAAGGCCAGATCCCGCGTGACAGCTTCATTGCATTCCAGCGCAACCTGCGCAGTCAGTTCTACCCGGTTGCCGCAGAAGCTGCCCCGTCTGCTGTTCCTGCGCCGGTCCCGGCGGCCCCCGCCACGCCAGAACCGCAGCCGCAGACAGCTGTGCAGACAGCCCTGCCGGATGAGACCCCGGCCCAGGCCCGCCGCAGCGAGCGCGAGCTCAGCCGCGAACAGCGCATGGAGCTGCAGGTCGCGCTGAAGGCCGCTGGCTTTTACACCTCCAGCATCGACGGCGCCTTTGGCCGCGGCACCCGACGCTCAATGAGCGACTGGCAGGCCGCCCGCGGCTTTGAGCCGACCGGGGTGCTGACCACCGCCCAGCGCCAGGTGCTGATGGATGAATACAACGCGCCGCTGATCTCTGTCGGCATGGCGCGGGTGGAGGATACCAAGGCAGGCATTGCTCTGCAGATCCCGGCCGGCGAAGTGGGGTTTGACCGCTATGAATCGCCTTTTGCCCATTACGCCAGCACGGGAGATCTGGGCGCCCAGCTGCTGCTGATCAGCCAGCCGGGCGACAAGCGCACCCTGTTTGGCCTCTATGACATCCTGCAAACGCTGGAGATCGTGCCGCTGGAAGGCCCGCGTGAGCGTGGCTCTGACAGCTTCACCATCGAAGGCCGCAGCAGCAAGACCGTCTCCTTCACCCAGGCAAGCCTGAAAAACGGCGAGATCAAGGGCTTCACCCTGATCTGGCCCGCAGGCGACGAGGACCGCCGCACCCGCGTGCTGGCCGCCATACAATCCAGCTTCAGCCGTCTCGAGGGCGTGCTGGACCCGGCTGCAGGCGGCGATGCGGTGCAAAGCATCGACCTGGTCTCCGGTCTGGAAATCCGCAAGCCGAAACTGTCGCGCACCGGTTTCTTTGTAGATGGCAGCGGCAGCGTCCTGACCACCTCCGATGTGGTGGCCGGCTGCACACGGATCACTCTGGATCACGGCTATCAGGCTGATATTGCGGCCAACAACTCCGCCGAGGGCATCGCTGTTCTGAAACCGGCAGAGGCACTGGCGCCAGCCGCTGTGGCGGGCCTCAGCACCGCCTCGCCGCGCCTGCAGTCCGAAGTCGCGGTCTCCGGCTTCTCCTATGAGGGCGTGCTGGGCGCCCCCAGCCTCACCTGGGGCCGGATCGCTGATGTCAAAAGCCTGGATGGCGACACCAGGGTGGCGCGCCTGGATCTGGCTGCCCAGCCCGGCGATGCGGGCGGTCCGGTTCTGGATGCAACCGGTGCCGTTCTGGGCATGCTGCTGCCGCAGAAGAGCGGTGGCAAACAGCTGCCGGAAGGCGTCAGCTTTGCTGCCAATGCCGAGGCAATCCGCAGCGCTCTGGACGCAGCCGGCGTGGCCCCCGCGGCCCAGCCGGCGGCGGCTGGCAGCCTGCCCAATGCGGCAATGACCCGGCTCGCCTCCAGCATGACCGTTCTGGTCAGCTGCTGGGAGTAACCTATCCGGCCGCAACTGACCCGCGGTCCTGAAACATCAAAAGCCGGCGCGGTTCCCGCGCCGGCTTTTTTATGAACAGCTGCGGCAGGCTGCCGTTTGGCCTATCCAAAGGCTCCCGCCCGGCTCCGGGCCTCCCCGGCCCCTCGGCCGTTTGGGTTTGCCCGGGGCCGGGGGCCTGGGGCCCGCGCCGCGCATCGCGCGGCGCCCGGCCCAAGGCCGGCAAGGGAGCTGGCACAGCCAGGTTTCTGCGGGCGCGGGAGCAACCCCTGAATTCCGGTCTAAGTTTCAGCCTTTGCTGCCGCCAAGGTCAGTAGGGATGAATACGGCCATCCCAGGTGTGGAAGCACCCGGAGGTGTCCAGGGACAGAATGTCAAACTCATTGATCAGCCCGGCCACCGACTCCTGCACCGTGATCTCCCCCTCGTAACCGCCCATATCAGTCTGCACCCAGCCCGGATGGTAGATCCCCACGGCGATGCCCTCTGGTTGCAGGTCAGTGGCCAGATTGCGCCCGATGTTCAGCGCCGCGGCTTTGGACGCCCGATAGGCATAACTGCCACCCGGCGCCTGCGAATGGCTGGCCATCTGCGACGACAGGATGGCGATCTTGGGATTGTCCGCCAGCCGCAGGTTCGGCAGCATCGCCTGTGCGGTCAGAAACACGCCAGTCACATTGGCCGCCAGCGTCTTGGCCCAGACCTCGGCCGAGTAATCCTCTAGCCCCATTGCCTTGTCGATATAGACGCCGGCATTGCAGACCAGCAAATCCACCGCGCGCCCCTTGATCTGGGCCGCAAACCGCGCCTGCTGGCCGGGGTCCGAGACATCCAGCTTGACGCCGGAGGAATGGTCGCGCGAGGTTCCGGTCACCTCATGGCCTGCGGCCTGCAGCTGTTTCACCAGCTCCTTGCCGATACCGCGGCTGGTTCCCGTTACAACTGCATGCATTCTGCGCTGCCCTTCAATGATTGGTTCTGCCTCAATTTGATTTCCGGCCCGGACGGAAGGGCAGCGGCATCACCGGCACACCCTCCTCAATCAGCTCCCGCGCGTCTTCCAGCTTTGCCTCGCCGTGGATCGCCCGCTCTGGCGCCTCGCCCAGATGCATGGCCCGGGCTTCCTTCACAAAGCTGTCGCCGACGTAGTCCGAGTTTTCCTCGACCTTCTTGCGCAGCTCGCTCAGCGCCTTCTCCACCTCTCCCGAGGGGCGGCTGAGCATGCCCGGGCTTGTAAGGGCAGAGGCTGCAGGCGCCGGTGCCGCAGGGACCGGTGCCGCCGTAGACCCGTCCGCCGCAGAGTGATCTGCGGCCCTCCGCTCCGGCTCGCCAACTGCCGACACCGCCTTGCGTCCAGGGCGCACCCGCGGCGCCATGATTGCCTTTTCTACATCGGTGCCGCCGCATAGGGCACAGGACACCATCCCGGCTGCCGCCAGCTTGTCAAAAGCCGCCGCCGACTGGAACCAGCTGTCGAACTCATGGCCGGCCGCGCATTTGAGGCTGTATTGAATCATGTCTTTCCTCTTAGCAGGAAAAGCTGATTAAATCTGCCTGTCCGCCAAGCGCAAGAGGTCTCTGTGTCACCTGTGCCGCTACCGCGCGGCCTTTGGTGCCTTCAGCCGCATCCGCAGCCGGGCAATCAGCTCCTGCTGCGGCACATCTGCCTCCACCGCAAGGCGCCGCAGTCCGAAATGCACATGCGCCATTTCCCGGTAGTAGCCCGCAAAGACATAGTTGATGGTGGCCCCGGCCACAGCCCCCGCAACCGGCACCGCCTGCGCCGCCAGTTTCTGTCCCAGCACCGCACCCAGCTTGGGCGCCACCTGGGCAATCAGCTTGTGCAGGGCGCCGGGCAGCCCCAGCCGGGCAGAGACAAAGCCCAGATCCGCCCCGTCATCCTCTGCCAGCGGCCCCGCCGTGGCAAAGACTTGGATGCAGTCAAAAGTCACGTTCTCCGAGTCCGGGTCAAAGCCCTCCGCCGCCGCGGCGCTCTGAATGCTGCGCAGCAGAAAGGCTGTTGTTGCGGGCAGCTCCACCAAGGCGCCGGGCAGCCCGGCTGCGCCCCCCGCAGCACCCATGGCCGCGCTCACCAGCCTGTCAACGCCGGGTTTCTGATCCGGCACCAGGCGGCGCGACCGGCTGGCGCCCTTCATGGCCGCCCGCAAGGCAGTCTCCGTGGCGCCGGTCAGCCCTGCCCGCACCGGCTCTGGCAGCCGCTCCAGCAGGCTCTCGCCGCTGCCACCCAGCCGGTTCAACAACTCCACGCCAGCGCCGCCCGCCCCCCGGTAGCGCGCCGCCAGCGCATCCAGCTCCGCCTCGATCTCTTGCGGGGTATAGGCCCGCGCCTTTGTCAGAAACTCTGCCACATGTGTCTCCTCTGCCCTCATAAAGATCGGCAGGGAGCCGCCTGATTTCAAGCCTGCCAGCGGCTGACCCGGCCCTGGATGCCCTGCCAGGCACCCGCCTGCAGCGCCAGCCCCAGCACCCGCTCCGGGTTGGTGGGCGGCGGCATTTCGACCCCTTCCAGCCGGGTAAAGCCGAAGCGCTGGTAATAGGGGGCATCGCCCACCAGCATCACCCTGCCCCAGCCGGTTTCCTCTGCCTTGGCGAGACTGTCGCGAATCAAAGATCCGCCCAGCCCTTCGCCCTGGCGGGTCGGATGCACCGCCACCGGCCCCAGCAGCAGCGCAGGTGCTGCGCCAATCAGAACCGGCCAATAGCGGATCGCTGCCGCCAGAATGCCATCGCTGTCGCGCGCAACCTCGCTCAGGCTTGCAACCGGCGGCACACCATCACGCAGACGGTAGGACGACAGCGCCTCGCGCCCGGGCGCAAAGCACAGGTCATAAAGCGCCTCAACCTCCCACCGGTCGTCCGGCTGTTCTGCCCTCAACTCGATCACGCCGCCCCTGCCTCCGCATTCTTCCTTGCAGGCTGGCGTTTGGCCTAGCATGCGCGTAAGCCTTGGGCAAACATCTATGAACTGCGCAGGAAACAGAAATGTTCTACCGCCCCGAGGACGGCCACGGCCTGCCCCACAATCCGTTCAACGCCATCGTCACCCCCCGGCCCATCGGCTGGATCTCCACCCGGTCCGCCGACGGGGTGAACAACCTGGCCCCCTATTCGTTTTTCAACGCGGTGGCCTATACGCCGCCGCAGGTGATGTTTGCCTCCACCAGCAGCAAACCGGATCAGGCAGGCACCAAGGATTCGGTCGCCAATATCGAGGCCACCGGCGTCTTTTGCGTCAACGTGGTGTCCTACGCGCTGCGCGACGCGATGAACGCAAGCTCTGCCGCCCTGCCCAAAGACGTGGATGAGTTCACCCATGCAGGCCTTGAGGTCGCAGACTGCAAAACCATCGCCTGCGCCCGTGTGGCCGCCGCGCCTGCAGCCCTTGAATGCAAGCTGACGCAGATCGTCACCCTGCCGGGCGAAGCCAACAAGGTGGTGTTCGGCGAGGTGACAGGCGTGCATCTGCGCGATGACTGCCTGAAAGAGGGCACCTTTGACGTCACCACCTTCCAGCCGCTGGCCCGCCTCGGCTACCGTGACTATTCCGTGGTGCGCGACCTGTTCCCGCTCACCCGCCCCGGTGAATGAGACCCGCCATGCCGCTTCCTGATCCCCGCAAGCGCAACCCGATCATCCTGCCCGATGGCACGCCCCACGCGGGCACCGTCATGCTGTCCCAGGTTCTGGATCACCCCAATATCCAGGCAGGCGATTATTCCTATGCCTCAGATTTCCAGGTGCCGGAAAACTGGGCCCAGCACCTGGCCCCATACCTGTTCCCCGGCGCCCGCGAACGGCTGCTGATCGGCCGTTTCTGCCAGATTGCCCATGGGGTGCGCTTTATCACCTCCTCGGCCAATCACGCCCAGGATGGGCTCAGCTGCTATCCTTTCCCGGTGTTTGACCCGGCCCAGATGGCAGGCTACCAGCCAGATACCCGCGACACGGTGATCGGCAACGACGTCTGGATCGGCTACGGCGCCCTGATCCTGCCCGGCGCCCGCATCGGCGACGGCGCCATCATCGGCGCTGGCGCCGTGGTGCGCGGCTCCATCCCGCCCTATGCCATCGTCACCGGCAACCCGGGCGCGGTGCAAAGCTTCCGCTTCCCGAAACCCCAGATCGCCCGCCTTCTCAGCCTCAAATGGTGGGACTGGCCAGCCGAGCTGCTGACTCGCGCCGAACCCGCCCTCCTCGCGGGGGACCTCGACATGCTGGAAACCCTCGCCCCCGACTGACCCTGCCCCCATGCCCTTGCTGGTATGGTGGGCCCCAAGCCCCCTCAAACAAGAAAGCCCGCAGTCCTCAGAACTGCGGGCTTTTCCTTTAGCACTCCGAACCGCTCAGTGGCCGCCCAGGACCCCGGTCTTGACCGAGTAATCCACCGCGATCTCATATTCAGGGTCGTCATCGCTGTCGACCATCAGGTGGCCCGCTTTGGCCAGCAGCTGGTGGCAGTCGCGGCTCAGGTGCCGCAGAACCACTTTCTTACCCTCGGCCTCATACTTCCCGGCAAGCGATTCAACCGCCTGCAGCGCCGACTGATCCACCACCCGGCTGCGCGCAAAATCGACAATCACATGATCCGGGTCGCCTGCCACATCAAACAGCTCGATGAACCCGTCGGTGGAGCCAAAGAACAGCGGCCCCTCGATCTCATAGACCTTGGCGCCCTTGTCGCTTTCGGACTCGCGGGTATAGGCGTGAATGCGGCGCGCGTTGTTCCAGGCATAGGCCAGCGCCGAGACAATGACACCGACAACCACAGCAATCGCCAGGTCGGTCATCACGGTCACCACCGTCACCAGCACGATCACAAAGGCGTCCATCATCGGCACTTTGGTCATGATCTTCAGGCTGTTCCAGGCGAAGGTGCCGATCACCACCATGAACATCACGCCCACCAGCGCCGCCAGCGGGATCTGCTCAATCAGTGGCGAGGCCGCCACGACGAACAGCAAAAGGAACAGCGCTGCAGTAATCCCCGCAATCCGCGTCCGTCCGCCGGATTTCACATTGATCATCGACTGGCCGATCATCGCACAGCCGCCCATGCCGCCAAAGAAGCCGGTGACCACATTCGATGCGCCCTGCGCAATGCATTCCTGGCTAGCCCCGCCGCGCTTGCCGGTGATCTCACCAACCAGGTTCAGGGTCAGCAGGCTCTCGATCAGGCCGATGGCCGCCAGAATGACCGCATAGGGCAGGATGATCCACAGGGTCTCCAGCGTGAAGGGCGCAAGCGCCGTGCCATAAAGCCCCTCACCGCTGCCAAACGGGTTGTGGAACGCCGGGAAACCGCCCTTGATCGAGGCCATATCGCCCACGGTCGGCACGTCAATGTTCAGCGCAATGACCAGAACCGCCACAACGCCGATCCCCGCCAGCGGCGCCGGGATAACGGATGTGATCTTAGGCATCCCCCAGATGATCAGCATGGTGAGGCCAACCAGTCCCAGCATCATATAAAGCTGCATCCCGCCCAGCCATTCTTCGCCACCAGAACCCGGCACCTTGAACTGGGTCAGCTGCGCCAGGAAAATCACGATCGCCAGACCGTTCACAAAGCCCAGCATCACCGGATGCGGCACCAGCCGGATGAACTTGCCCCAATGCATGACGCCCGCGATGATCTGCAGAATGCCCATCAGCACCACGGTGGCAAAGAGATATTCCACCCCATGCTGCGCCACCAGCGCCACCATCACCACCGCCAGCGCGCCAGTTGCTCCAGAAATCATCCCCGGCCGGCCGCCGAACACTGCAGTGATCAGACCCACCATAAAGGCCGCATAAAGCCCCACCAGCGGATGCACCCCGGCAACAAAAGCAAAGGCAACGGCCTCTGGCACCAGCGCCAGCGCCACAGTAAGGCCCGACAGCAATTCGGTGCGCACGCGGCCCACGGTAAAGCCCTCGTCCTGCATGATCGAAAGATTGGGCGGGGAAATCTGCTTGGCCAGCAAAGCCATGGCTGCGCGTTTCATAAGGTATACCTGTGCTCGGGAGGAAAGCTGTTGCGCCGCCCCTAGCGGAAATGCGCCTTTGGGGCAAGGGTGCGGCGCCGGGGAGTTCCTGTCGCGCAGCCAAATATAGCACCATCTGCCTGCCATTCACCGCTTCAACCGCAGTGTGATCCTTGCAGAAATGAAAGGCGCGTTCCGCTTCACTGTCCGGCACGGGCAGGAGCAGAGGCACGGGTAACCGCAGGAACTCACCCGGCTGCCTGAAAGCTCCGATACAGCCCTTGCCGGTTTTCTGGTCCCTGGCAAAATCCGCGACCTTGTGAACGGATGCCCGCGCCATAGCCCACCCCCTTGCCTGTACGGCATTTCCCGGCGCAAATTGCCCCCGCTCTTTCATCTTTCTCCAAATACTCATGCCCCGCTCCCGGCAGGCGGCTGTGCCCCCAAGAGAAGACCCCCCGCCCTCGCCGTGCCCGCCCGCTGTACAGCGGGTGCCAGGCGGCGCCCCCGTCACCCCCTGTTGAACACCCCGCCCTTGCCAAATCCGGCCCCGCTTGCGCATATCCTCATAGCAGCATCAGGAGGGCAAAACTTGACCAAGGAAACCATGATCGCCGTGATCGGCGGCTCCGGCATTTATGACATCGACGGGCTGGAAGGCGCCGAATGGGTCACGGTCGACACGCCCTGGGGGGCGCCGTCGGACCAGATCCTGACCGGCAGCCTGGACGGCGTCAAAATGGCCTTTCTGCCTCGCCACGGCCGCGGCCATGTGCATTCCCCGACCCAAGTTCCCTACCGCGCCAATATCGACGCGCTGAAGCGGCTGGGGGTCACCGATGTGTTCTCCGTCTCTGCCTGCGGCTCCTTCCGCGAGGAAATGGCGCCGGGTGATTTTGTGGTTGTGGATCAATTCATTGACCGCACATTTGCCCGCGAGAAAAGCTTCTTTGGCACCGGCTGCGTGGCCCATGTCAGCGTGGCACATCCCACCTGCGAACGGCTGTCGGACGCAGCCGAAGCGGCGGCCAAGGATGCAGGGATCAAGATCCACCGCGGCGGCACCTACCTGTGCATGGAGGGGCCGCAGTTCTCCTCGATGGCCGAAAGCAAACTCTACCGCGCGCAATGGGGCTGCGATGTGATCGGCATGACCAATATGCCCGAAGCCAAGCTCGCCCGTGAGGCAGAGCTGTGTTACGCCTCGGTGGCCATGGTCACCGATTACGACAGCTGGCACCCAGAGCATGGCGCGGTGGAGATCACCGATATCATTGCCACGTTGCAGGGCAACTCTGCCAACGCCCGCGAGCTGGTCCGTCGCCTGCCCGCCCTTCTGGGCAAAGAGCGCAAGGACTGCCCGCATGGTTGCGACACCGCACTGGAATACGCCATCATGACCGCGCCTGAAAAACGCGACCCGGCGCTCTTGGCAAAACTGGACGCGGTTGCCGGCCGGGTACTGGGCTGACCCGCAGCCCGTGCAGGCAGCAACGCATGGGAGTGGTCTTTTCAGGCCGCCCCTTTTCATTGCCCCCTGCCGTGCCGATATCTGTGCAGTTGCAGCCATTGCGGTTCTGTCGAGCAGTTCTTTCGAGCCGTGCGTTTGAACGTTTCTTTTGATTTCAGGGGGTCTCATGCGGCTGCACGGATTGGACATCGCCCGCTTTCTGGCCTTCTGCGGCATGGTGCTGGTGAACTTCCGGATTGCCGCCAAGGTCACCCCAGGCACCGATACCGCATCGCTGCTCACCAACGCGCTGGAAGGGCGGGCCGCAGCGCTGTTTGTGGTGCTGGCTGGCATCGGCCTGTCGCTGGGCCGCCCGGACCGGGCTGCAATCTTCCGCCGTGCACTGTTCCTGTTCGCGGTCGGGCTGTTGAACCTCACCATTTTCGAGGCCGACATCCTGCATTTCTACGCGCTCTACTTCCTGTTGGCGCTGCCGTTTCTGACTGCCTCCAGCGGGGCACTCCTGCGGACAGCAGCAGCCGTTGTTCTCATCGGCTTCATCAGCCTGCTGGCGCTCAACTACGAGGTGCATTGGACCTGGGAGACCCTGGAATACACCGATTTCTGGACTGTTGAAGGCTTCCTGCGGCATTCCTTCTTTAACGGCTGGCACCCGGTGTTTCCCTGGGCGGCCTTCCTGTTCATCGGCATGTGGGCTGGACGCCTCCCCCTCTCCAGCCGTCGCACTCAGGCCCATCTGGTCTTTTGGGGAACCGCAGCCGCAGGGCTGGGGGTCTTGCCGGGCCTCTTCAACCCGAACCCTGAGCTGGCAGAGCTGTTGGGCACAAGTTCCATCCCACCCGGCCCCTTCTATGTCATCGCCGCAGCCGGCAGTGCGCTGGCGGTCACCGGGCTGGTGCTGGCCATTACGCCTGCGCTCAACAAAATCGGGCTGGCGAAAGGGCTGGCTGCCCCGGGCCGGCAGGCGCTCAGCCTTTATGCCGCGCATATCCTTTTGGGCATGGGCATGCTGGAGACAATGGGCCAGCTCGACGGCTCGCTCAGCACCAGCGGCGTATTCGTCTATTCACTGGGGTTCTGCGCCTTCTCCATGGTGCTGGTGTGGCTGTGGAACATCTTTGCAAAACACGGACCACTTGAGGCGTTGATGCGGTGGACAACCCGTTTCCCCCGTTGACGTGGGCCTGTTTCCCGGGCTTGCTGCTGGCAGGCTTTTTTCCGGGAGACCCTGATGGACCTGAATCTTTGGCTCGCATTCTGCGCCGCTTCGATTGCCCTGCTGCTGATCCCGGGGCCTACCGTCCTGCTGGTGCTGAGCTATGCACTGTCCAAAGGTCGGCAGGTCGCTGTGGCGTCGGCCCTTGGCGTCGCTTTGGGAGACTTCATCGCCATGAGCGCCTCTCTGGCGGGGCTGGGCGCGCTGGTGATGGCCTCAGCCACGCTGTTTTCTGTGCTGAAATGGGCCGGTGCGGCCTATCTGGTCTGGCTGGGCGTGAAACTCTGGCGCAGCGCGCCGCAGGCAGCCATTGAACAATTTGCGCCGGACAGCGGCATAAGGGCGCGCGGGGTCTTCGGGCATGCAGCCGCGGTCACTGCGCTGAACCCGAAATCCATCGCCTTTTTCATCGCCTTCGTGCCGCAGTTCATCCGGCCGGATGCAGGGCTTGCGCCTCAGTTCGCCGTTCTGATTGCCACTTTCGTAGGGCTGGCAGCCTTGAATGCGCTGGCCTATGCATTGCTGGCTGACAGGCTGCGGAAATGGATCGCCCAGCCTGCAGCTGCCGCGGCGGTGACCCGCACCGGTGGCCTCGCCCTGATCGGAATGGGCGCAGCCACAGCGCTTCTGCGCCGCCCCGCCTGACAGCAACCAGGCCGCACAGCCGTCCGGCCTGCCCCTCTCCCCTCTTGCAAGAAACCTTGGCTTCGGCCAAACCGCATATGGCCCGGCTGCACTTCAGGGCCGATTTCATATTTGAGCCAGTGGAGCCGAACCGATGCCTAAGAAGCCCGCCGTCAAGGATTACATCCGCACCATCGTGGACTTTCCCCACGAAGGGATCATGTTCCGCGATGTGACCACCCTGTTTGCCGACCCGCGCGGCTTTCGCATGGCGATCGACCAGATGCTGCATCCCTATGCGGGCGAGCAGATCGACAAGGTGGTCGGGCTTGAAGCCCGCGGTTTCATCCTGGGCGGTGCCATTGCGCATCAGCTAAGCGTCGGTTTTGTACCGATCCGCAAAAAGGGCAAACTGCCCGGCACCACCATCAGCCAGGACTACAAGCTGGAATACGGCGAAGCGATTGTGGAAATCCACGATGATGCGATCAAGCCGGGCGAGAAAATCCTGGTCGTGGACGACCTCTTGGCCACCGGTGGCACCGCAGGCGCCGGCATCAAGCTGATTGAGCGGCTGGGCGGCGAGATCATCTCCTGCGCCTTCATCGTCGATCTGCCGGAACTGGGCGGCCGCAAGCTGCTGGAGGACATGGGCATGGATGTGCATGTGCTCTGCGAATTCGAGGGGCTTTGATCCCGTTCCCCGGCCTGCGGGAAGCTCCCGCCGGTCAGACGCCTTTCTGCCGAAAGTCTGTTCCCGTTGGGCATGGCCCCTTCAGGCCCCCTGGGCCAGAAGGGGCGCGCCGCGCGAATGCGCGGCGCCCGGCCCAAAGCCGCCAGGCGGTCCGGCGCAGCCGGGCAGCCGCGGGTGCGGGAGCGCTCCGCCGGTTTGAGACCCCTCCGCCTGCCAGAAGGCTCAGCCCTGTCTCAGCACTGCGCCCGGGTTCATGATGCCATTGGGATCCAGCGCCTGTTTGACCGCCCGCATCGCTGCCAGTCTCACCGGATCGCCATAACGCTCCAGATCGCCGGTCTTCAGCCGTCCCACCCCATGCTCGGCACTGAAAGAGCCGCCCAAGGCATGCACCAGCTCATGCACGACCTCTTTTACTGCGCCGCGCAAGGAGTCATAGTCTTCCCGCCTGCGCCCTTTGGCCGGAAAGACATTGTAATGCAGATTGCCGTCGCCCAAATGGCCAAAGCAATTGATGCGAAAGTCGCCAAGCCGGGCGATCACTTCGCTGCCCTCATCAATAAAGGCTGGGATCTGCGAAATCGGCACCGAGATGTCATGGCTCGACACCGAGCCGATCGCCTTGTTTGCCAGCGGGATATTCTCGCGCACAGCCCATAACATCTGCCGCTGCGCCCCGGATTGGGCAATCACCCCGTCTTGCACCAGATCTGCGGTTTCCGCGGCTGCGAACAGCTCGGCCAGGACCTCTTGCGCCTCCAGCCCCTTTGGCAGCCCCAGCTCGATCAGCACACTCCATTCAGGCGCTCCGGCAAAGGGCTGGCGGACCTGCGGCAGTGTCTCCGTCAGGAAATCCAGCCCTTGGCGATGGATCAGCTCGAAGGCGCTGACCGCTTCGCCCACCTGGTCGCGGGCCAGCGCCAGCAGAGCAAGGGCCGCCTGCGGGTCTGTCACGGTGAAGATGGCCGTTCCCAGCGACGCCGGAACCGGTGAAAGCTTCAGAGCCGCAGCGGTAATCACGCCCAAGGTGCCTTCCGCCCCGATCAGCAGGTTCCTCAGGTCATAGCCGGTGTTGTCCTTCCTGAGCCGCGACAGCCCCCGCCAGATTTCACCTGAGGGCAACACCGCTTCCAGCCCCAGACAAAGGTCGCGGGCATTGCCGTAGCGCAGCACATTGACACCGCCGGCATTGGTCGACAGGTTGCCGCCAATCCGGGCCGAGCCCTCCGCCGCCAGCGACAGCGGGAACAAGCGCCCCGCATCCTGCGCCGCGGCCTGAACATCGGCCAGTATGGCCCCGGCTTCAGCGATCAGCACATTCTCCTGGGCATGCACAGCCCGGATGGCTGCCAGCCTTTCCAGTGAAACCACCAGCGGCGCCGGGCCTTCCGGCATGAGCTGACCACCAACCAGACCGGTGCCGCCGCCATAGGGAACCACCGGCACCCGTGCCAGATTGGCCTCGCGCAACAATGTGGCGACCTGCTCGACATTCTGCGGTGCGGCCAGCAGACCTGCCTGCCCCTGGAACCGGCCGCGCGGCTCTTCCAGATACCGTGGCTCAGGCGCGCGCAGAACCCCATCGGGCAACAGGGCAGAGAGGCGGGCGGCAAAGCCAGTGTCAGCAGGGTTCAGCGTCATGCCCTATCCATGCCGCAAGGCCCTGCGGCTGGCAAGCCGGGTCACTCGTCTTCCAGCAGGAACTTGGGGCGCAGTACATGGATGGTAGGGCGGCCGGGCAGGCTGCGCAGCGACACGGTCAGTTCACTTGCCCCGTCATCCACCACATCGAATTCCGGGCCGATCCGGGCCAGGAAACGCTCCAGAGAATAATCGCTGAACCAATGCATCGGGATGATTACAGACGAGCGCAGCCGCCCCAGCACCTCCAGCATCTGCTCCAGCGGCAGGGTAATGCCGCCATCCACCGCCGCCATCACCACGTCCAGCCGACCGAGGGCTGCAAACTGCTCCGGCGTTGGCACATGGTGCAAATGCCCCAAATGGCCGATACACAGGCCCGCGGCCTCGAACACAAAGATCGAATTGCCCCGCACCTCCACCCCGCCGAACATGTTGCGGATGTCGGTCGACACATTGCGGATCAGCATTTCGCCAAGATCCAAGAAGTGATCGATGCCTGCACCCGGCGGCCCCCAGCCCTGCAGCACATGCGGGATCGCGGGGTCGGGGTGGGCGGTCCAATGGGTTTCATGGGCGTGGTTCATGGTGACCACATCGGGGATCAACGGCGCGGAACCCGTGAAGCCGGTGAAGTCGGTCACGATATTCAACCCGCCTTCGGTCCTGATCAGGAAAGAGGCATGGGCAATGTAGCGGATATGCACGCTGTCCTTGGCAACCGGCGCCTGCCAGCTGGCCTGGTGCAAATACTGCAGGCCGGGCGCGGCCCCCGCCAAAGCAATGCAATGGCTGCCCCGCCGCTCCTGCGCCTGCAGGGCAGTGGCACACAGAATGAAGCACAGCAGAGAGAAAATCGCGCGCATGAGGCAGTTCTAGCGCGCCAGCACCCGCTGTCAGCCCCAGTCGCGCGAAATTCGAACCACATGCTCTCCCGCCTGCTCATGCAGAATTGAAAATTCTGCCCCGCAGTTGGGCCTGGCGCCATGCTGGCGCATGGCGCGGCACCGCTTGCGGCCTGATCCAGCGCCGCACCGCAGGGGCGGCGCCCGGCCCAACGGGCGTGGTGCATCTGTGATGCGCCGACGCCGGGCGGGAGACCTTCGCGGCAAGAAGAACCGCCCTTGGCTCCTGCCCCTAGGCCTGCCCCGTCAGCGTCTTGCCGCGGCGGTCGTGGCGCAGGGAGGCATAGAGCACATGAGTGCGCCAGCGACCATTGATCTGCAGATAGGACTGGGCGACGCCTTCGTATTTGAAACCGGATTTTTCCAGCAGCCCACGCGATGCCTGGTTTTCCGGCAGGCAGGCGGCCTCAATCCGGCTGAGGTCCAGCTTGGTGAAGGCATGATGCACCACCGCGCCGATGGCCTCGCGCATGTATCCCTGTCGGGCAAAGGACTGGCCGGTCCAGTAACCCAGCGTGCCCGCCTGGGCCGGACCGCGCCGGATATTGTCGAGCGTTATGGCGCCAACCAGCAGGTTGTCACAGCGGCGGATCAGGAACAGCGGCATTGCGGTACCGCCGGACACTGAACGCCGCGCCCAATAGACCCGGTTGGTAAAGCTTTTGCGGCTGAGATGATCCGCCGCCCAACTGGGTTCCCATTGTGTCAGATAGGACTGGCTCTGCTGCCGGAGCGCCGACCAGCCGTGAAAATCCGCATGCACCGGCGGCCTGAGGGTCAGGCGCTCGGTTTCGATACGGACCTTGCGGCGATTGAGCAGCATCAGGCGGCGCGCCTCTCCTGCAGCCTCTCCAGCGTGGGCGCCCCGTTCACCGGGCCATAAAGCGCCAGCGCCGCAGGTGCCGACACCGCCATGGTCTCCGCCAGCGCGCGCACATCTTTGGTGGTGACCGCATTGATACGGTCCACCGTGCTTTCCAGCGACGGCACCTTGCCCCAGATCTGCACCAGCCGCGCCAGCCGTTCAGCCCGGTTCGAGGGGCTTTCCAGCCCCATCAGCATCCCGGCCTTCATCTGGGCACGGGCGCGTTCAACCTCGGCATCGCTCATATCATCCGCGGCGCGTTTCATCTCGTCGATGGTGATGCCCGCCAGCTCTGCCAGCTGCTCGCCCGAGGTTCCGGCATAAACGGTCATCGCGCCGGTATCGGCATAAGAGCCTGCCTGCGCAAAGATCGTGTAGCAAAGGCCGCGCTTTTCGCGCACCTCCTGAAACAGCCGCGAGGACATGCCGCCGCCAAGCGCGCTGGCATAGATCTGTGCGGTGTACATCGACTGGTTGCGGTAGCCGGGCCCTTCAAAGGCCAGCGCGAAATGCGCCTGCTCCAGATCCTTCACCTGCCGTGCCTCGCCGCCGGTGAAGGTCGCGCCTTCTGCAGTGAATTCCGGCTTGGCCTGCATATGGCCGAACAGCTGCTCTGCCAGTTTGACCAGCGCGTCATGATCCACGCCGCCCGCGGCTGCCAGGATCATCTGGCCGGGGCCGTAATGTTCGCCGACAAAGCCTTGCAGATCCTCGCGGCTGAAGCTGCGTACACGCTCCGCCGGGCCCAGAATGGTCCGTCCCAGCGGCTGGCCGCGATAGCTTTCTTCCTGCAGCCAGTCAAAGATCACGTCGTCCGGCGTATCCAGCGACTGGCCGATCTCCTGCAGGATCACGCCGCGCTCGACTTCGATCTCGCGCGCATCGAACGCCGGATTGAGCAGGATATCCCCGATCACATCCACCGCCAGCGGCACGTCGCCTTTCAGCACCCGGGCGTAATAAGCCGTCACCTCGCGCGAGGTGTAGGCGTTGATGTAACCGCCTACATCCTCGATCTCCTCGGCGATCTGCAAGGCCGTGCGCCGCTGGGTGCCCTTAAAGGCCATATGCTCCAGAAAATGGGCGATGCCGTTTTGCTCCAGCCGCTCGTGGCGGCCGCCGGCGCTCACCCAGATCCCGACCGCCGCCGATTCCAGGCCCGGCATACGCTCGGAGACGATACGGAACCCGTTGGCGAGTGTGTGCTGCTGTACGGTCAATGCGCGATGTTCTTTCTGATGTGATTTTCAAGGGCAGCCAGATCATTGGCAATCCGGGTCACCCGTTCCGATCTCTCATACAGGTCGGACATGCGCGGCGGCAAGGGCGGATGAATGCCGCTGGCATCTTCTACAGCGGCCGGGAATTTCGCCGGATGCGCGGTGGCCAGGGTAATCATCGGCACGTCTGCCTTGCGGTGCTCATTTGCCACTTTCACGCCAACTGCGCCATGCGGGCACAGCAATTCGCCCGAGGCCGCCAGTTCGGACTTGATGGTGGCCAGCGTTTCTTCTTCAGAGGTACGGCCCGAGGCATAGGTTTCCGACAGCGCCTGCATCGCGCCTTGCGAGACGTCAAAGCCGCCGGTCTTCAGTTCATCCATCAACTGGGCAATGGCCTTGGCATCCTTGCCATAGGCGTAGAACAGGGCGCGCTCAAAGTTCGACGACACCTGAATATCCATCGACGGCGAGATCGAGGGCTGGGTGTCGCCCTTGTGATAGCCCTGCCCCGACAGGCAACGGTGCAGGATGTCGTTCTGATTGGTGGCGACCACCAGCTGATCAATCGGCAGGCCCATCTGCTTGGCGATAAAGCCCGCAAAAATGTCACCAAAGTTGCCTGTCGGCACGGTAAAGCTCACCTTGCGCTGCGGCGCGCCGAGGCTCACGGCGGCGGAGAAGTAATAAACCACCTGCGCCAACACGCGGGCGATATTGATCGAGTTCACACCTGCCAGCTTCACGCCATCGCGGAAATCGAAGTCATTGAACATGTCTTTGACGCGCGCCTGGCAATCGTCAAAGTCGCCGTCAACCGCCAGTGCATGCACATTGGCGTCCTGCGGTGTGGTCATCTGGCGGCGCTGCACCTCGGACACACGGCCATGCGGATAGAGGATGAACACATCCACATTGCTGAGGCCGCGGAAGGCCTCCATGGCGGCGGAACCCGTGTCGCCAGAGGTGGCGCCCGCAATGGTCACCCGGTCGCCCCGGCGCTCAAGTGCGGACTGGAACAGCTGGCCGATCAGCTGCATCGCAAAGTCCTTGAAGGCCAGCGTCGGGCCGTGGAACAGCTCCAGCAAGAAATGGTTCGGTGCCAGCTGTTTCAGCGGCGCGCGGGCGGCGTGGCCGAACCCTGCATAGGCACGGGCGATGATGGCGCGGAATTCTTCATCCGTGAAACAGTCGCCGATGAAAGGGCGCATGACGCGAAAAGCGGTTTCCTCATACGACAGCCCCGCCAGCGCCGCGATCTCGTCCTGGGACATCTGCGGGATTTCGGCTGGCACATAAAGCCCGCCGTCGCGCGCGAGGCCGGTCAGCATTGCGTCTTCAAAGGTCAGCTCGGGCGCTTGGCCCCGGGTCGAGATATATTTCATCGCCTTCAGCTCTTCAGGTTAGGGGCGGCTGCGCCGCAGAAAGTAGAGGGTCATCGCGGCCCAGATAAAGGCCAGCGAAAACCAGGTGATCGCGTATTGCAAGTGGTTGTTCGGGATGCCGGCAGTGTCGACCGGCATTGGCAGCAGGCCTGTCTCGCCCTCGGGATTCGCACGCAGGACAATCATCACTGCTTCGGTGTCCAGCTGTTTCGCCATCTGGTCCGCGTCGCGGGTGTACCAGATGTTGGCTGCAAGGTCCGGCTGGGGCGTGAAGCTGTCAGTCTCCTGCGGCCAGTGAATATTGCCTTCGATGACAGTTGCGCCCGTCAGACGCGCAGCCTGCTTTTCGGTCACCGTCACAAAGCCGCGGTCAATCAGCACCCGGCGGCCATCTTCCAGCGTGAAGGGGGAAATCACCCGGTACCCGGGACCGATGTCCTTGATCGACGTCAGAACATGCAGCTCTTCTGCACCGGCTTCCCCCTGCAGGCGGACAGGGCGGTACTTGTCCGTGTCCCTGTCCAAGGCCAGCGGCAGGTGGTCGGCAGCCGCACCGGCGATGCGCGCCTCGATGGTGGACAGGATGTCTTCCTTCCAGGCTTTGCGCTGCAGTTGCCAGGTGCCCAGGCCGATCAGAATGGCCAGGCCCGCGCCGCTGATGATCAACAGGAAGATGACACGCCGCATCCGGGCTGCTCCGCTTCAATAGACAAGGCGCGCAAGGTGTCCCCTGCGCGCCTTGCTCATTAAGGTCTGTCTGCGGTTTTTGAAACCGCAAACATGTAACCATTACAAACCAGCGGTGCCCCAGATGTAGACAGCCACAAACAGGAACAGCCAGACGACGTCCACAAAGTGCCAGTACCAGGCCGCGGCCTCAAAGCCGACGTGCTGTTCTGGGGTGAAGTCACCCTTCATTGCGCGGATCAGGCAGACAGTCAGGAAGATGGTGCCGATCACGACGTGGAAGCCGTGGAACCCGGTGGCCATGAAGAAGTTCGAATAGAACTCGTCTTCGCCAAATTTCCAGCCTTCGTGCAGCAGGTGCGCGTATTCATAGCCCTGCAGGAAGGTAAAGGCGACGCCAAAGGCGATACCGATGGCCAGGCCCTGGATCAGCGCCTTGCGATCGTTGTTGTGAACCAGCGCGTGGTGCGCCCAGGTCACCGCACAGCCAGACAGCAGCAGGATCAGGGTGTTGATCAGCGGCAGGTGAAACGGGTCAACTGCGTAGATCTCAGGTGCGGCATATTCGGTGCCGAAATAGGTCTCCATCGGGTACATGGCGTGTTTGAAAAATGACCAGAACCAGGCGAAGAAGAACATCACCTCGGACATCACAAACAGGATGAAACCGTAGCGCAGACCAATGCGGACAACGGGGGTGTGATCGCCGACCTTGCTTTCCTTGACCACTTCTGCCCACCAGGCAAAAGCGGTGTACAGAACGCCGACGAAGCCGATCCAGAACATCCAGGACGACATGCCCTTCATCCAGAAGACTGCGCCAACCAGCATGACGAATGCGCCAACCGCACTGGCCAGTGGCCAGATCGACGGTGGCAGAATGTGATAATCGTGATTTTTAGCGTGCGCCATTTAAGTGTCCCTCACCTAGCGGCCTAGTTCGTGGCTGTGCCTGCCCCGGTGTTATCCCCGGTATCAAGAGCAGCGACGCCCTCGGGCAGATCGATTTCATGGAACGTGTACGACAATGTAATCGTATGCACGTATTTCGCGTCCCGGTCATCAATGATTTCCGGATCAACATAGAAGGTCACGGGCATCTGCACCCGCTCCCCCGGCTGCAGCACCTGCTCGGTAAAGCAGAAGCAGTCGATTTTCTCAAAGAAGTAACCCGCCTGATAGGGCGCCACATTATAGGACGCCTGACCCGCGACAGGGCGGTCGGTCGGGTTATAGGCTTCATAGAAAGCCAGGCCGGTCTCTCCCAGCCTGATCTCCATCTCGCGCACCACGGGTTTGAACTCCCACGGCATGCCGCGTTCCTTGGAGCCGTCAAAACGCACGGTGATGGTCTGGTCCAACACGGTGTCGGACCCGGCATTGGCCACCTGCGTCACGCCGCCAAACCCGGTGACGCGGCAGAACCAGTCGTAAAAAGGCACAGACGCCCAGGACAGGCTGCCCATCAGCACAACGACGCCAATCAGCTGGGCCGCAGTCTTTTGGGGTCCTTGCAGCGCCATCAGTTCTGTTCTCCCTGCGCATCAGGGAACTTGAAGCTGGCAGAGGTCACTTTGACCATGGTCAGCGCCATCACCAGCACCACAAAGGCCGCCAGCAGGATGCCGACACCCTTGTTGAGCCCAGAACGCCGTTTGTGCAGTTCATGTTCCTTGTGCAGAGCCATGTTACCAGCCTCCCAAGCCATAGGGCTTTAGCAGCGCCTCGGCGAGAATCGCACCAAAGTGCAGGAACAGATACAGAAGCGACAGTTTGAAGAAGCTGCGCTCCACCTTGAAATTGTCTGCCTCGCAATCGTCTTCGTTGCGGCGGGTGATTTTCCAGGCCCCATGCAGGAACAGCGCGTTCAGCACCAGCGCCACCGCCAGATACAGCGGGCCGCCGATGCCAGAGAACGCGGTGCCCACGGCCAGAACAGCCAGCAGCACGGTGTAGACCAGAATGTGCACACGGGTGGCGCGGCGACCATGGGTCACGGTCAGCATCGGCACGCCGGCATCGTCATAATCCGAGCGCATGAACAGGGCCAGCGCCCAGAAATGCGGCGGCGTCCACATGAACGTCAGCAGGAACATCAGCCAGGGTTCGACCGACATGGTGCCAGTGGCGGCAATCCAGCCGATCACCGGCGGGAAAGCCCCCGCAGCACCGCCGATCACGATGTTCTGCGGCGTCGCCCGCTTCAGCCACATGGTATAGATCACCACATAAAAGAAGATGGTGAAGGCCAGAAAGGCACCGGCAAAAACATTCGCCGCCAGCGCCAGCATGATCACCGACAGACCCGACAGCGCCAGCCCCAGAGACAGCGCTTCGCCCTCTGTGACTTTGCCTGCGGGAATCGGGCGGCCCTTGGTGCGTTTCATCACCTTATCGATATCCGCATCCCACCACATGTTCAGCGCACCGGATGCGCCGCCGCCGATGGCGATGAACAGGATGGCGCAGAAACCAATGACCGGATGAACGCCAACCGGCGCCGCCAACAGGCCGACCAGAGCGGTGAACACCACCAGCGACATGACACGGGGCTTCAGCAGGGCGAAATAATCGCCAAAGCTGGCCTCGTCCTCATATGCCCGGCTTGCGTTGATGCTTGCGTCGCTCATCTTGGGTCCTTTGGCGGCAACGGGCGCGCAGGTCTGCGCACCCGGATCGTGTCACTGTACCGCATGCCGCCCATTCAGGCGCGCTGCGGCCAGGCTATCAGTTGGAAGCGACCTGATAGGCCTGCGGGATGCCCGCGTATTCTTCCTTGGCGCCTTCCAGCCAGGCGTCATATTCTGCCTGGGTTACCACTTTGACGGTGATCGGCATATAGGCATGGTCCTTGCCGCACAGTTCCGAACACTGACCAAAGTAGATGCCTTCCTTGCCCTCTTCGACCTCGAACCACAGCTGCGCCAGACGGCCGGGAACCGCGTCCTGCTTCACGCCGAAGGCCGGGATGGTCCAGGAGTGGATCACGTCGGCTGCAGTCACATTCATCACGATGGTCTTGCCCGACGGCACCACAACGGCGGTATCCGTGGCCAGCAGCCATTCATCCTCGGCATAACCGTGTGCAGCCAGATCTTCCTTGGGCAGCAGGAAGCTCTCGAAACCGAATTCGTGATCCTCATACTCATAGCCCCAGTACCACTGGTAGCCGGTCACCTTGATGGTGATGTCGCCTTCGGGGATTTCCTGCTGGGCAAACAGCTGCGGCAGCGAGAAGGATCCGATGAACACCAGCACCAGGATCGGAATGATGGTCCAGGCGATTTCAATCGGGGTGTGGTGGGTGAATTTGGCCGGGGTCGGGTTGGCACGCTTGTTGAACCGCAGGATCGCCCACAGCAGCAAACCCGCCACAAAGATGCAGATCACGGTGATGATCACCAGGATCATCCAGTCCAGCCTCACGATCCCGTCCATCAGCGACGTCGCCGCCGGCTGGAAGTTCAGGCCGCCGTCAACCGGCTTGCCAATGGTCTTCAGGCCTTCTTGCGCCATTGCTGGAAGGCTCGAAAGGCCGGCGAAAAGGCCCGAAAGCATCAAAGCGTTTTTCATGTTCTGTCCTGATCGGTTGATCGCATTGTTCCTGCGGCAGCACGAACGCCGGGAATCATTGATTCCACAAAACGCACCTGCCCCGTTGTCTTTGATGCCGCTTAAAATCATATTCGGGCGTACAGATAAAGAGGCAGCCAAGCGTCAAACCGTCGCTTTCTTGATTTAGATCAAAAAAATCTGAGGACCGTGCCATGGAAAACCCAGACTTCCGTCCCTTTGAAACCGCGCTTCCGCAGGATGAGGCCCTGGCCACCCTGCGCGATGCGCTGAACGGAGCAGAGGACGGAGAGATCTTTGCCGAACGTCGCAAGTCAGAGGCGCTGTCCTTTGATGACGGGCGGTTGCGCAGCGCCAGCTATGATGCCTCCGAAGGGTTTGGCCTGCGGGCCGTGAACGGCGATGTGGCGGGTTATGCGCATTCCACCGATGTTTCCATCGCCTCGCTCAAGCGGGCAGCGGAAACCGCCAAGCTGGCGGTTGGCGATGGCGGCGGCAGCTATGCGGATGCACCGCAGCCCACCAATACGAAGCTTTACACTGATGCTGATCCGATCAGCGCCATGCCGTTCCCGGTCAAGGTCGAGACACTGCGCGAAATCGACGATTATGCCCGCAACATCGACAAACGCGTGGTGCAGGTCTCGGCGTCACTTGCCGCCTCGCTGCAGGAGGTGGAGATTCTGCGCGCCGACGGGGTGCGGGTGCGCGACACCCGTCCGATGGCCCGGCTCAATGTCTCGGTGATCGTCGAAAAGGACGGCCGCCGCGAAGCCGGCTCGGCAGGCGGCGGCGGCCGGCTGGGTCTGGACGGGCTGGTCGATCCCGAACACTGGCAGGCGCAGGTGCAGGAGGCGCTGCGCATTGCCCTGGTCAATCTTGATGCTGTCCCGGCCCCGGCCGGCGAGATGGACGTGGTGCTTGGCCCCGGCTGGCCCGGCATCCTGCTGCACGAGGCAATCGGCCACGGGCTGGAGGGCGACTTCAACCGCAAAGGCTCCTCTGCCTTTGCGGGGCTGATGGGCCAGCAGATCGCCGCCAAGGGGGTCACCGTGCTGGACGACGGCACCATCCCGGACCGCCGTGGCTCAATCACCGTGGATGACGAAGGCACGCCAAGCCAGAAGACAACGCTGATCGAAGACGGCGTTCTGGTCGGCTTTATGCAGGACCGCCAGAACGCGCGGCTGATGGGGGTTTCCCCCACCGGCAACGGGCGGCGCCAGAGCTATGCCCATGCCCCGATGCCGCGGATGACCAATACCTACATGCTGGGTGGCGATTCTGCGCCGGACGATCTGGTGGCCGGCATCAAGGACGGCATCTGGGCAGTCGGCTTTGGCGGCGGACAGGTGGATATCACCAATGGCAAATTCGTGTTCTCCTGCACCGAAGCCTACCGGGTGAAGGACGGCAAGGTCGGCGCACCGGTTAAGGGGGCCACACTGATCGGGGACGGCGCCACCGCGCTCAAACAGATTCGCGGCCTTGGCAATGACATGGCGCTGGACCCCGGCATGGGCAACTGCGGCAAGGCCGGACAATGGGTGCCCGTCGGTGTCGGCCAGCCCTCGGTGCTGATGGGCGGACTGACAGTCGGCGGGTCAGCTGCATAAATCCGCCGCAAACCCATGCAGCTGATGCAAAATCCCGGACCGGCAGCAGGCTTTGCCGGTCCAGGCCGTGGCACGATGCACCACGCAACCCTGAATTGATTTTGAAAATTCCCCTACTTCTAACAGCTTAGGAAAATTTTCGACGCATTGGCAAAAAACTGCGGACTGTTCATCACCTGTTAACCCTCACAAGGTTAATTCTTGTCTTGCAAACAGGCGGAGCTGCGGATGACCGAAGAAACACTTTCTTCCACTCACCCCCCACTCCCACCCACCACGGAAGATAACCGGTATTCATGGCTTCGCCTTTTGCGCTCTAAACGGGTCGGCCCGGTGACTTTTCACCGGCTGCTCGCCGAATATGGTTCAGCGCAGAATGCGCTGGATGCGCTGCCCGAAGTGGCACGTTCCGCAGGCATCAAAGGGTATGAAACATGCCCCGCCAAAGCGGTAGATGAAGAAATCAAGATCGCAAAAGCCGCCAAAGCGCGGCTTTTGTGCTTTTTTGACCCTGCATACCCCGAGCTGCTGAAAAGCCTGAAAGATGCGCCGCCCCTTCTCTGGGCCATCGGCGACCTGTCGGTGCTGGACCGTCCGATGATTTCCCTGGTGGGCGCACGCAATGCTTCCTCGCTTGGGATACGCATGGCCCGGTCGCTGGCGGCATCCCTGGGGGAGGCCGGGTATATAGTTGTGTCCGGGATGGCCCGCGGCATTGACACCGCAGCCCATCAGTCAGCCCTGAAAACCGGCACCATCGCAGTTCTGGCAGGCGGGGCTGACGTGATCTACCCCGCCGAAAACGCCAAACTGGCAGCTGACATAAGCGAAACCGGACTGCTGCTGTCGGAACAGCCGATGGGCTTGGCGCCCCAGGCCCGCGACTTTCCCAAACGCAACCGGATTATTGCCGCCTTGTCCCGCGCGCTAGTGGTGGTCGAGGCCGCCGCCAAATCGGGCAGCCTGATCACCGCGCGGGATGCGCTGGATTATGGCCGCGAGGTGCTGGCGGTGCCCGGCCATCCGTTTGATGCCCGCAGCTCCGGCTGCAACCGGCTGATCCGCGACGGCGCCACGCTGGTCCGCGACGCAAGCGACGTGTTGGAGGCCCTGCCACCGCCGGAGACAGTGCCGGCTGCTGCGGCGGCGCCGCAGGATCTGCAGCAGGCCCTTGCGGCCCTGCCACAGCCGCCACAGCGGCGCAGCCTCGCGGAAACCCACGCCTTGCATCAGCAAATCCTCGGCCGGCTTGGCCCTTCCCCCACGTCTGAAACCCAGCTGATCCGCGACCTGTCCCTGCCGCCGCAGGATCTGGCACCAGCCCTGACGGACCTTGAGCTAAGAGGCGCCATCCGCCGCGACCCGGGCGGCCTGCTGTCAAGGCCCTGCCCGGATGAGGACGACTGATCCCGCAGGCCTAACAGTTCCTTTCCCGGTGCCAGGACCACGTCCGGCCCAGCCCTCTGCAGCGGCAGAAATGCTGGAATTGCGCAGCTTCGACAGAGCCTGGATTGACATTCTCCCCTTGCGCCCCACATCCTGCGCCGCCATAGAACCCGGCAAAGCGGTCCGAAGAGGTATCAAAATTTATGCCAGTAGTTGTTGTCGAATCCCCGGCCAAAGCAAAAACAATCAATAAATATCTTGGCCCCGACTTTACGGTTCTGGCGTCTTACGGGCATGTGCGCGACCTGCCACCCAAGGACGGATCGGTCGACACCGACAATGAATTCGGCATGACCTGGGAGGTCGCCAATGATTCCCGCAAACATGTGAAGGCCATCGCCGACGCGCTGAAAGACGACAATGCGCTGATTCTCGCAACCGACCCCGACCGCGAGGGCGAGGCGATCAGCTGGCACTTGCAGGAAGCTCTGACCAAGCGCCGTTCGATCAAAAAAGACACCGCCGTCAGCCGGGTGACCTTCAACGCGATCACCAAGGAAGCGGTGACCGAGGCGATGAAGAACCCGCGCCAGGTCGACATGCCGCTGGTCGAGGCCTATCTGGCGCGGCGCGCATTGGACTATCTGGTGGGCTTCAACCTGTCGCCGGTGCTGTGGCGCAAGCTGCCGGGCGCCCGCTCTGCGGGCCGGGTGCAGTCTGTCTGCCTGCGGCTCATCGTTGAACGCGAGACGGAGATCGAGGCGTTCAATCCGCAGGAGTACTGGTCAGTACGCGCCCAGCTGGCCACACCGCGCGGCCAGGAATTCGAGGCCCGCCTGACTGTTCTGGGCGGCGAGAAGCTGGACAAATACAGTCTGAAGAACGCCACTGCCGCCGAACTGGCGGTGCAGGCCGTGGCATCCCGCAAACTGTCGGTGCTGTCGGTGGAGGCCAAGCCTGCCGCCCGCAACCCCTCTGCGCCCTTCATGACCTCGACCCTGCAGCAGGAGGCCAGCCGCAAGTTCGGCATGGGCGCCAAACAATGCATGAGCGCGGCCCAGCGGCTCTATGAGGCGGGCTACATCACCTATATGCGGACCGATGGCATCGACATGGCGCCGGAGGCCGTACAGGCCGCCCGCGACGAGATCGCCAAGCGCTATGGCGCGGACTACGTGCCGTCCAGCCCGCGGATCTACAAGAACAAGGCCAAGAACGCGCAGGAAGCGCACGAATGTATCCGCCCGACCGACATGGGCCGCGACGCAGCTTCGCTGAAGCTGTCCGAAGACGATCAGCGCAAACTGTATGACCTGATCTGGAAGCGGACCCTGTCCTGCCAGATGGAAGGCGCCCGGCTGGAACGCACCACCGTCGATATCGGCTCGGATGACAAACAGATCGTTCTGCGTGCCACCGGTCAGGTGATGCTGTTTGACGGCTTTATGCGCGTCTACGAAGAAGGCCGCGACGATGTGGCGGACGAGGATGACAAGCGTCTGCCACAGATCATGCAGGGCGAGGCGCTGAAATTTGCCTCCTCCCTGGCGGCGCAGGCCGAAAAGGCCGGCAAGGACGCCTCAGCCCTGTCAGATGACGGCGCCGTGCTGGCGCTGCAGCACCACACCCAACCGCCGCCGCGCTACACCGAGGCAACCCTGGTCAAGCGGATGGAAGAGCTGGGCATCGGCCGCCCCTCGACCTATGCGTCTGTGATCACCACGATCCAGGACCGCGAGTACGTCCGCAAGGAAAAGAACCGCCTGTTCCCCGAGGACAAGGGGCGGATCGTCACCATCTTCCTGCTGAACTTCTTTCGCAAATACGTCGGATACGAATTCACCGCCAACCTCGAGGAAGAGCTGGATGATGTGAGCGCGGGCCAGCGCGACTACAAGGACCTGCTGGGCCGGTTCTGGCGCGATTTCTCGGCGGCGATTTCGGAAACCTCCGATCTGCGCATCACCGAGGTGCTGGATGTGCTGGACGACGCGCTGGCGCCGCAGCTGTATCCGCCACGCGAGGACGGCACCGACCCGCGCAGCTGCCCGAAATGCGGCGCTGGCCAGCTGCATCTGAAAACATCGCGCACCGGCGGGTTTGTCGGCTGCGGCAACTATCCTGAGTGCAACTATACCCGGCCGATCTCGGGTGAAGGCGCCGAGGGCTATGAGCGTATTCTGGGCGAGGATGCGGGCGATGAGATCCACCTGAAATCCGGCCGCTTCGGCCCGTATGTACAGCGCGGCGAAGCCACCCCCGAGAACAAGAAGCCGCCGCGGTCTTCGCTGCCCAAGCAGGGCAAGGATTTCCTGCCGGGCTGGGGCCCGAATGAGCTCACTCTGGAACAGGCGCTGACCCTGCTGACTCTGCCGCGCGAGATCGGACAGCACCCGGATGGCGGCGCCATCCAGTCCAATCTGGGCCGCTTCGGGCCGTATATCGCGCATCAGCTGCCCGATGATGAAAAGCCGGTGTATGTGAACCTCAAAGACACATTGGATGTCTTTGAGATCGGCATGAACCGGGCGGTGGAGATGCTGGCAGAGAAGCGCGCCAACCCCGGGCGCCGCGGCAGCCGGGCTGCCGTTAAGCCGCTGAAGGAATTGGGCGAACACCCCGATAGCGGCGGCGCCGTCAACATCCTGGACGGGCGTTACGGGCCTTATGTCAAATGGGAAAAGGTGAACGCCACCCTGCCCAAGGATGTAGAGCCCAAGGACGTGACCATGGAAATGGCTGTGCAGCTGATCGCTGAAAAATCCTCAAAAGGCGGCAAGAAGAAAACGGCAGCGAAGAAACCCGCCGCCAAGAAGAAGGCCGCGCCGAAGAAAGCTGCCGCCAAGGAATGACCGCAGGCGGGGTGCTCCCGCCGCTTCCGGGCGCATTGAAATGCGCCCTCACCGTTGGGCCCGGCGCCGCTGGCGCGGCGCGGGCGGCTTCTCTTTCTGGCCCCTCCCCCCCGTTTCGCTGCGGGTCAAGGGCGGCGCAGCCGCCGCGCCAGCGGCTTGCCCTTGAGGCGCTGGGAAACAAGAACACACTGGCGTTTGCTCTGACAGGGCAGACCTGCCCTTTCAGAGCATCTCAGCCAACTTCTTTTTTGCGCCGCGCAGCGGCGCCACGCCCAAGCCTGTTGGAGCATTTGCCGCAGGCAAACGCTCCTGAAGGGCGCGGGAGCCGCTCCTTTGCTGTCTTCCGTAGAAATACGCAGCCCCCTGCGTATTCATTGACTCCGCCCCGGCCGACCGCCAGAACTCAGCGCAACCGGCATAATGGGAGAACTCCATGAAAAAGGTATATTCCAGCGCTGCTGAAGCGCTCGACGGGCTGCTTCACGACGGCATGTTCATCGCCGCGGGCGGCTTCGGCATCTGCGGCATTCCCGAACTCCTCCTCCAGGCGATCAAGGACGCGGGTACCAAGGACCTGACCTTTGCGTCCAATAACGCAGGCGTGGATGACTTTGGCATCGGCATCCTGCTGCAGACCCGGCAGGTGAAAAAGATGATCTCCTCTTACGTGGGAGAGAACGCTGAATTCATGCGCCAGTATCTGAGCGGCGAACTGGAGCTGGAGTTCAACCCGCAAGGCACCCTGGCCGAGCGCATGCGCGCAGGCGGTGCCGGCATCCCCGGCTTCTTCACCAAGACCGGCGTGGGCACCGTGATTGCCGAGGGCAAGATGGAAAAGCAGTTCCCCACCGGCGCGGACGGCGCCATGGAGGATTACATCCTGGAGGAAGGCATCTTTGCCGATCTCGCCATCGTCAAGGCCTGGAAGGCGGATGAGACCGGCAACCTGGTGTTCCGCAAGACCGCCCGCAATTTCAACGTACCAGCGGCCACCTGCGGCAAGGTCTGCGTGGTGGAGGTCGAGGAAATCGTGCCCACCGGCAGCCTGGATCCCGACAGCATCCACCTGCCCGGCATCTATGTGCACCGCATCATCCAAGGCGCGCACGAGAAACGCATTGAACAGCGCACTGTCCGTCAGAAGGAGCAAGCATAATGCCCTGGGATCGTAATCAGATGGCGGCACGGGCCGCGCAGGAGCTGCAGGACGGCTGGTATGTGAACCTGGGCATCGGTATCCCGACGCTGGTCTCCAACTACATCCCCGAGGGTGTGGAAGTGACCCTGCAGTCGGAAAACGGTATGCTGGGCATGGGTCCCTTCCCCTATGAGGGCGACGAAGATGCCGACCTGATCAATGCGGGCAAGCAGACCATCACGGAACTGCCGCAGACCGCCTATTTCGACTCGGCGCAGAGCTTTGCGATGATCCGCGGCGGCAAGATCGCCATGGCGATCCTGGGCGCCATGGAAGTGGCCGAGAACGGCGATCTGGCGAACTGGATGATCCCCGGCAAGCTCGTGAAGGGCATGGGCGGCGCCATGGATCTGGTTGCAGGCGTCGGCCGGGTGGTGGTGGTCATGGACCACACCAACAAACACGGCGACAGCAAGGTGCTGAAGGGCTGCACCCTGCCGCTGACCGGCAAGGGTGTTGTAGACCGGATCATCACCAATCTGGGAGTGCTGGATGTGGTCGAAGGCGGGCTGAAGATCGTTGAGCTGGCCGAGGGTGTCAGCGAAGACGCGCTGCGCGCCGCCACCGAAGCCACCATTGTCGACTGACACTTCGCTCTTTATGCAGCAACATCGGCCCGCCAGTTTCTGGCGGGCCGTTCTCGTTCTGGCCTATACTCCGGCTGCCAGATCGGGCCGGTGACGGGGGCGAAGAGTGTGCCAGACTGCGCCTTGCGGCGGGTTGACGATCTCGTACACTGAAACCCGTTTGTTGTACCAGTTGACGATCTTCTCCTGTCGGCCTTCAAAGACAACCACGCAATAGCTGCCGCTTGCCGGTTCACAGCTGTCGTTGCCCAGCCAGGTGACGATGACGGGCTCCACCAGATGCTGTTTAAAGAGCACCGTGGCCTTGGTTGTTTTACCAGAAGCATAGAGACCCCCGGCAAACAGCGCTGCCGCCAGCAGGATGAAACCACCTGCCGAGAAATTCTTGAATGGGGCTGCTTTTGCAATTCCGGGGCCAAAGGCAACAAAAACCATTCTGCCCACAATGCCGACAAACGCGATGGTTCCAAACATAACAAATGTATTGGTCAGTTCTTGTGACCCCGCGGCCACCGCCGACGGATCAATACCTAAATCCAAATCATGCCTCCATTAGCTTGAGCGCCTGAAAATACCGGTCAAAAATCAGTCAACTCGGGCAGCAACAAGGCCAACTGCCACAGGAAACATAATTTCTCCGTAAAACCAGGAGTAGACCTCAGCAAAGGCTCAGCCCATTTAGGATCAGACGCCCTGGTCAACCGGCAGGATCAGCGGCGGCGTCATGCACAGGCCCCAGGCACACAGCAGATCTAGCCACCCGGGGCATTCTGCCCTTGGCGGTTTTTCTGTGCGGATCTTTGCGGGTTCCTTTTTTCGTTCGTTCCGTTCGGTTGTGCCTGAGGTCCCGTTTCAGGGGGCGGCGCCGCCGGGTGGAAGTGGACAGAACCCCACAGGGGGCCTGCTCGGACAGGATATCCTGGACGACCCCCTTTTTATCAGGGCCGGTTCCGGGGTGTCGCGCAGGCAGCCCATAGATGCCTGCGCCTCGTATCATGGCCCATGCGCGGAGCCATGGCGGTAGATCGCGATCGGGAGGCAGTTTGGCATTTACATGTGAGGATCACGTGAAGGGGGCGTGCGGTGGATGCGCAACACCCTGCGATGCGCCACCAACCCGCCCGGAACAGGGCCTGCGCGACCCGGTGAGCAAACATCCGCCCGAATCCCCGCCTCTGCCACCGGCCGCATTAGCCGTGCAGCGCGGTTTCAGTTCTGCATCCGGAACATGCAGCCGTCGGACAGAAACATCTGCGGCGTCGTGCACAAGCCGCGCGCCACCTGATAGGCGGCCAGAACCTTGGGCACGTAATCACGGGTTTCGGCATAGGGCGGCACCCCTTGATGGCTGCGCACCGCGCCCTCGCCTGCGTTGTAGCCGGCCAGGACCAGCAGCGGGTCACCACCGAACTCCTTCATTAGCCAGTCGAGATAGCGGACGCCGCCCGCGATGTTCTGCTTGGCCTCCAGAGCATCACTGACCCCGAACCGCTCGGCGGTGGCCGGCATCAGCTGCATCAGCCCCTGCGCCCCTGCAGAGCTGACCGCATCCGGCTTGCCGGCGGATTCGACGGCAATCACCGCCAGCACCAACGCAGGAGACACTTCAGTGCCTGCGCTTTCGATCAGAATCTGCACGCCGCGCTGCTGTGCGATTTCCTGCAGCAGCTGAAGCCGCGGCGCCGGCGGTCCCTTGGCCCCCTTCAATGCTTGCAAGGCGTCATCCAGCCGCCCCGGCCCAGCGCCTTCCAAACCTGGCGCGACCTTATCCCAGAACCAGCCATAGCGCCCGGTCGCAGTCGGCACTGCGGCGCCGTCTGCCTCAGGCGCGTCCAATGCCGGTTCGGCAACCGCAGCTTCGGGCTGCGGTTCAATCTGCACGATGATACGCTTGCCCGTTCCCGGCAGCGGCGGCTTGATCCGCTTTGCCTCAAACTCGGGAAATGGCTTCGGCGCCTCCTGCCCCGGTGCAGCCACGGGCAAACCGCATAGCACCGCCGCCAATACTACGTCACGCACTGACATTACTCTGCCTGCCTTTGTTTTGCTTTGCCCCGAGACTCGGGAATCTGGCGGGGAAATTCCAGCTTTTCCGCATCAGAATCTGGCGCATTTGCCATATTTGCCCCCAACTGGCGCGGAAATACCACGAGAAGCTGGAGGGTAACGAATTTTTAACCCTTAGAAAACAGCAGGTTACCAAAAGTATTTTTGAAAAGTTAAAATTGGGCAGCGCTTTGCGGCTTTCAGCCCAAATCCTGCCACGCTGCACTGGCTATATATGTTCATCCAAGCCGGACAGGAACCAAAGCTGGTGAGAGAGCAGGTTCCAGAGCGACGGCAGGATGAAGCAAATTTAGAGATCCTTTGGAGGGACCATACCATGATCAAGTTCATCAAAAACTTCCGTAAAGACGAAGACGGCGCCGTAACTGTTGACTGGGTCGTGCTGACCGCAGCAGTCGCAGCCCTGGCCGGTGTTGCCTACACCAGCGTTGCACAAGGCGTTGACGATGTTGCAGATGCAACTGGCACTGCCCTGACCAGCTCCGTGCCGTCCTCCTACAGCCTGGGCACCGACCCGACCTAAGTTTAGGCGTACGTCTAACCGAGCTACGGAAGCCGCCTGCCCTCAAGCGGGCGGCTTTCATCATGGGATTTGCCGCCCGAGGCGGCAGCGGAGATCCAGCCGCGCATCATGATGACCGGAACCTAAGCTAGAGTCACGGCACGGCTTCCATGCCGGAAAAGTGGCCAAAGGAGCGTCATGCGAACAGTATTCGGACTTATTCTCATCCTGGGGGTTGCCCTGGCCGGTGGCGCCGTGGTGATGGCAAAGAAGTACATTAGCTCATACCAGCAGGCTCTGGCTCAGGAACGTGCCTCCCGGGTGGAGACTATTCCCACCGTCGACATCTTTGTCGCAACAGATACTTTGAAATACGGCCACCGGCTGACCAAGGAAAACATTCGCCAAGTCCGCTGGCCGCAGGAAAGCCTTCCTGAAGGTGTGTTCACCAGCCTGGAAGCCCTGTTTCCGCCCGGTGCCGATGAAACCCCGCGTGTCATTTTGCGCACGATGGAAAAGAACGAAGCGATCTTGGCCAGCAAGGTCACCCTGCCGGGTGAAGATGCCGGCATCACATCGCGGCTGGAACGCGGTATGCGTGCCTTTGCGATCCGGGTCGATGTCTCTTCGGGCGTCTCTGGCTTCCTGCGCCCCGGTGACAAGGTCGATATCTACTGGACCGGTCAGGTCCGCCAGGCCGGCGCTGCCGAGGGCGAGTTCACCCGGCTGATCGAGACCAATGTGGAATTGATTGCAGTCGATCAGAAGGCAAACAATGACATTAACGGTGCTGTTATCGCCCGCACTGTCACGGTTGCCGCCAAACCGGAACAGGTTGCCGCCCTTGCTCAGGCGCAAAGCACCGGCAAACTGACGCTGGCACTGGTCGGCGCAGGCGATGATACCGTTGCCTCCGTCATTGAAGTCGACCAGCGCAAACTTTTGGGACTGGGTGCAATCGAAATTCAGCCAGAGATTGAGCGGGAGAAAGTCTGTACTGTCCGCACCCGCCGCGGCGCAGAGGTGGTGGAAATCCCGATCCCCTGCTCCAACTGAATTTCCCCTTACTTCACAGTTTGTTAACGAGTTCAGCCGCGCTTCAATGTCAAGCGCGGCTGACGTGCCTGTTGCCGTGGCCACACATTGCCAATTCCTTAGCAAAGGCTTCGAAGCCTTTGATTCTTGCAATAATTCGGGAACTGCACCACAGTGCGGGAAACAGCGGGCAAAAAGACCCGATAAATGAGGCGTGATCGGAAAGGCAGGTCACATGGCAATTCGACGGTTCGCGGCGGCGGCCCTGATGGGGCTTTCGCTATTTGGCATACCAAATGCAGATGGGGCATCGGCGCAGTCCGTGCGGGTGGTTAAGAAGGGCACGGCGTCCACGCTGGATGTGCCCATGAACCGCGCCGTGGTTGTGGAAAGCGAAACTCCCTTTGCGGAGCTCAGCATTGCAAACCCAGGCATCGCTGACATTTCCTCCCTCTCTGACCGAACAATCTATGTGCTGGGCAAATCGCCGGGCCTGACCACATTGACCCTGCTCGACGCGTCCGGGCGGCTGATCACCAATGTGGATGTCCGGGTTGCAGCAGATGTGACCGAATTCAAGCAGCGCCTGCGCCAGATCCTGCCCAATGAAAAGATCGAAGTGCGCACTGCCAACGACGGCATTGTGCTGTCGGGCACTGTGTCCAGCGCGGCCCGCCTGCAGCGGGCGCTGGACCTGGCAGAGCGGTATGCGCCGGAACGGGTCAGCAACCTGATGTCGGTGGGTGGCGTGCAGCAGGTGATGCTCAAGGTTCGCTTTGCCGAGATGCAACGTTCGGTTTCCAAATCCCTCAGTGCTTCGCTTGGCTTCAACGGCGGTACCGGCAATGGCCGCACCGGCGGCGTGAACACGCTGAACACCTCCGGCGCGCTGGCAAACTCGCTGGCGGGCAACATCCCGGCTGCCAATGCCAACACCGGCGCCTTCCTGTTTGGCTTCAATGCAGGCTCCGTGCAGGTCAGCCTGCTGCTGGAAGCCCTGGAACAGAAAGGCGTTGTCCGCACCCTGGCCGAGCCGAACCTGTCTGCCCTGTCGGGACAGGAAGCCAAGTTTCTGGCCGGCGGCGAATATCCGGTTCCGGTGGCTCAGGAAGACGGTGTGATCACGGTTGAATTCAAGCCTTTCGGCATTGAACTGAACTTCATTCCGCGGGTTGTTGACGGCGATCTTATCAATCTGGAGCTGAACGCAGCTGTATCCGCAATCGACCCCACCAACTCTCTGGAGCTGAACGGTCTGACCATCGACGCCTTCTCGCGCCGGGAAACATCGACCACAGTGGAAATGCGCGACGGCGAAAGCTTTGCCATTGCGGGCCTGATCCGCGACGAATTCCTCGACAACTCCTCGCAGTTGCCGTGGCTGGGCGATGTGCCTGTGCTTGGCGCCCTGTTCCGCAGCGCCGACTACCAGCGCGAGCAGACCGAACTGGTCATCATCATCAGCGCCCATCTGGTGACACCGACCCGTGGCGAGGCGCTGACGCTGCCCACCGACCGGATTGCGCCGCCCAGCGAAAAGGATCTGTTCCTGTTCGGGCGCACCTCGCGCACCAAGAAAGGCCCTGCTGCGGAAGTGGCCAAGCAGGATTTCAACGGCTCTTACGGCTACGTGCTGGACTGATAGGGAGTGGCACAGATGATCAGAACCGCTGCAATTCTCGGCCTTCTCCTGACTGCTGCCGCCTGTGAGCGCGAAGCCGGCCGGGAACTGAACCGTAAGGCGACCTTTGGCGAAGCCACGCTCAACAACTCTGCGGTGATGAGCGGCGAGCGGAGCTATGCGATCCAGCTGGCCAACCGGTTTGCAAAAGAAGTCCCCAACACCATCAACTTCGATTTCGACAGTGCCCGGCTGGATCAGAACGCCCGCGCCGTCCTGGATCGGCAGGCACATTGGATCAAGCAGTTCCCGGAAGTGCGTTTCCGTGTGTTCGGCCATACCGACGCGATAGGCAGCAACGGCTATAACAAGTCTTTGGGCCTGCGCCGGGCCCGTGCGGCGGTGAATTACCTGGTGTCGCGCGGCATCAGCCGCAACCGGCTGGAAGCGGTGGTTTCCTTTGGAGAGACCCAGCCGCTGATTCCCACGCCGGAGCGTGAGCGCCGCAACCGCCGGACTGTGACTGAGGTCAGCGGGTTCCTGAAGCGCCACCCGTCTTTGCTGGATGGAAAATACGCCCAGGTGATCTACCGCGAGTACCTGAAAAGCGCAGTTCCGGGGTCAACGCTGACATCGCAGCAATCGCTGGAGCGGTCACTGGAGTAGGCGCGTTTGCCCCTTCAGCGGTTACGAATTAGTAACAATTCCCCATATTTGGGGATTTTTGGCCCCAATATCGCCTAGATTAGCGCCGACATTGTTTCCAAGAGGCGGACTGTGCCCAAGGCCCGGTCCGCCCAAGTGAACAAGGATGATGGCGATGAGCAGCGGTATGCCGCAAACAGAGACACCTGCGATTGTTGCCTGCACAGTCAGCCGTGACGTGCAGAATTTCGACCTGCTGATTGAAGATATGGAGGGCGCCCTGGGCGAGGCTTGGGGCGATCTCGGGTTTACCGAAGCGCTGGCCTTTTTCAGCCAGGCCGAGGCCGAGCCGCTGCAATTCATCGCCCTGGCCATCGACAGCAACGACGAAGGCGATTTACCGCTGATGGGGGAAATCATCAGCCAGGCCAAATCCCGCGGCATAAAGGTCATTCTGATCGCTGAAGACGTGACCCCGACCGCGCTGCATACGCTGCTGCGCCAGGGTGCCGACGAATTTGTCCCCTACCCGCTGCCGGAACAGGAACTGCAGGCGGCCATTGAACGGTTGCAGGCACCGGCTCCGCCGGTCGCGCAGAACCCGCATCAGCTGCAATCCGGAAGCCAGCGCGAAGGTGCGGTCATCGTCTGCCACGGACTGGCCGGCGGCACCGGCTCCACCACCACGGCTGTCAACCTGGCCTGGGAGCTGGCCGCGCTCAGCGAGCACGATGAGCCCAGCGTCTGCCTGCTGGATCTGGATCTGCAAGCCGGCTCCGTTGCGACCTATCTCGACCTGCCCCGCCGCGAAGCGGTGATGGAAATGCTAAGCGAAACAGACAACATGGACGAAGACCTGTTCGGCCAGGCGCTGCTGCCGTTCCAGGACAAGCTGCAGGTCCTGACCGCACCTTCTGAAATGGTGCCGCTGGATCTGCTGTCGCCTGAGGATATTGAAAGAGTGATCAGGCTGGCGCGCAGCCACTTTGATTTTGTTGTGATCGACATGCCGCACACGCTGGTGCAGTGGACCGAAACGGTGCTGAACATTGCACATGTCTATTTCGCACTGATTGAGCTGGACATGCGCTCTGCCCAGAATGCGCTGCGGCTGAAGAGGACCTTGCAAGCCGAAGACCTGCCGTTCGAAAAGCTGCGCTTTGCGCTGAACCGGGCACCGAAGTTTACGGATCTGACGGGCAAGAGCCGGGTCAAGCGCATGGCTGAATCCCTGGGCATCTCGATCGATTTGCAGCTGCCCGATGGCGGCAAGCAGATCCTGCAGAGCTGCGACCATGGGCTGCCACTGGCTGTTTCTGCAGCAAAGAACCCGTTGCGCAAGGAAATCGCCAAGCTTGCGGCTTCGCTGCATGAGCTGGGCCGCAGTGAAGCAGAAGCCGCCTGAGCGGATTGAATTGGGGGTGAGTTGATGTTTTCGAAGTACAAGAAACAGGCCGCGCAACCCGTGGCCCCAGCACCGACGCCGGTTGCAGCACCGGACGCCGCCAAGCCGGCGGCCAGCCTGCGCCGTCCTATGGAGAGCAAGGCAGCCGAAGCGCAGCCGATGGACAAAGAGCGCAAGCGCAAGGAGCGGCTGAGCGAGATCAAGGTCCAGCTGCACCGTGAACTGCTGGAAAACCTGAACCTGTCGGCACTGGAACACGCAGGCGAATCCGAACTGCGCACCGAAATCTCGACTATCGCAACTGAGATCCTGGCCGAACGGAGCATTGTGCTGAACCGCGAGGACCGGCAGCAGCTGAACAAAGAGCTGTATGACGAGGTGACCGGTCTCGGCCCGCTGGAAGCGTTGCTGCAGGACGACACGGTCAGCGATATTCTGGTGAACGGCCCGCAGCAGATCTTTGTCGAACGCAGCGGCAAGCTGCAACTGTCGGACATCACCTTCAAGGATGAGCGGCACCTGATGCGGATTATCGACAAGATCGTGTCCGCCGTGGGCCGCCGTGTCGATGAAAGCAACCCTTACGTGGACGCCCGTCTGGCCGATGGCTCGCGCTTCAACGCGATGGTGCCGCCGGTTGCCGTGGACGGATCGCTGGTTTCGATCCGGAAGTTCAAAAAAGACAAGCTGGGCATCGACGATCTGGTGCAATTCGGGGCCTTCACCGAAGAAATGGCTGCATATCTGCAGGCAGCCGTGTCCACCCGGCTGAATGTTATTGTCTCTGGCGGTACCGGTTCCGGTAAGACAACGACGCTCAATGCGCTGTCGTCCTTCATCGACAATGCCGAGCGTATCCTGACGATCGAGGACACGGCGGAACTTCAGCTTCAGCAGACCCATGTGGGCCGGATGGAAAGCCGTCCGCCCAACGTCGAAGGCAAGGGCGAAGTGTCCCCACGCGACTGTCTGAAAAACGCACTGCGGATGCGCCCGGACCGGATCATCGTCGGCGAGACCCGTGGCGAGGAAGTCATCGACATGCTGCAGGCCATGAACACCGGCCATGACGGTTCGATGACCACAATCCACGCGAACTCTGCCCGTGACGGCATTTCACGTCTGGAAAACATGATCGCCATGGCCGGTATTGAAATGCCGATCAAGGCGGTGCGCAGCCAG
Source organism: Leisingera sp. S232 (assembly GCF_049800895.1). Classification (NCBI taxonomy): domain Bacteria; kingdom Pseudomonadati; phylum Pseudomonadota; class Alphaproteobacteria; order Rhodobacterales; family Roseobacteraceae; genus Leisingera; species Leisingera sp. S232. The sequence goes on along the minus strand of NZ_JBNAFX010000006.1, from coordinate 12,710 downwards.
ATCGCATCAGCTGTGAACCTGATTGTGCAGGCCTCGCGCCTGCAGGATGGCTCGCGGCGGATGACCTCCATCACGGAAGTCACCGGCATGGAGGGCGACGTGATCTCGATGCAGGAAATTTTCCGCTTTCAGCGCGTCGGCCTGACACCGGACAACAAAATTATTGGTCATTTCACCGCCACAGGCGTGCGCAGCCATTATTCCGAGCGCTTCCGTCTTTGGGGCTATGATCTGCCGCCGTCAATTTACGAACCCTCAGTGATGGAGCCGCGCTGATGCAGCTGAGTTCTGAACCGCTTATTTATGGAGCGATCTTCTTTGGCGTACTGGCGCTGGTCGAAGGTCTCTATCTGTTTGTCTTCGGCAAATCGATCAGTCTCAACAGCAAGGTGAACCGCCGGCTGGAGATGATGGAAAAGGGCAGCAACCGCGAACAGGTGCTGGAGCAGCTGCGCAAGGAGCTGGGCCAGCATGCCAAGTCGCAGACGATCCCGCTGTATTCACTGCTGTCGGAGCGGGCCCAGAAGGCCGCCATCGCCTTTTCCCCCAAGCAGCTGATCATGATTATGGCCGCCCTGGGAGGCGTTGCATTTGTCGGCCTGAGCATCGGCACCAGTGCGCCGCTGCCAGTCCGTGTCCTTGGCGCCGTGATCATCGGCGTTGGTGCGGTGTTCTTCTGGGTCAACAAGAAGGCCTCCAAGCGGATGGCACTGATCGAAGAACAGCTGCCTGACGCGGTTGAACTGATGGTGCGCTCCCTTCGCGTCGGCCACCCGTTCACCTCTGCCATTCAGATCGTCGCCAATGAGGTCGAAGACCCGCTGGCCACTGAATTCGGCATCATCTCTGATGAAAGTGCCTATGGCCGCGACGTCGGTGAGGCGCTGAAGGAAATGGCGGAACGGCTGGATATGCAGGACATGCGGTTCCTCGCGGTTGCGGTGACCATCCAGCAGCAATCAGGCGGCAACCTGGCTGAGGTTCTGGCCGGCCTGGCCAAGGTGATCCGTGCCCGCTTTCGCCTGTTTCGCCGGGTCAAGGCAATCACCGCCGAGGCGCAATGGTCCGGCAAATTCCTGTCGGGCTTTCCGCTGCTGTGCCTGATCGGAATCCTGGTCAAGGATCCGGGCTATTACGACGATGTGATCGACCATCCCTGGTTTATCCCGGCCTGTTTTGCGGTGGGCGTGATGCTGACCGCCAACCTGATTGTCATGCGCGTGCTGACAAACATCAAAGTATAAGGAGCGGATCGTGGATTTTTTGACCGGCATTGACGACTTCCTCACCTCGCAATTCGGCGAATTCGGACCGCTCCTGGCGCTTGGCATTGCGGGCCTGTTCATGATCCTGCTTGCCATTCCGCTGCTGCTGAACCAGCCAGAAGACCCGCTGAAAAAGCTGCAGAAGAACCTTAAGCCCGAAACCCGCAAAGCCCCGCAAAAGGACCGGCTGCGGCAGTCCAACCGCAACGAGCAGCTGCAGAAATTTGCCAATTTTCTGGAACCCCAGAATGCGGCTGAGCTGTCCGCGATGGAGCTGAAGCTGCGCCAGGCGGGCTATCATTCAAAGGACTCTGTGCGGTTCTTCCATTTCGCGCAGTTTGCCCTTGGCCTGCTGGGGCTCATGGGCGGCCTGTTCTTTGTCTATGTGATCAAGAGCGATATGGACTACGACAGCCAGCAGATGGCGCTGCGCATCCTGGCCCCCGGCGCGGCAGGTTATATGCTGCCTAAATACTGGGTCACCCGCCGCATCGGCGAACGTCAGGAGAAGATCACAGAGGGGTTTCCCGATGCGCTCGACATGATGCTGGTTTGTGTCGAAGCCGGCCAATCGCTGGACCAGGCGATTGTCCGTGTGTCCAAGGAACTGCATGCCTCCTTCCCCGAACTGGCTTCTGAATTCGAAGTGGTTGCCCATGAATTGAAAGCAGGCAAGGACAAAGACAAGGTGCTTCGGGACATGGGCACACGCTGCGGGGTGCAGGATGTGTCCTCCTTTGTGACGGTGATGATCCAATCCGCCAGCTTCGGCACCTCGATCGCTGAGGCCCTGCGGGTTTATGCTGGTGAAATGCGCGATAAACGCGTGATGCGCGCCGAAGAGGCTGCAAACAAGTTGCCCGTGAAGATGACACTTGCCACAATGGGCCTGACCGTCCCGCCCTTGCTGATCATTCTTGTTGGTCCATCGGTGCAGGGCATCCAGAACATGGGCAACATGGGACCCCAGTAATGAAAACAGCACTTCGGGCAGCTGCTGCCCGTCTGCTCAAAGCAACAGCTGCCGCCAGCGCCCTCGCGCTGGCGGCTGCATGTTCACCGGGCGGAATGAAACAGGACAAGGGCAGCCCCTGGGCACCCGGAGACAATCACCGCCAGCAGGCCGAAGACGGGCTGGTGGTCGGCCACCGCCTGATGGCAGCTGGCGAACACGACCTCGCGCTGAAAGCCTTTACCCGCGCTGCCCTTGATCACGGGCTGACTGCCGAGGTGCTGTCGGGCATGGGCAGCGCCAAGCTGGGCCTTAGGCGGCTGGGCCAGGCAGAGGAGCTGCTGCGCCGGGCCGTGGACGCGGACCCGGCCTGGCCGGAACCGATGAACAACCTCGGCGTTGCACTGATGGAACGCGGCAAAACGGCGGAAGCGGTACAGATCTTCCAGCGCGCCTATGCGCTCGACAATGGCGAAAGTGACGCAATCCGCGATAATTTGCGGCTGGCCCTCGCAAAACTTGAAAATCCCGCGCATACTGAACCGCAAAAAGAAGACTATAAATTGGTGCGGCAGGGCAGCGGCAGCTACCTGATTCGCGAAGCACCATAACAGAGGCAGAGCAGTAAAAAGGACGCATCAAATGCGCCAGCAGATATTCCTATCCGCTTCTCTGGCAGGGGCGTTGGTCCTGTCGGCCTGCGCGGACAAGGCCGATGAAACCGTCGAGCGCGCCTTCCAAGAAGTGAACGTCATCGACGAAAGCAATCTTAACGATGTCATGCTGTCGGTGGCCGACCCCAATGAGGCGGTGGTCCATTTCCAGCGCACCCTCAAGTCCAGCCCGAACCGGATCGACCTGCAGCGCGGCCTGGCGCATTCCCTGATCCGCGCCAAGCGCAATACCGAAGGCACCGCCGCGTGGAAAAAAGTGGTGACAATGAAGGGCACGACCAGCGAAGACCGCGTTCAGCTGGCCGGCGCTTTGGTGCGCAGCGGCGAGTGGGATGCGGCCAAGGCCGAGCTTGACCAGGTGCCGCCAACCCATGAGACCTATGAACGCTACCGGCTGGAAGCAATTGTGGCCGACGCCAACAAGGACTGGAAGCGCGCCGACAGTTTCTATGAAATCGCCACCGGGCTGACCACAACGCCAGCCAAAGTGATGAACAACTGGGGCTACTCCAAACTGACACGCGGCGACTTTGCCGGTGCGGAGCGCCTGTTCGGCGAAGCAATCCGCCAGGATCAGCGCCTGTTTACCGCCAAGAACAATCTGGTGCTGGCGCGCGGCGCGCAGCGCAACTACACCCTGCCGGTCATCCCACTGGAACAATCCGAACGCGCGCTGCTGCTGCATACGCTGGCCCTGTCCGCGGTCAAGCAGGGCGACGTCAAGGTTGGCGAAAACCTGCTGCGTGAAGCCATTGACACGCACCCGCAGCATTTCGAACAGGCGGCCCGCTCGCTTGCGGCGCTGGAGAACGGCTGAATCATGCAGTTCCCGGCCTATGCAGCCCTGTGGTTCCTGCCGTTTGTGCTACCGCTCTGCTATACGGTGGCGCTGACAGATTTGCGCGGCATGCGCATTCCCAACTGGGCGGTTGATCTGCTGGCGGTGATCTATATCGCCGTTGGCGCTTTGGTCATGCCCAGCTGGGCGGACTATGGCTGGCATCTGCTACACCTGCCGATCGGCATCGCTCTGGGTTTTCTGTTCTATGCGGCTGGTGCCGTCGGCGCGGGCGATGCCAAATTCGCCGGTGTTGCCGCGCCCTTTTTTGCGCTTGGCGATCTGCGGCTTCTGATGGTCATTTTTGCCGCCACCCTGCTGGCCGGCTTCACTGCCCACCGCATTGCCAAACACACCCCGCTGCGCCAGCTTGCGCCGCAATGGCAAAGCTGGGACACCGGCAAAAGCTTTCCAATGGGCCTGTGCCTGGGCGCGACCCTGGCTCTCTACCTTGGCCTGGCTGCCTGGTTCGGCAGCTGACGACATTCTGGCGCCGCTGAACGCGCGGCGCCTGCCAGTCGTTAAAACTGCAGTGGATATCCTGGCTGTTTCGCGGAAATGCTGCAGCTCTGCCCCGCTGTTGCCACACTCCTGAATAGTCTGTTTCCAGAGCCGCCCCATGCCCCGGGGCCAGATATCGATTTCAGGAACAGGCACCGCCATGAACATGCAGAACCTCGCCGTGATGGCCCCTCCCGCTCCCAAAGGGATGGAACAGATGCAGCTGCCAGTGGTGATGATGCGGGATATCCTGCTCAAGACCATCTTTCGCAAAAACGTGGAGAACGTGACGGAGATCGCCGAAGCCATCTGCCTGCCTTCTTCGGTGACGCAGGAGCTGGTGGACATGGCCCGCGAGCAGAAGCTGCTGGAGGCCACCGGCACGCTGAATGCAAACAGCGGCAACGAGATGGGCTATCAATTGACCGACGCGGGCAAGGCGCGGGCGCTGGATGCGCTCAGCCAGTCTGAGTATTTTGGTGCGATGCCGGTGCCGCTGGCGGTCTACCGCGAACAGGTCAAGCGCCAGTCGATCCGCAACATCCAAGTGACCCGCGATCAGTTGACCAATGCCATGGGCCACCTCGTTCTGCCCAACAGCCTGCTGGACCACCTCGGCCCGGCCGTAAGCGCCGGTCGGTCAATCCTGATGTACGGCCCGCCGGGCAACGGTAAGTCCTCGATCTCCAACGGCATCCGCGATGCCCTGGGCGATCACGTCTATGTGCCGCGCGCCATCGAATACGCAGGCCAGGTGATCACCGTTTTCGACCCCATTGTGCACACCGAGATCGAACAGGAACCTGAAGATCCCAACGCCCTACGCCGCCGCAAACGGTTTGACACCCGCTATGTGATGTGTGAACGCCCAACCGTGATCACCGGCGGTGAACTGTCGCTGGACATGCTGAACCTGGTCTACAACCCCACTGCACGCACCTATCAGGCGCCCTTGCAGCTGAAATCCACCGGCGGCATCTTCATCGTCGACGACCTTGGCCGCCAGGCTGAGCCGCCGCAGGCGCTGATCAACCGCTGGATTGTTCCGCTGGAAGAAAGCAAGGATATCCTGGCTCTGCAATCGGGTGAGAAATTCGAGGTGCCCTTTGACACGCTGGTGGTTTTCTCCACCAACTTCCACCCGAATGAGATCTTCGACCAAGCGGCGCTGCGCCGGATCTTCTTCAAGATCAAGATCGACGGGCCGAACCAGGAAAACTTCCTCAAGATCTTTGCCATGGTCGCCCGCAAGAAGGGCATGCCACTGGACGAAGCCGCGCTGGTGCATCTCTTGAAGAAGAAATATCCGGAAATTGACAACATCTATGCCAACTATCAGCCGGTGTTCCTGATCGATCAGATGATTTCGATCTGCGAATTCGAAGGCATCCCCTATCAAATGTCACCGGAACTGATCGACCGTGCCTGGGCCAATATGTTCGTCAAGGACGAGCATATCGTGAAGTGACACCCGGGCTGGAACCAGCAACGGCAAGAGTTTCCAACAGCTCTTGCCGAAACTTTTCGAAAAGTTTCGGGCCTTCCTCTAGAAGGAAGGTATGAGCGAACTGCCAAAGGCCATAGAAAGCTGGTTCACAGCCCGCGGCTGGACCATCCACCCGCATCAGCGCGCCATGCTGGAGCGGGCCGGGGCGCCCTGCACCCTGCTGATTGCTCCGACTGGCGGCGGCAAGACCATGGCGGGTTTCCTGCCCACTTTGGCAGAGCTGACAAACGGCCCCCATGACGGGCTGCACACGCTCTACATTTCGCCGCTCAAGGCACTGGCCGCAGACATCAAGCGCAACCTGCGCACACCGGTTGAGGAAATCAGACTGCCGATCCGCATCGATGACCGCACCGGCGACACGCCCGCCAGCCGCAAAAGGCGCCAGCGTGCCGATCCGCCGCATATCCTGCTGACGACGCCAGAAAGCTTGGCGCTGCTTACCTCCTATGAGGACGCCGCCCGCACGTTTAAGGGGCTGAAACGGGTAGTGGTCGATGAAATCCATGCGCTGGCCGAGAGCAAACGCGGCGACCAGCTGATGCTGGCGCTGGCGCGGCTGCAGACGCTGTGTCCGGACCTGCGCCGGGTGGGCCTGTCGGCCACGGTGGATGATCCGCAGGCCATTGCCAGCTACCTCGCCTGCCAACCGGACCCCTGCGATATCGTTCTGGCCGACCCTGGCCCGGCGCCCGACATCAGGATGCTGGAAACCAGAGAGGCCCCGCCCTGGGCTGGCGGCGGCGCAGCCTATGCGATCCCGGCGGTGATGGAGCAGATCAGGGCGCACAGGACCACGCTGATCTTTCACAACACCCGCGCCCAGGCAGAGATCTTCTTTCACAACCTCTGGCTTGCCAATGAGGGCGCGCTGCCCATCGGCATCCACCACGGCGCCCTGGACCGGGTGCAGCGCGAACGGGTCGAGGGCGCCATGGTCCGCGGAGAGCTGCGTGCCGTGGTCTGTACCGGTTCGCTGGATCTTGGCATCGACTGGGGTGACGTGGATCTGGTGATCCAGATCGGCGCGCCCAAGAACGTGAAACGTCTGGTGCAGCGCATCGGCCGTGCAAACCACCGCTACAATGCGCCGTCCAAGGCGCTCTTGGTGCCTGCCAACCGGTTCGAAGTGGTCGAATGCCACGCCGCATTGGAAGCGGTGCGCGAACACGATCTGGATGGTGATCCGCGCGAGCCCGGCCCCCGCGACGTGCTGTGCCAGCACATCCTGATTGCTGCCTGCGCCGGCCCGTTTGACGCAGATGACCTTTATGCTGAAATGACCCGGGCCGGTGCCTATGCCGCCCTGAGCCGCGCCGCATTCGACGCCTGCCTCGATTTCTGTGCCACCGGCGGCTACGCTCTGAAGGCCTATGACCAGTGGCAGCGCCTGCTGCAGCGCCCCGACGGCACATGGCAGCTGCGCGACCCGCGCGCCGCCAGCCGCATCCGCATGAATCTTGGCACCATTCAGGACGCCGACCTGATCAAGGTCCGCCTGAAACGCAGCCGCGGCGGCAAGCCCTTGGGCGAGGTGGAGGAAGCCTTTGCCGCCACCCTCACCCCCGGCGACACCTTTCTGATCGGCGGCAAGACCGTGCGCTATGAGGGCCTGCGCGAAATGACCGTGGAAGTGACCCGAAACCCCGGGCGCAAGCCCAAGATTGCGGTGTTTTCCGGCACCAAATTCGCCACCTCCACCCAGCTCAGCGCGCGGATTCTGAAGATGTTCAATGAGGACAGCTGGCCCTCCCTGCCCCGCCACACCGCCGAATGGCTGGAGTTGCAGCGCGAGGTTTCCGAACTGCCGCGCGCAGGCCACTTGCTGATCGAAAGCTTCCCGCAGGAGGCCCGAGAGCATATTTGCATCTACGGCTTTGCCGGCCGCAACGCCCAGCAGACCCTGGGCCTGTTGCTGACCAAGCGGATGGAGGAGTTGGGCCTCGATCCACTGGGCTTTGTCTCAACCGACTACGCCACCCTGATCTGGGGGCTGCAAGAAGTCACCGACCCAGCCCCGCTGTTCGACCCAAAAGCTTTGCGCGACGGGCTGGAGGGCTGGCTGGCTGGCAATGCAGTGATGAAACGCGCCTTCCGCGGTGCGGCCACCATCGCTGGCCTGATTGAGCGCAACACGCCGGGCGCACGCAAGAACGGGCGGCAGGCCACATTCTCCTCCGACATTCTCTATGACACGCTCAGAAAATACGATCCTTCACACCTGCTGCTGGACATCACCCGCGAAGAAGCCCTGCGCGGGCTGGTGGATTTCGGGCGGATCGAGGAGATGCTGGAACGGACCCGCGGCCGTATCACCCTGCGGCGGCTGCAGCGCATCTCCCCTCTCGCGGCGCCCTTGCTGCTGGAAGTTGGCAAAGTTCCGGTCAAGGGCGCGGCAGAAGAGAAACTGCTGCAGCAGGAAGCTGCGGCGCTGATGCAGCAGTCCGGTCTGGACAAACTGCTGCAATAGGACTTGTCAGTGTGGCTGTGACAGATACACCCAAGCCATGACCGGATATGACTTCCCCCTTGCAGGCGCCCGCCTCACCGCATTTGGCAGCGGCGCGCTGTGGTGGGCCGAGCACCGCCTGCTCTGCGTCTCCGACCTGCATCTGGGCAAATCCGAACGCCACGCCCGGCGTGGCGGCAGCGCCCTGCCACCCTATGAGACGCAGGACACGCTCACCCGCCTTGCAGAGCTGGTTGCCAGTCTGCAGCCCCAAACGGTGGTCTGCCTTGGCGACAGTTTCGACGATGACGCCGCTTCGCAGGCCTTGCCGGATGCAGAGAAATCCCAGCTGACTGCCCTGATGCAGAACCGCCACTGGATCTGGATTACCGGCAACCACGATCCGGCGCCTGCGGGTTTGGGCGGCGAACAGATGCCAGCGCTGCATCTTGCGCCGCTCACCTTCCGCCACATCGCCGCCCCCTTGGCCAAGGCGGAAATCTCAGGCCACTATCACCCCAAGGCGCGGCTGCGCAGCACCTCCCGACCCTGCTTCCTGCTGGACCGGTCCCGGCTGATCCTGCCCGCCTTTGGCACCTATACCGGGGGCTTGCGCAGCAGTGACCCGGTGCTCAGCTCCCTGATGGCGGCAGATGCGCTGGCGATCCTAACCGGCCCGCAAGCGCTGGCGATCCCCATGCCCCGCTAAATGGCGCAGCGTCACGCGCCTTTTGCCAGTCAGCCTCATCTATGCTGAACCCAACAGGAAAAGGACAGATGTGATGGATCAGCGCATCCGCAGCAGTTTCGCCAGGCAAAGCATGATGCAGACCCTGGGCGCCGAAATAGAAAACATCGCACCGGGAAACGTGGTGATCACCGCGTCGATCCTGCCCGGCAGCCGCCAGCAGCATGACGTGGCTCACGCCGCGCTCAGCTTTGCCATCGGCGACACGGCGGCTGGCTATGCGGCACTCACCCTGATGCCTGAAAGCAGCGAAGTGATGACGGCGGAAATGAAGATCAACCTGCTGGCCCCCGGTGCCGGAGATCTCCTGCGCGCCACCGGCAAGGTCATCAAACCGGGCCGCAGGCTGGTAATCGTAACGGCAGAAGTCCACGCGGTGACGGGCAAGGAAGAAAAGCTGGTCGCCCTGCTGCAGGGCACCATGGTCCCCGTCTCCGCTTAACCCAGGCTTTCATCTTTCCAAAAATACTCCCGCCCGCGGCCCGTCAGGCGGCTTTGCCGCTGAGAGGGGAGGCGATGCGGCGGGAGTATCTGTTTCAGCTGTTGCGGTTCTGCGGTGCCGTTCAGGCCGTGAGGCCTTCTGGCTCGGGGAGGTTGTTGGCGCGGCAGCAGGCGGTGACGGTGTTGGCCAGGAGACACGCAATGGTCATCGGGCCGACGCCGCCGGGAACCGGGGTGATGGCGCCGGCGCGCTCCGCGGCAGAGGCAAAATCAACGTCGCCGACCAGCTTGTTCTTGCCGTCCCGCTCAATGCGGTTGATGCCCACGTCGATGACGGTGGCGCCTTCCTTGATCCAGTCGCCCGGCACCATTTCCGGACGCCCCACGGCTGCCACCACGATGTCGGCGCGGCGCACCACATCGGGCAGGTCCTTGGTGCGGCTGTGCGCGATGGTCACGGTGCAGCTGTCGCCCAGCAGCAATTGCGCCATCGGCTTGCCAACGATGTTGGAGCGGCCGATCACAACCGCATCCATGCCCGACAGGCTGCCATGGTGGTCGCGCAGCATCATCAGGCAGCCCAGCGGCGTGCAGGGCACCATCGATTTCTGACCGGTGCCCAGAAGGCCCACATTGGAGATGTGGAAACCGTCCACGTCTTTTTCCGGCGCGATCGAGTTGATGATCAGATCTTCGTCCAGATGCCCCGGCAGCGGCAGCTGCACCAGGATGCCATGGATCGCCGGGTCGTTGTTCAGCTGCTCGACCACGGCCAGCAGATCCGCCTCGGAGGTCTCTGCGTCCAGCTTGTGCTCCACCGAGTTCATGCCGACCTCGACGGTCTGCTTGCCCTTGGAGCGCACATAGACCTGGGAGGCGGGGTCTTCGCCGACCAGAACCACCGCCAGGCCGGGGGTGATGCCGTTTTCCTCTTTCAGCCGCGTCACATGTTCGGCCACCTGGCCGCGCACCTTGGCCGCAAAGGCCTTGCCGTCAATCAGAGTTGCTGCCATTTGATCTCTTCCTTTTGCCGCAGGCCTCCGGCCCGTCTATTCACTTCAGTTGGTCGCGATGCCCGAGCCGCAGGTGGCCCTGCTCAGCATCACACACCTAAGTTGGTCGCGATGCCCGAGCCGCAGGTGGCCCTGCTCAGCATCACTCCTCCCGGATCACCCGCGCCTCGCGGGCAATCGACCAATCCACCAGCTGCCGCCACAGGGCTTCGATCAGATCGGGGTCCAGCCCCTCTCCTGCTGCCACGGCGCGGGCGTTCATGACCACTTCCTCGACCCGCTCCGGGATCCGCGCCGGCCAGCCGCTGAGCTGCTTCAGCGCAATCGCCCGGTCGATATACCCCGCCCGGACGGCCAGACGTTGCACCAGCTCACAATCGAGCCTGTCAATTTCCGCGCGCAGCGCCTCCATCGAGAAGCAATCTTCTGGCGGTGTCAGTTTGGTCATATGTCAGAGCCTCGGCTTTCATTGCTTTGGGCCAAATGAGGCTCTGACCATTCTCAGTGGTCGCGCACTTCCTTCCAAAACCCGGTTCCCGTCTTCGTCCCCTCGGACCAGTGGCGGTGCCTCAGACTTCGGATTGCGCTTGAAACTCTTGCGGCCCGGGGTCTCCCCGGGCCGCAAAAAGCGCATTTTGCGTCTTAGAACAAGCCTTCGATCTGGCCGTCGTCATTGAGGCAGATGGTTTCCGCTGCCGGTTTGCGCGGCAGGCCCGGCATGGTCATGATCTCGCCGCAGACCGCAACGATGAAGCCCGCGCCCGCAGACAGGCGGACTTCCCGCACCGGCACCGAATGGCCGGTGGGCGCGCCGCGCAAGCTGGGATCGGTCGAGAAGGAGTATTGGGTTTTCGCCATGCAGACCGGCAGGTTGCCGTAGCCTGCGTCTTCCCATTCCTTCAGCTGGTTGCGGATCTTGTTGTCCGCCAGCACCTCGTCAGCGCGGTAGATGCGCTTGGCGATGGTTTCGATCTTCTCAAACAGCGGCATCTCATCCGGGTAGATCGGCGCAAAGTTGGCAGTGCCGCCTTCGACGATCTCAACCACTTTCTCGGCCAGCGGCGCAGAGCCCTCGGAGCCCAGCTCCCAGTGGCGCGACAGAACCGCCTCGACACCATGCTCGGCGCAGTAGTCCTTGACCGCCTGCACTTCGGCATCGGTGTCGGTCACGAAGTGGTTGATGCCCACAACAACCGGCACGCCAAAGGATTTGACGTTCTCGATGTGGCGGCCGAGGTTGGCACAGCCGTTGGAGACCGCCTCGACGTTTTCCGCACCCAGGTCGGCCTTGGCCACGCCGCCGTTCATCTTCATCGCGCGCACGGTGGCAACCAGCACAACCGCGGACGGTGCGATGCCTGCCTTGCGGCATTTGATGTTCATGAACTTCTCGGCGCCGAGGTCGGCACCAAAGCCTGCTTCGGTCACGACGTAGTCGGCAACCTTCAGCGCGGTCTTGGTGGCAATGACCGAGTTACAGCCATGTGCGATATTGGCGAAGGGGCCGCCGTGCACGAAGGCCGGGTTGTTTTCCAGGGTCTGCACCAGGTTCGGCTGCATCGCGTCTTTCAGCAGAACGGTCATCGCGCCCTCTGCCTTGATGTCGCGGCAATAGACCGGGGTCTTGTCGCGGCGGTAGGCCACGATGATGTCGCCCAGGCGCTTTTCCAGATCCTTGAGGTCGTTCGCCAGGCACAGGATCGCCATCACTTCGGACGCCACGGTGATGTCAAAGCCTGCTTCGCGCGGGAAACCGTTGGACACACCGCCCAAAGACGCGGTGATGGTGCGGAGCGCCCGGTCGTTCATGTCGACCACCCGGCGCCATGCAACCCGGCGCACGTCGATGTCGCATTCGTTGCCCCAGTAGATGTGGTTGTCGATCATGGCCGACAGCAGCGAGTGGGCCGAGGTGATGGCGTGGAAATCGCCGGTGAAGTGGAGGTTCATCTCCTCCATCGGCACGACCTGTGCATAGCCGCCGCCTGCAGCGCCGCCCTTCATGCCGAAGTTCGGGCCCAAGGACGCTTCGCGGATACAGATCATCGCGTTCTTGCCGATCCGGTTCAGACCGTCGCCCAGACCCACGGTGGTGGTGGTCTTGCCTTCACCTGCCGGCGTCGGGTTGATCGCAGTCACCAGGATCAGCTTGCCGTCTGCCTTGTCCTGAACAGAGTTGATGAAAGACTGGCTGACTTTCGCCTTGTCGTGCCCATAGGGCAGCAGATCGCTGTCCGAAATACCGATCTTCGCACCAATCTCCTGGATCGGCTTCTTCTGCGCTTCACGCGCAATCTCGATGTCACTCTTGTAGCTCATGGC
>NZ_JBNAFX010000005.1:0-184744 GCF_049800895.1 Leisingera sp. S232 | reverse complement strand
CTGATGATGAATAAAAGCCTTTACAAGAACGGATATGATGAACTGCTTGAGGTGCGTCGGCGGAGCCGGGGTCTGTATTGGTTCACCGGGATATTCAGCTTTTTCGTGAACCTGCTGATGCTGACCGGCCCGCTGTATATGATGCAGGTCTACGACCGGGTGCTGGGCAGCCGGTCGGAGGCGACGCTTTTGGCGCTGTCGCTGCTGGTGGTGTTTCTCTACGCGATGATGGGGTTTCTGGATTACGCCCGCGGCCGGATCATGGCGCGGGTCGGCGCGCGGCTGCAGTCGGCGCTCGACAAACGGGTGTTTGATGCGATGACCCGCCGCTCGGCGGTGGCGCAGGATCCGGTGGCGCAGACCGGGCTGCAGGACCTGGAATCGGTGCAGCGGCTGATTGCCTCGCCGGTGCTCGGCGCCGCCTTTGACCTGCCCTGGACGCCGGTGTTCCTGGCCGGCATCGCCCTGTTCCACCCCTGGCTGGGGCTGCTGGCGCTGGCAGGCGGTGCGGTGCTGGTGGTGATTGCGCTGATGAACCAGCTGTTCACCCGAGCTCCGATGCAGCAGGCCAATATAACCGGCCACAAGGCCAATCTGATGTCCGAGGAGATCCGCAACGAGGCGGAGATGATCCAGTCGATGGGCATGCGCGGCGCCGCCTTCAGCCGCTGGAAACAGGCGCGGGACGCAGCGCTGAGCGACAGCGTGACAGCCAATGACACCGGTGGTGGCTTCACCACGCTGACCAAGACGCTGCGGCTGTTTCTGCAATCGGCCATGCTGGGGCTGGGCGCCTATCTGGTGCTGCAGGGCGAAGTGACGCCGGGCGCGATGATCGCAGGCTCGATCCTGATGGGGCGGGCGCTGGCGCCGATTGAACTGGGCCTGGGCCAATGGCCGCTGGTGCAGCGGGCGATGAAGGGCTGGCACAGCCTGGCGGAATTGCTGGCCAAGGTGCCGCAGGAAGAGACCCGCACCGCGCTGCCCAAACCCAAGGCCCTGCTGGAAGTGCAGGGCATGGCGGCGGTGCCGCCGGGCGGCAAGACGCCCTTGCTGCGCAATGTCAACTTCCGGGTGCAGCCGGGCCAGGCGATCGGGGTGATCGGGCCGTCGGGGTCGGGCAAGTCGACGCTGGCGCGGGCGCTGACCGGGGTCTGGCCGCCAGCGGCGGGCTCGGTGCGGCTGGACGGGGCCGCACTGGACCAATATGCGCCGGATGTGCTGGGCGGCCATATCGGCTATCTGCCGCAGCGGGTGCAGGTGTTTGACGGCGCCATTGCCCAGAACATCGCCCGGCTGCAGCCAGAGCCGGATGCCGCCAAAGTGGTGGATGCCGCCAAGAAGGCCGCCGCCCATGAGATGATCCTGAAGCTGCCCGAAGGCTATGACACCAGGGTCACCGCCACCGGCGGGCGGCTGTCGGGTGGTCAGATGCAGCGGGTCGGGCTGGCCCGAGCGCTGTATGCCGATCCGGTGATCGTGATCCTGGATGAACCCAACTCCAACCTCGACAATGAAGGCTCGATCGCGCTCAACCAGGCGATCAAGCAGATCAAGGCGGAAGGGCGCTCGGTGCTGATCATGGCCCACCGCCCGGCGGCCATCCAGGAATGCGACATGCTGCTGGTGATCGACGGCGGCACCCAGACCGCCTTTGGCCCCAAGGACAAGGTGCTGCAGGAAATGGTCGCCAACCATCAGAACATCCGCCAGGCAACCGGCGCAGGAGGCGTGCGATGAGCATCGAAAGCAAATGGCCTGCCCGGCGGCCGCTGATCATCGGCCTGCTGGCGCTGCTGGTGCTGGTGGGCGGCTTCGGGTCCTGGTCGGTGCTGTCGTCGATTTCCGGCGCGGTGGTGGCGACAGGGCGCATTGAGGTCGACCGCAACCGCCAGATCGTGCAGCATCTGGATGGCGGCATCGTGGCCGAGATCCTGGTCGACGAAGGCGACACCGTGGCCGAAGGCGACACGCTCCTGCGGCTGGACGCCAATGAGCTGACCTCGCAGCTGGTGATCATCGAGGGCCAGCTGTTCGAGCTGATGGCGCGCCGCGGCCGGCTGGAAGCCGAGCGCGACACCGCCGCCGCAATCACCTTTGAGCCGGAACTTCTGCAGGCCACAGAGCAGCTGCCGGATGTAAAGGATCTGGTGGAGGGCCAGCGCCGCCTGTTCGAAGCCCGCAAGGACACCACCGCCCGCGAGATCGAACAGCTGGAGAAGCGCCGCAGCCAGATCCAGGAGCAGATCCGTGGCATCCAGGCACAGCAGCAGTCGATGACGGTGCAGCTGGAGCTGATCGGCGAGGAGCTGGCAAGCCAGCAGTCGCTGCTGGACCGCGGCCTGGCGCAGGCGGCGACGGTCCTGAACCTGCGCCGCACCGAGGCCGACCTGCAGGGCCGCCTGGGAGAGCTGGTGGCCTCGGAAGCGCAATCCGAGGGCCGTATCACCGAAATCGACATCGAGATCCTGAAACTGGCCACCGGCCAGCGCGAGGAGGCGATCAGCCGGCTGCGCGACCTGCGCTACCAGGAGCTGGAGCTGGCCGAGAACCGCCGCTCGCTGCAGGGGCGGCTGGCGCGGCTGGACATCACCGCGCCGGTGTCGGGCATTGTCTACGGGCTGCAGGTGCAGACGCCGCGCTCGGTGATCCGCGCGGCCGACCCGGTTTTGTACCTGGTGCCGCAGGACCGGCCTCTGGTGATCGCGGCACAGGTCGCCCCCACCGATATCGACCAGCTCTACACCGGCCAGGAGGTGACGCTGCGGTTCTCGGCGCTGGACCAGCGCACGACGCCAGAGCTCTTTGGCCATGTCACCCAGGTCTCGGCGGATGCCTTTGACGACCAGGGCAGCGGGGTTTCCTATTACCGCGCCGAGATTGAATTGAACCCCGGCGAACGCGGCCGCCTGCCTGCGGGCACGGTGCTGATCCCGGGGATGCCGGTGGAAAGCTACATCCGCACCGCCGCCCGCTCACCCTTGGCCTACCTCATCAAGCCGCTGTCCGACTACTTCGTCAAAGCCTTCCGCGAAAGCTGAAGGCCAACAGACACGGAGGCAGGCTGAAACAGCTGCGATTTCCAACTGTGAAACCGATTTTCACAGAGGTTTTTCGTGCTGCAATACGTCTGGAGCCAGCCGCGCGTACGACAGTGGCGGGATGCGTCGTGAAGGCACCGCATTTTCCCTTTCCGAAACCAGCGGAGACGGGTAGCGTCCGGGCAATTGCAGACTCGGAGGAATGCGCCATGAGCATCGAAGCAAAACTGAATGAGCTGGGTGTGACCCTGCCTGACGCGCCGGCACCGGCGGCCAACTATGTGCCTTATGTGGTTGCAGGCGATATGGTTTACATCTCCGGCCAGATTTCCGCGGATGAAAACGGGCTGATCACCGGCACCCTGGGCGATGACATGGATGTCGGCGCAGGCCAGGCCGCCGCCAAACGCTGCGCGATTGCGCTCTTGGCGCAGCTCAAGGCCGCCAGTGGCGGCGATCTGGATCGTCTGGTACGGGTTGTGAAACTGGGAGCATTCGTCAATTCGACTGCGGATTTCACCCAGCAGCCGCAGGTGGTGAATGGGGCGTCCGATTTCCTGGTCGAAGCGCTGGGTGACATCGGCCGCCACGCGCGTTCCGCCGTCAGCTCGCCCTCGCTGCCGCTGGGCGTTGCGGTTGAAATCGACGGCGTGTTCCAGATCAAATGACGCCGTCCCTGCCTGCCGCCTTTCTGAACCTGCCGCTGGCACACCGCGCGCTGCATGACGTGGCCGACGGACGCCCGGAAAACAGCCGGGCGGCCATTCGGGCGGCCATCGCGGCAGGCTACGGGATCGAGATCGACCTGCAGCTGTCCAGGGACGGCTGCGCCATGGTCTTTCATGACTATGATCTGGACCGGCTGGCCCAAGGCGCCGGTCCGGTCCGGGCGCTGACCCGTGATGAATTGCGCGCGATCCCGCTGAAAGGTGGCGATGGCGAGGGCATCCCGGATCTGGCCGAAGTGCTGGAGCTGGTGGCGGGGCAGGTGCCGCTGCTGATCGAGCTGAAAGACCAGCATGGGGAAATGGGGGTCACCGACGGCCAGCTGGAACTGGCCGCGGTGGAGGCGCTTCGGGGGTATTCCGGCCTCGCAGCGCTGATGTCCTTTAATCCGAATTCGGTTGTGCAGCTTGCGGAACTGGCGCCGCAGACACCTCGCGGCATCGTCACCAGCGCCTATGATCCGGCGGAGTGGCCGGAATTGCCTGAAGCGCTGTGCGGACACTTGCGCGGCATTCCCGACTATGACCGGTCGCAGAGCTGTTTTATCAGCCATGAGGCGCATGATCTGTCCCGGCAGCGGGTGCAGGATCTGCGAGAGGCCGGCGCGGCCATCCTGTGCTGGACCGTTAAGTCGGCGGAACAGGAAAATGCCGCGCGTGTTTTTGCCGATAATGTTACATTTGAACAATACCTTTCGCCGCTAACGTCTTGATCGTGCAGGGGCAGACCCCACATCTTTGATGCGGTGCGGAGGAATTGCATGGCTCAGGCGCAAATCGACATTCGGGTGCTGACGTCGCTGTCGCAAATCACGGCAGAGGACTGGGATGCCTGTGCCTGCCCGGAGGCCGTCGACGGCAGTCGCCCGCTGGATCCTTTCACCACCCATCGCTTCCTGAGCGCGCTTGAAGACAGCGGCTCGGTCGGGCCTGGCACCGGCTGGCAACCGCAGTATCTGACCGCCTATGAAGGCAACCGTCTGATCGCCTGCGCCCCGCTTTATGCCAAGGGGCACAGTCAGGGCGAATACATCTTTGACCATAACTGGGCGCATGCCTAT
Source organism: Leisingera sp. S232 (assembly GCF_049800895.1). Taxonomy (NCBI): domain Bacteria; kingdom Pseudomonadati; phylum Pseudomonadota; class Alphaproteobacteria; order Rhodobacterales; family Roseobacteraceae; genus Leisingera; species Leisingera sp. S232. Next base: position 179,917 of record NZ_JBNAFX010000005.1, on the reverse strand, counting down.
GAGCAGGCAGGCGGTCATTATTATCCCAAGCTGCAGATCGCGGTTCCCTTTACCCCGGCCACCGGGCGTCGGTTTCTGGTCCGCCCTGGTTTTGACGGTATCGGCCATTCGGCGCTGTTGCAGGGGGCCGTGCAGCTGGCATCGAACAACAGCCTGTCGTCGCTGCATGTGACCTTCTGCACCCAGGACGAAGCGCATCTGGGCGCGGAAATGGGGCTGATGCTGCGCAGCTCGCAGCAGTTTCACTGGCAAAATGATGGCTACGCCGATTTCGAAGGGTTCATGCGGGCGCTGTCATCGCGCAAGCGCAAGAATATCCGCAAGGAACGGATGCAGGCGCAATGCTTTGGCGGGGATATCCGGGTGTTTCGGGGGGACGAACTGCTCCCGGAGCACTGGGACGCTTTCTGGGAGTTTTATCAGGACACCGGCGCCCGCAAGTGGGGCTCGCCTTATCTGACGCGGCAGTTCTTTGACATCGCGCATCGCACAATGGCCGCCGACATCGCGCTGATTCTGGCAGAGCGCAATGGCCGATACATCGCCGGGGCGCTGAATTTCATTGGCCGGGAAACGCTTTATGGCCGCTATTGGGGATGTATCGAACAGCATCCCTGCCTGCATTTCGAACTGTGCTATTATCAGGCCATAGAGCTGGCGATTGCCCTGGGCCTTGACCGGGCCGAGGCCGGCGCGCAGGGTGAGCACAAGCTGGCGCGCGGCTACATGCCCTGCCAGACACACAGCCTGCACTGGATCGGCGATCCTGGCTTTGCCGGAGCTGTTGCACGCTACCTTGAGGCCGAACGGGCGGCCACCGAGGAAGAAATTGAAATCTTGACCGACTACGGCCCGTTCCGCAAAGCCCATGTGGAGGAGCAAGAATGACGGAAAAACTGTCCGACGCCACCCGCGGCCCGCTGCTGGAGCCGCTGTTCGCCACTGGCTGGAAAATGGTGGATGGCCGCGATGCCATTGCCAAGACATTCAAGTTCAGTAACTTCGCTGATGCCTTTGGCTGGATGACCCGCGCCGCGATCTGGGCGGAAAAGTGGAACCATCATCCGGAATGGAGCAACGTCTACAACCGGGTCACAGTTGTGCTGACGACCCATGATGTGGACGGTCTCAGCGCCCAGGACGCCAAGCTGGCCCGCAAAATGGACGGGATGTTCGGCGAACCGCAAGAGTAAGCAGAGCTGCCTTGGAAATAGGTAAGCGGTTCTGTCCAAATGTTTCGCGCGCGAAACATTCCGGCAGGACTTATGACATAATTTTTTACGAAATATTAAGGAGTTAGACCTGCGGCACCCAGGGAAAGGTGCCGCAGGCTGCAGGGCGTCAGCCCATCGCGTCTAACAGTCCCTCGCCAGCGGACAGTTCGCATTGGCCGGGGTTTTCTTCCTGATTGAACACTGTGACCACCCCGTCCTCGACCAGCATGGCATAGCGCAGCGAGCGGCCGATCAGGCCCGCGGGCGGCGCATCAAACCGCATGCCGATGGCATTGGTGAAGGTGCATTCTGCATCCCCCAGCATGGTGATCCCGGCTGCAGTTGCACCGGTGGCCTCGCCCCAGGCGGCCATAACAAAAGGGTCATTGCCTGAGATGCAGATGATCTCGTCCACCCCTTTGGCGGCAAACTGATCCTTGGTGCGAATAAAACTCGGCACATGGGCGGAATGGCAGGTGGGGGTGAAGGCGCCCGGAACCGCAAAGATCGCAACCTTGCGGCCTGCCACCTTGTCCGAGATCTTCACTTCTTCGGGGCCGTTGTCTCCTATCCGCGTCAGGGTGGCCTCTGGCAGCCTGTCTCCGGCAGAAATCATTGCACGTTCCTCTTTCTCATGTTTGCGTTTTTGGGGGCCGCGTATATACGGTCCGTTGGAAGCGTGACGGGAACTATGGCAGGAGGCAAGGGGATATGTCCCACATCGTCGTGATCGGAGCAGGGCAGGCGGGATCCTCGCTGGTTGCAAAGCTGCGCAAGGACGGGTTTGACGGAGAGATCACTCTGATCGGCGCCGAACAGGCGCTGCCCTATCAGCGGCCACCGCTGTCCAAAGCCTATCTGTTGGGCGACATGGAGCTGGAGCGGCTGTTTCTGCGCCCCGAGAGCTTTTATACTGAAAACAACATCACCCTGAAGCTGGGTCGACGCGTCACCGGGATCGACCCGGCGGCCAAGACCGTGAGCTTGGGTGACGATGTGATCTCTTACGACCAGCTGGCACTGACCACCGGGTCCGACCCGCGCCGCCTGCCTGCTGCCATTGGCGGCGATCTGGACGGCGTTTACGTGGTGCGCGGGCTGACAGACGTGGATGCCATGGCGCCGAATGTGACCGAAGGCAAGCACGCGCTGATCGTCGGCGGCGGCTATATCGGGCTGGAGGCAGCTGCAGTCTGCGCCAAGCGCGGTGTCAAGGTGACGCTGGTTGAGATGGCGGACCGCATCCTGCAGCGGGTTGCAGCCCCTGAGACCTCCGATTTCTTCCGCAGCCTGCACAGCAGTCACGGAGTGGATATCCGCGAGGGCGTTGGTCTGGAACGGCTGGAAGGTGAAGATGGAAAGGTCACCCGCGCGGTGCTGAGCGGCGGTGAAACCGTGAATGTGGATTTCGTGGTGGTCGGCGTCGGCATCACGCCTTCTGCGCAGCTGGCAGAGATGGCAGGGCTGGAGCTGGAGAACGGCATCAAGGTGGACGCCAAGGGGCGCAGTTCTGATGCGTGCATCTGGTCTGCGGGCGACTGCGCCTCCTTCCCGTTCCAGGGCGGTCGTATCCGGCTGGAAAGCGTGCCGAACGCCATCGATCAGGCCGAAGTGGTGGCACAGAACATGATGGGCGCGGACAAGGATTACATTGCAACGCCCTGGTTCTGGTCCGATCAGTATGACGTCAAGCTGCAGATTGCTGGGCTGAACACCGGATACGACAATGTTGTCACCCGCCAGAGCGAAGGCAGCCAGGTCTCCTTCTGGTACTACAAGGGCGACCAGCTGGTGGCCGTGGATGCGATGAACGACCCGCGCGCCTATATGGTGGCCAAACGGCTGATCGATGCGGGCAAGACCGCCGACAAGTCGGTTGCCGGCGACCCCGCCGCAGATCTGAAGCCGCTCCTGAAAGCGTGAGGATCATTGCCGGAGACTTCCGCGGCCGGGCCCTGGCCGCGGTGGGCAAAGGGGACGCAGGCGCCCATCTGCGCCCCACCACGGACCGGGTGCGCGAAAGCCTGTTCAATGTGCTGATGCACACTGGCGCCATTCCCGGCGCCCGGGTGCTGGATCTGTTCGCGGGCACGGGTGCACTGGGGCTGGAGGCGCTGTCGCGCGGCGCGGCTGAAGTGCTGTTTGTGGATGACGGGCGCGTCTCTGGCGGGCTGATCAAAAAGAATATTGGCATCTGCCGGTCAGAGGACCGTTGCACACTGGCCCGCCGCGATGCGCAAAAGCTTGGGGCGAACCCGGATGCGCCCTATGACCTGATCTTCCTCGATCCCCCTTACGGCAAAGGACTGGGCGAGAAGGCGCTGGCAGCGGCGGTCAAAGGCGGCTGGGTGGCAGATGACGCGCTGGTGGTTTGGGAAGAAAGCACCGCGATGTCGGCGCCCGAAGGATTCGAACTGCAGGACAGCCGCAAATACGGCGACACGCATATCACGTTGATGTGGCACAGTAAAAACAGTCAGCCTTAAGGTAATTTCATTTCCCCAATTGCTTGAAATTGCATTTGCAAATTCAACCTCTGACCAGTATTGGGGCTGTGTTTTTGACATTTCACCGCCCTTTCTGGCGGATTTAAAGGATCGATAATGAAAACCGCAAAGTTTCTTGGCCTGCTGGCAGCAGGCTCTCTGTTTCTGTCCGGCTGTGTGTCGCCGGAAGTTGTGACCACGACCAACGTTGATGACGGTTCGCTGACTTGCGAAGACATCAAAACCCAGATGGCGCAGCTGGATGAAATCCGGGCTGAAGCCAAGAAGGGCAAAACAGCATCCGGTGCCAATGTCGCTGCGGCAATTCTGTTCTGGCCGGCTGTGATCGGCAACTATGCGAATGCCAACGAGGCGCTGGAAGCGGCGAATAAGCGCCATGAGGTGCTGGTTGGACTGGCGCAGAAGAAACGCTGCAAGTTCTGATAGGAACAGCACTGCAGTTCCTAGAGATGCAGGGGGCGTCCCCTGCATTTTTATTGGGTTGATACCCTACAGCATTGCGTTGAATGCAGAGCAAGTTGATAAAGTTCTTTAAGCCCCAGTGGGGCAGGCTTTGCTTGAGCTGCAAAAAGACCGTTTCCTATGCCCAAAACCTTGCCGACTCCAAAGCTGGTGATCTTTGATTGCGACGGCGTGCTGGTGGACAGCGAGCCGGCATCGAACCAGGTGCTGATTGAAAATCTGGCCCGCCATGGGCTGAAGCTGACAATCGAACAGTCGATGGCGCATTTCGTTGGCGGCACCCTGTCCGGGGTGATGGCCAGGGCCCGCAGCCTGGGCGCAGAGCTGCCGGAAGACTGGATCGCGGAGGTCAGCGCCGAAATCTTTGCCCGGCTGCGGCAAGGGGTGCCGCTGATGCCGGGCATTCCTGAACTTCTGGCCCGGCTTGATGCCGAGGGTATCCCGGTCTGCGTTGCCTCAAACGGCAGCGAGGAGAAGATGCGCATCACCCTGGGTCAGAACGGGCTGTGGGAGCGGTTTCACCCGCTCGCGATGTTTTCAGCTCAGGCGCTGGGGGTGGCCAAGCCGGACCCCGGCCTGTTCCTGGCGGCGGCCAGCCACTTTGGCGTGCAGGCGCGCGATTGCCTGGTGATCGAGGACAGCGGCAGCGGTGTGACGGCTGCGGTGCGGGCGGGCATGCGCTGCCTGGGCTTTGCGCCGCAGGAGCAGGGCCAGACGCTGGCGGCTTTGGGGGCCGAAGTGTTCGCGGATATGGAAGAGGTGCCTGCGCTTTTGTCGATCTGAGGCAACTATGCTAGGTTTCCGGCCATGGAACAGACATTGCGCTGCCCGTTCCTGCCATCTGTTGCGGGAGCCGCAGCCGGCACAGAAAACAGACCCAAGCCCAAACCGGTCCGGGCGCCGGTGTTCCTTCAGGATGCGATGACCCCCTGGGTGGATGGCATCTTGCTGCTGGCCCTGTGGCGGCTGCAGCAGGCAGAAGATCAGGACAGCTCGCTGGCGAAACTCTCTGCTGCTTCTTTCTGGTAAAAATACCCCGGGGGTGCGGGGGCTGGCCCCCGCGTCTGACCTGTCGGTCTATCCGTAGGTGGGGTGGAATTTTCCGCCCGGCGACAGGGTGAAAATCTCCGCCCCGTCAGCGGTTACCCCGATCGAATGCTCGAACTGCGCCGACAGCGATTTGTCGCGGGTGACGGCGGTCCATTCGTCCGCCAGGATCTTGGTCTCTGGGCGGCCAAGGTTGATCATCGGCTCGATGGTGAAGAACATGCCCTCTTCCAGCACCGGGCCGGTGCCGGGGCGACCATAGTGCAGCACGTTGGGCGGCGCGTGGAACACGGTGCCCAGCCCATGGCCGCAGAAGTCGCGCACGACGCTCATCCGCTGGCTTTCGGCATAGGATTGAATGGCATGGCCGATGTCGCCAAAAGTATTGCCGGGCTTCACCGCCTCGATCCCCTTCATCAGCGAATCATGGGTCACCTGCACTAGGCGCTCTGCCTTTCGTGGCAGCTTGCCGGCCACGAACATGCGCGAGGTGTCGCCGAACCAGCCGTCGACGATCACGGTGACATCGATGTTGAGGATATCGCCATCTTTCAGCTTCTTGTCGCCGGGGATACCGTGGCAGACCACATGGTTCACCGAGATGCAGCTGGCGTGCTGATAGCCCTTGTAGCCGATGGTGGCTGATTTGGCGCCGGCGTCTTCCACCATTTTGGTGATCACGCGGTCGATCTCGCCGGTGGTCTGGCCGGGAACCACATAGGGTGCAATATCATCCAGAATGCGCGCGGCAAGCGCACCCGCCTTGTGCATGCCGGCATAGTCACCGGGTTCATGAATGCGGATGCCGTCCTTGGTTGTGCGGCCGTCTTTCGATCTCATCAGGCGAAGCTCCATCGCGTGTTGTCCCGAAGTTATTTAAGGGGTCTTGGACAAAAGGGCCAGAGGCTGCGGAAACGGCCGTGCCTTGCTGGCGGGAAAGGCCGACTATAGCGGATCTGAGTTAAGGAACAGCAGAGACCGGTGCGTCTACTGTGATTTCATCCGGCGAAATACGGGTTGCGTAGACCAGCCGCTCCACCCCGGCGGCCCGGGCGCTGGCAAAGGCATCTGCATAGGCCGGGTCAATGTCCGCAGCCAGCTGAAAGGTGCTGCAATCGGTGCGCTGCACCAGATAAAGCATCACTGCCCGGTGGCCCTGCGTGACCATTTTTTCCAGCTCGCCCAGATGCTTGGTGCCGCGTGCTGTAACGCTGTCAGGGAATTCGGCAAGGCCGGGCTGGCGCGACAGGGTCACGCTTTTGACTTCGACATAGCAATCCGGCAGGCCGTCCTGCTGGAGCAGAAAGTCGATACGGCTCTTCTCGCCGTATTTCACCTCGGGACGCACGGTTCCATAACCTGCCAGTTCGGCAATTTCCCCGGCTTCCAATGCGGCCCGCAGGGCGCGGTTCGGAACCGAAGTGTCAACGCCGGTGAAATGGCCGTCTTCATGCTCTACCAGCCGCCAGCCGTATTTCAGCTTCTTCTTGGGGTCATTGTTGGGTTCCAGCCAGACCTTCGTCCCGGCGGCTGACAGCCCCATCATGCTGCCGGGGTTGGCGCAATGGGCGGTGATCTCCTGCCCATTCTCGAGCCGGCAATCGGCCAGAAAGCGTTTGTAGCGTCGGATCAGAGTGGCGGGGATCAGAGGTTGAGAAAATCGCATAGGTCGATGGTTATCCCAGCTCCGCCCCGGGGCAAAGTCCTAGTTCGGCCCGGACAAGGCACCACCCTAAGGGGGAGGGCGCCGAAGCCGCTGGTCGGTGTGACTTCGCGCTGCTTGGGATCAAAGAAGGCGCCACAGACCATATGATCGCCCCGCTGAAAGGGGGAATGTTTCCGGCCTGCGTGATGACAGCCACGTCCCTGATAGATACTGCGGTTGCAGGGCTTTCCTGGTCGCATTGGCCCTTGTGCCGACCGGGCTGCGGGGTATCTTCACGCATAGTTTAGGGAGATGCCTCATGTCCGCCACAGCCAACCCCACTGCCGCGATGCTGGTAATCGGTGACGAAATCCTGTCGGGCCGTACCCGGGATGCCAACATGAACTATCTGGCCGGTGAGCTGACCAAACATGGCATTGATCTGAAGGAAGTGCGTGTGGTGAGCGATGATGAGGCGGCGATCATTTCAGCGGTGCAGGCGCTTTCTGACACCTATGATCATGTGTTTACCAGCGGCGGCATCGGGCCGACCCATGATGACATCACCGCCGATTGCATCGCCAAGGCGTTTGAGGCGCATCTGGATGTGCGCAGCGATGCCCGCGCCATCCTGCAGGCGCATTATGACACGCAGGGACTGGAGATGAACGAGGCGCGGCTGCGGATGGCGCGCATTCCGGATGGGGCGGCGCTGATTGACAATCCGGTCTCTGCCGCGCCGGGCTTTACCATTGGCAATGTCAATGTGATGGCGGGTGTGCCATTGATTTTTCAGGCGATGGTCGCCAGCGTGTTGCCAACCCTGACGGGCGGGCGGCCGATGCTGTCGCAGACTCTGCGGGTGCTGCGCGGGGAGGGCGAAATTGCAGCGCCGCTGCGGACCCTGGCAGAGGCTTATGACGATCTGTCCGTGGGCTGCTATCCGTTTCAGAAAGACGGCGCGTTTGGCGCCAATATTGTGATCCGCGGTACCGATGGCGCCCGCGTCGATGCCGCAATGACGGCGCTGGCAAAGGAGCTGGAACAGTGACTACGGACCCGCGTTACTATGCCCTGACAGAGGCGACCTGGCCGCCCGCCGCATCGCGAGAACTGGGCCCCGTGACCCTGCGTGAAGGCCAGGGCGGCGGCAGCCGGGTTTCTGCAGCGACGGTGCAGGGCAAGGCGGCGGATGCTGACATCGCCGCAGCAGAGGCGGCGATGCGCGCCATGGGTCAGGCGTGCCTGTTCATGATCCGCGACGGTGAGACAGAACTGGACGCTCGGCTGGAAGCGCGCGGCTATGCGGTGAAGGACCCGGTCAATCTGTGGGTCTGCCCGGTGGCGCAGCTGACGGATGTGCCCGTGCCGCGTGTCACGGCGTTTTGCATATGGGAGCCGCTGGCGATTCAGCGCGAGATTTGGGAACAGGGCGGCATCGGACCGGAACGGCTGGCAGTGATGCACCGGGTTCAGGCCCCCAAGACAGGGTTGCTGGGCCGTCACAAGGATAAACCTGCGGGGGCGGGCTTTGTTGCCATACATGACGACGCCGCGATGGTGCATGCGCTGGAGATCCTGCCGCATCAGCGCCGCTGTGGCATGGGCGCCTGGATGATGCGCCAGGCAGCTTTCTGGGCGGCGGAACACGGTGCCGCGGAACTGGCGGTTCTTTGCACGAAAGGAAATGAGGGCGCCAACGCGCTTTATGCTTCGCTTGGCATGGAGTGTGCTGGAGAATATCACTACCGCATTTTGCAACAAGGCGATTGAACGCAATGACAGACCAGTCCCAGCCCACGGCCCTTGATCTGCCGATGGCCGATCCGCTGCCGCCGGAAACGCAGAAATATTTTGATATCTGCGTCGAGAAACTGGGCTTTGTGCCCAATGTGCTGAAGGCAAACGCCTTTGATATAGGCAAGCTCAACGCCTTTACCGCCATGTACAACGATCTGATGCTGGCGGACAGCGGGCTCAGCAAGCTGGAGCGGGAGATGATTGCGGTGGTGGTGTCTGCGATCAACCGCTGTTTCTACTGCCTAGTGGCGCATGGGGCTGCGGTTCGGCAGCTGTCCGACGATCCGCAGCTGGGGGAAATGCTGGTGATGAACTACCGGGTGGCCCCGCTGGAGGCGCGTCAGCGCGCGATGCTGGATTTTGCGGCCAAGATGACCACAGCCAGTGCAGAGATCGAAGAGGCTGACCGTCAGAGATTGCGCGAGGCGGGTTTCAGCGATCGGGATATCTGGGACATCGCCAATGTCGCCGGGTTCTTCAACATGTCCAATCGTGTGGCCAGTGCAACCGCCATGGTTCCCAATCCGGAATATCACAGCCAGTGCCGTTGAAACATCTGATTGCAGCAGCCGCAGCGGCACTCTTGCCTGGACTGCTGGGCGCGGCAGAGCTCAGCCTGCCGGATAGTGCGGCCCGGGTATCCAAACGGGTGACGGCACTTGGCGTCTATCAGCTGCCCATTGGCCCGGAAGACGCGGATAAAGTGCCGTCAGAGCGGTTTGAAGGGCAGATCACCCGCCGGACCTGGCGGGTGGAAGGCCGCGACACGGTGCTGCAAATCCTGGCTCCCTTGCGCGATCAGCTAAAGCAGCAGGGCTATGAGGTGCGGCTGGACTGTGCGGCACGTGATTGCGGAGGATTCGGGTTCCGATTCGGGATCGAAGTGGTGCCCGCGCCGGATATGATGGTGGATGTTTCCCGGTACCACTTCCTGTCTGCTGCCCGCGGGGCAGAGGCGGTCTCAGTGCTGGTGTCGCGGGCGGGCGGTGCGGCCTTTGTTCAGGTGATCAATGTTCATCCGGCGGCTACGGCCCCAAGTGCGGGGAAGCCTGCAGTTCAGGCGCAGAAAGATCCCGGTCAGGCACAAACCGGTCCGGTGCGACCGGTGGAGCTGGCCAAAGTGCTGCAAGTGCGCGGCCATGCGGTGCTGACCGACCTGGTGTTCGAAAGCGGCTCCACCCGCCTGCAGGAGGGGCAGTATGACAGCCTGAAAGAGCTGGCCGTCTTTCTGACAGACCATCCGCAGTACCGTCTGCTGCTGGTCGGGCACACCGACACGGTGGGCTCTCAGGCGCAGAATGTCGGCATTTCAAAACGCAGGGCGCAGTCGGTGAAGGACCGGCTGACAGAGGCGTATGAGACGGATACGGCACGTATAGACGTTGCGGGAGCCGGGTTTCTGGCACCAATTGCCAGCAATCTGATCCCGGAAGGCCGCGAGGCCAACCGACGGGTTGAGGCTGTTCTGCTTACCGACTGACAATCAGCCTGCAGGGTCAGGCATGATTTTGGCCCATAGCTGCCCGCGTCGCTGGCCCAGAGGAAGCGGATGCCCCGCCGGACCTGGCCCAAAGCGGAGCGCAGCTGCGGCGGTTTTGCCCGCGCCGCGCAGCGGCGCTTGGCCCAACGGGAGCGGGTCAATCTATGATTGCCCCGGGACGGGCGGGAGTGTTCTGCCGCGCCGGACCTGAGTGCTGTGACCGCTTGACCAAAAAAGCCCCCGCGGGAGGCGCGGGGGCAGGTCTTCGAGGGAGAATAGGGTCCGGTTATCCGCAGGGCCGCGTCAGGTTTTCCATTCGGACGGGTCGCGGTCGGCAAATGCGGCAACCAGAAAGTCGATGAAGGCGCGCACTTTGGGCTGCGTGAACTTGCCCGGCGGATAGACTGCATAGATGCCTTGGGTCTCCATTGGCAGGCTGGGCATGACGTCTTCGATCAGCCCTTCTTCCAGCGCCTCGGAATAGAGATAACTTGGCAGGTAAGCGATGCCGAGGCCGGAGATGGCGGCATTCAGCAGCGATTGGCCGTCATTCACCGAGAGCCAGCCGGAGGTGCGCACTTGGCGCTTTTCACCGGACGGCGCAGTGATTTTCCAGACATTGCCGCTGGACTGGCTGGAATAGTGCAGCAGTTTGTGTGTGTTCAGTTCATCGATTTTCTGGGGCCGACCATATTTTTCAAGGTATTCCGGCGAGGCGATCATCCGTTTGGTGGTCTCAGTCAGCTTGCGGGCACGCAGAGAGCTGTCCTCCAGCTCGCCGATCCGCAGAGCCATATCAAACCCTTCGGAGATCAGCTCCACATAGCGGTTGTTCAGCACCATGTTGACGGTGATATCCGGGAAATCGCGCAGGAAGTCCGACAGCACCGGCGACAGGTGATTGACACCGAAATCGGTCGCAACGGATATCCGCAGCAGGCCGGAAGGGGCCGATTGCATCGAGGTGACCAGCGCGTCCGCTTCGCCTGCATCGTTCAGCACGCGGCGGGCACGGTCATAATAGGCCAGCCCGATCTCAGTTGGTGACACCCGCCGGGTTGTGCGGTTGAGCAGGCGCGCGCCCAGGCGTGCCTCAAGGCTGGAGACGTGTTTAGAGACCGCCGACTTTGAGATCCCCATTTTCCTTGCCGCATCGGTGAAACCGCCCTGGTCCACCACATTGGCAAAGGCCTCCATTTCCATCAGCCGGTCCATATTCACCCATCCTCGTAAAGTCGTGTTGCCCTGACATTGCCGGGGAAATCGGGCAAGAACGGGGCGGAGGTGGGATAATTGCGAGGTTTCGAGGGGATCGTTTGCGCTGTGGAAACGAAAGGGGCGCAGGCTGCATCCGGATCTCAACAGAACAAATGAATGCCTAGGCGGCAAGCCGGATCGTCAGGATCCACAGGGGCAGTGTCACAGAGCTGAGCAAGGTGGATTGCGCAATAAGCGTGGCTGCCAGCGTGCGGTCGGCGCCAAAGGCCGAGGCCAGCACATGTGCGGCTGATGCTGTGGGCAGGGCGGCAAACAGAACCAGCACAGCTGTAAAACCGGGCTCGGCTTGCAGCAGCAGGCAGGCTGCAAGAACGATGGCGGGGACCAAAATCAGTCGCACCAGGCATAGATAGCCGTTGAACAGATCAAGGCGTGCCAACGCCCGCCAGTTCATTGTGGCGCCGATCGACAGCAGCGCAATGGGGATTGCGGCTTGGGCCAGCATTTCGGCAGGGGCCAGAACAGGCGCCGGTATCCTGTAGCCGGACAGCCCGACGGCAACGCCTGCGACTGATGCCAGCAGAAACGGGTTCAGCGCGATCTTGGCCACTGTTTCCCGAAGCGACAGGCTGCCGCCGCGTGAAAGGGCGCTGATCGCCATCACATTGGCCACAGGCACCGCCATGCCGATGGCGACTGCCATCTGGCCGGTCAGTTCCTTGCCGATTGACGGCAGCGCGACAAAGGCAATCGCCGTGTTGAAGCGCCACGCGGCCTGCCATGCGCCCGCGAAGTCCAGGAACTTTGCTGGTCCAAAGCGGCGCGCAGCCAAACCCAGACAGAGCGCCAGCGCCAGGATGCTCCAGACAGCAGGGCCGGTACGGGCAAGGTCTGTAATGGCAATCGGGCGGCCGCTGGCGGCAAAAAACAGCAGCGCAGGAAACAGCACTTCAAAGTTGAGCTTGTCCAGACCTTGCCAGGCCTGCGGCGACAGGCGCCTGCGTACCAGGCCGCCAAGGGCAACCATCAGGAAACTTGGGGTCAGGCCCATCAGTATGACTGCAAAAACCACGGTGCCCTCGTGTTACGGTCTTGCTGCGACACTGGCGCCATGCAGCCATGCAGGCAAGCAGAACCGGGCGGCCGACCTGGCCTTGTGGGGGGGGCGGGGGAAATGGCACAAAATTTGTGCTGGACGACGCGGGCCATGTGCCGCATGCCTTTTTGTGGTTTTCGACGTGATTGCTCTCAGCGTCGAGTGACGTTTCGGTCCGGACCGAAGCATCCGCCTGGAAGGGCGGGCTAGGCAGGAGGTCCAGATTGTCAAAGGACCTTCCATGCTGACTTGTATCATCCGTTACCAAATCGATCCCGCGAAAAAGGCGCAGTTTGAGCAATATGCCCGCAACTGGGGGCAGGCGATCCCGCGCTGTGGTGCTGACCTTGTTGGCTATTTCGCACCGCATGAGGGGTCTTCGACCCTGGCTTACGGGATCTACAACATTGAAAGCCTCGCAGCCTATGAGGCCTACCGGGCGCGGCTGGCCGCGGACCCGCTGGGACAGGAGAACTATGAGTTCGCGCAAAGTGAGCGGTTCCTGCTGCGCGAAGACCGGACCTGGCTGAAGCTGGCTTCAGCACCGCATAGCCGTGAAGGAGACGGGGGCAGATGATTGCCGTGATTTTCGAAGTGGAGATCGCCGCCGGGCAGAAGGACGCCTATCTGGAGATCGCGGCGGAGCTGAAACCTGTGCTGGAGCAGGTGGACGGGTTCCTGTCGGTCGAGCGCTTTCAAAGTCTGAGCGCAGCGGACAAGCTGCTGTCGCTATCCTTCTGGCGGGACGAGGCTGCAGTGCAGCGCTGGCGGCAACTGATGGCCCATCGTGCGGCGCAGGCGCAGGGCAGGGCGGGGATTTTTGCAGATTACCGATTGCGGGTGGCCGGGGTCATCCGGGATTATGGCATGTCCGACCGGGAGCAGGCCCCAAAAGACAGCCTGGCGGTATTGGGCTGAAAACCCTGCACAGTGCGGCACGCCCCCGCCTGCACACCGGACTTGCAAAGATCTGATGCATGGCGGGGGTCTTGACCTACAGGCTGGCAGCCAGCCGGGTGCCCTGATTGATCGCCCGCTTGGCGTCCAGTTCGGCTGCTACATCTGCGCCGCCGATCACATGCGCCGTGATGCCGTGTTCCGCCAGTTTGTCCGCCAGCGAGCGCTCTGATACCTGGCCTGCGCAGAGCACAATTGTGTCCGCCTGGATCACCTTGGGGTTTTCACGTGCCTCGCCAAAGCTGACATGCAGGCCTTCACTGTCTATGCGCTCGTAGTTGACGCCGCCCACGAACTGCACGTCCTTCATCCTGAGCGTGGCCCGGTGAATCCAGCCGGTGGTCTTGCCCAGCCGCTTGCCATGGCGTTCGGCCTTGCGCTGCAGGAGTGTCACCTCGCGGGCCGGGGCTGCAGGCTGTGGGCCTTCTGGAGCAAGGCCCGCGCGGTGCTCTTCCGGGTCTGCCACCCCCCATTCCTTCATCCAGGCGGGCAGGTCGGTGGCGGGGCTGTGCCCCTGTTCCAGCAGAAACTCCGACACGTCAAACCCGATGCCGCCGGCGCCAATCACGGCCACCCGTTTTCCGGCCGGCTTCTTGTGCCGCAGCACGTCAATATAGCTCAGCACATTTTCGCCGTCCTGCCCCGGAATCGCGGGGTCACGCGGTATCACGCCAGTGGCAATGACAACCTCATCGAAACCAGTCAGGTCATCCGCGGAAACCTCGCGGCCCAGCTCCAGCGTGATGCCGGCATCGGCCACCATGGTCCGGTACCAGTCCACCAGCCCCCAAAACTCCTCCTTACCCGGCACCTGTTTGGCCATGTTGAGCTGGCCGCCGATTTCATCTGCACGGTCGAACAGTGTCACCAGATGGCCGCGCTGGGCGGCGGTGAGGGCGGTGGCAAGGCCTGCGGGGCCGGCGCCGACGATGGCCACGGATTTGGGCGTATCAGCAGGTTCGATCACCAGCTCTGTCTCGTGGCAGGCGCGCGGGTTCACCAGGCAAGAGGTCAGCTTGCCGCCGAAGGTATGATCGAGGCAGGCCTGGTTGCAGGCGATGCAGGGGGCAATCCGGCTTGCCTGTCCGGCCGCCGCCTTGGCCACGAAATCTGCGTCTGCCAGCATCGGCCGCGCCATCGACACCATGTCGGCGCAGCCTTCTGCCAGAACCTCTTCGGCCACCTCTGGCGTGTTGATGCGGTTGGAAGTGATCACCGGGATGCCCACCTTGCCCATCAGTTTCTTCGTCACCCAGGCAAAGGCCGCGCGGGGCACGCTGGTGGCGATGGTCGGGATGCGCGCCTCGTGCCAGCCGATGCCGGTGTTCAGAATGGTGGCGCCGGCCTTCTCGATCTCCTGCGCCAGCTGCACGACTTCCTCATGGGTGGAGCCATTTGGCACAAGGTCGATCATCGACAGGCGGTAGATAATGATGAAGTCACGGCCCACGGCCGCGCGCGTGCGGCGCACGACCTCAACCGGCAACCGCATCCGGTTCTCATAAGACCCGCCCCAGCGGTCGCTGCGTTTATTGGTGTGGGTAACCAGGAACTGGTTCAGGAAATATCCTTCGCTCCCCATGATTTCGACGCCGTCATAGCCTGCCTCTTGTGCAAGGCGGGCGGCGTTCACGATGTCGGCGATCTGTTTCTCGATGCCGTCCTCGTCCAGTTCATGCGGTGCGAAAGGAGAGATCGGGGATTTCACTGGGCTGGGGGCCACGCATTTTGGGCCATAGGCATAACGTCCCGCATGCAGGATCTGCATGGCAATCTTGCTGTCGGCCTCATGCACCCGCTGTGTCACCACACGGTGATTCTCAACATCCTTGGCAGTGGTCATCATCGAGGCACCGGGCAGTACCGAGCCTTCCAGGTTGGGGCCGATGCCACCGGTCACCATCAGCGCGACCCCGCCACGGGCACGGGCGGCATAAAACTCGGCCACCCGGTTCCAGTCGCTGGTTTCCTCAAGCCCGGTGTGCATCGAGCCCATCAGCACCCGGTTCCTGAGTGTGGTGAAGCCCAGATCCAGCGGGGCAAGCAGGTTGGGGTACGCAGTCATCTTAAACTCTCCCTGGCAGTTGGTCCCAGGATCACGGGGCGCAGGGCGCTTGTCACGTGGAAACGCGGCGTCACCCTCTTGCGTGCCTCTGCGGCAAGCGGTCTAAGGTTATGAAAGACATGCCGAGGAGAGCCGGATGACACCCGAAGAGATTGCCGAACTGCCTTACCGCCCCAATGTCGGCGTGATGCTGATCAATGCTGATGGCGGCGTCTGGGTCGGCCAGCGCAAGGACCGGTACAAGGACGCCTGGCAGATGCCGCAGGGTGGGATTGATGCAGGCGAGGATCCGCGCGCCGCAGCTCTGCGCGAGCTGGAAGAGGAGACCGGTGTGGCGCCCGCACTGGTGGAGATCATCGCAGAAAGCAACGGCTGGCTGCCCTATGACCTGCCGCATGACGTGGTGCCGAAATTCTGGGGTGGCAAATACCGCGGGCAGGAGCAGAAGTGGTATCTGATGCGGTTTCTGGGGGCGGATGATCAAATCAACATCGAGACGGATCATCCTGAGTTTTCGGCCTGGTGCTGGCAGCCGGTGGAAAGTCTGGTCGAGAAAATCGTGCCATTCAAACGCGAGGTCTATGTGCGGGTTATCGAGGAGTTCAGGGAGTATCTGTAGAATGAATTGGATTTTCAGAAATCTGCGCGTTGCCGCAGCTGGTGCAGCTGCTGCGGGCGTTTTGGCCGTTTCCGCCGCGCCAGCCTTGGCGCTCAGCTGCAGGCCGCTTGAGGCAACAGATGCCTATCTTGCGGCTGCAAAGTCTGAAAGCGTCTACAACATTATTGCGGGCGAGGTGCAGTTCGACAAAGCGCGTTTGCCGGTTTCCCACGCGGAAGATCCCAACGATACACCGCCGCTGACCCGCATACCGGCGCGCCTGACAGGCAAGATGCTGGACGGCCGGTATTTCTCGCAGCGGGTCAATGTGCCGGCAGTGCTGGAAGTCGAATGCCTGGGGCCCTGGTGCGCCGGGATTGAACCGGGATCAGACTACATGTTTTTTGCGCAGCAGCAGGGCGGCGCGCTGGTGATCCGTGTCAATGCCTGTCCCGGCTTTGTCTTTCCGGACACGCCACAGGTCAGGAAGCAAGTGATAGATTGCCACCGCGGCAAGGCCTGCGTGCCAGCTCTGTCGCGATGACGCGGGTAGCTCTGCCGGTTACTCTGCCGGTGCGGCAGCGCGTTTCTTGCGCCGTCTCAGTCCCGATTGGCCGAGCCAAAGACTGAACAGCGCAAGAAAGGCACCCAGCATCTGGTTGAGCGTCAGTGTTTCGGCCAGAAACAGCCAGCCAAGGCCCACAGCCGACAAGGGGCTGAGCACGCCAAGCAGAGAAACCTGCGCAGGATCTATCCGGGCCAGGCCGCGGAACCAGAGGATATAGGTCAGCGCGCCGCCGATCAGGCTCATATAGGCCAATCCCGCAATATTGGCTGCAGTGAAGACCGGCCATTCCGGCACGACCCATAGTGCAGCAGGCACCAGCAAAAGCCCGCCTGCAGTCAATTGCCAGGCCGTGAAGGTGAGAGGCGGCACCGGCGGCTGCCATTTGCGGGTGAGGACAACACCCGCCGCCATCGACAACGCACCGCCAAGGCCTGCCAGCACGCCCAGTACATCAAGCTGCGCTGCCGGAGTCAGCACCAGCAGAGCGACTCCGGCAATGCTCAGCACGGCGGCGGCAATTGATGCGGACCGGATCTGCGTCTTCAGAATCAAGGCTGACAGAAATACGACAATCAGTGGCTGCACGGCGCCGAGCGTTGCAGCCACTCCGCCAGGGAGGCGGTAAGCAGCGGCAAACAGCAACACCCAGAACAGCGAAAAGTTCAATGCGCCCAGCACGGCCAGGCGCGGCAGCCAGTTCAGAGGCGGCAGCTGGCGCACCCATGCCAGTAGCAAAAGCCCGGCAGGCAGCGCCCGCAGCAAGGCGACGGTCAGCGGCGAATGCCCCGGCAAGAGAGAGGTCGTCACGATGTAGCTGCTGCCCCAGATGGCGGGCGCCAGCGCGGTCAGCAGAAGGGTTCGGTTCGGCATGTCAATCTCCATGTCTCGACATCGAGATAATGGGTTTTATCTTGACGTCAAGATATGCGTGGCTAAACAATGAAGAATGAACCATGTGGATTTTGTGACCCAGCAATGGGAAAGGGAGCGGCCGGATCTGGATGTTACGGCCATGGGGATCATCGGCCGGGTCGCGCGGCTGTATCTGGCCTATCAGCGCGAGATGCATAAGACCTTTGCAAAGTTTGGCCTGAATGCGGCCAAGTTCGACGTGCTGGCCACGCTGCGCCGCTCTGGCGCGCCATATGCGCTGTCGCCGGGGGATTTGCTGAAGGCAACGATGGTGGCTTCTGGCACGATGACCAATCGGCTGGACCGGCTGGAGGCGGATGGGCTGGTCAAGCGCGAAGTGAACCCGCAGGACAGCCGCAGCTTTCTGGTCGGTCTGACAGAGCAAGGCTTTGCCCTGATTGACCGGGCGGTGACAGCCCATGTGCAGACACAGGCACAACTGGTGGAGGGGCTCAGCAGCGGGGATATGGCGATGCTCAATTCACTGCTGAGCAAGGCTCAGACCGCAGCAGATAACTGAGGCGCTGCAATTGCGGCGGCCCCGGGGGGGGGGGGGGGGGCGCGGCCCCCCCCCCCCCCCCCCCCCCGGCCCCCCCCCCACGTGGGGTTGCGGGGCGGCTTTGCCGCCCCGCGCCGGGCCCAACGGACGGGAAAGCACCATTTGGTGCTGTTCCGGCGGGCGGGAGCGCCCTGGCTGTCAGAAACTGGCCGTTTTTTAAGCGGGGCGGCTTAAACCAGACCGGCCTCTTCCAGCAGTTGGCCCACATTGGTTTCCGGGCGCGGGCCGATGTGGCGGATCACTTCGCCTGCGCAGATGCAGCCCATCCGGGCGCAGACTTCCATGCTGCGCCCTGTTGCCATGCCGAACAGGAAACCGGCCGCAAACTGGTCGCCTGCTCCGGTTGCATCGACCGGCACAATCGCTTCGACCGGCACGTCGATGCGCACGCCTTCGTTCAGAACAGTCACCCCGTCGCCGGAGCGGGTGCAGACAACCAGCGGGCAGATCACGGCTGTCTTGGCCATAGCGTCTTCCAGGTTGTCGGTCTCGAACAGGGCGCAGATTTCATCCTGATTGCCGATCACGAAATCCAGTTCTTCGCCGATCAAGGTCAGGAAATCCGCGCGATGGCGTTCGACGCAGAAAGGGTCGGAGATCGAGATGCCGACCTTGCCGCCGCCTTCACGGCAGGCGCGCGCGGCTTCCATGAAGGCGGTCTTGCCCTTGTCCTTGTCGAACAGGTAGCCCTCCAGGAACATGATCTGGGCATTGCCCGCAGCTGTTTCCGGCACATCTGCTGAACTCAGCTCGGACGATGTGCCCAGGTAGGTGTTCATCGACCGTTCGCCATCAGGCGACACAAAAATCATCGAGCGCGAGGTCGGCAGGTCATCTTCTGTAACCGGCGGGTTCACAAAGGCGACGCCTTCTTTGCTCATCGCATCGGCGTAAAATTTGCCAAGCGCATCATCGCGGACCCGGCCGATGAAAGCAGCCTCCAGCCCCAGGGCGCCAGCCCCGGCGATGGTATTGGCAACCGAGCCGCCCGGAGTCAGAACGCGGTTACCCATCGATGCATACAGATCCTCGCAGCGATCCCGTTCGATCAGCTGCATGATGCCTTTCTCGATACCCTGTTCTGCGAGGAAGCTGTCCTCGCACTGTGCGATCACGTCCACCACGGCGTTGCCGATGCCGACGAGCTGATAGGATTTGGTCATGGTCCCTCCTTGGGGAATTCCAGAGCGAATTTGGTCGTGGCAACTATGCCGCCCAAAAAGTTTACAGGTTCTTGTCTTCGTACATGCAAAGGTCGCGGATCAGGCAGGTTCCGCACATCGGTTTGCGTGCCTTGCAGTAATAGCGTCCGTGCAGGATCAGCCAATGATGGGCATGCTGCTGGAAATCGGCGGGGATATTGTCCTCCACCGCACGCTCCACCGCGTCCACATCCTTGCCCGGCGCGATGCCAGAGCGGTTGCCGACTCGGAAGATATGGGTGTCCACCGCCTGGGCAGGCTGTTTCCACCACATGTTGAGGACCACATTTGCCGTCTTGCGCCCCACGCCCGGCAGGGACTGCAGCGCGGCGCGGGAGTTCGGCACTTCGCCGCCGTAGTCTTCGACCAGGATTTTTGACAGCTTGATCACGTTCTTGGCCTTATTGCGAAACAGACCAATGGTTTTGATATGTTCAATCAGCTGTTCTTCGCCCAGGTCCAGCATTTTTTGCGGAGTGTCCGCGATCTTGAACAATTCACGGGTCGCCTTGTTGACACCGGCATCCGTTGCCTGTGCCGACAGCGCCACCGCGACCACCAGCGTGTAGGCGTTGACATGCTCCAGTTCGCCTTTGGGCTCCGGTTCCGCTGCCTGAAACCGCGTGAAGATCTCGCGGAGTGTATGATAATCGAGTTGCTTTGCCATTGCGCGCCATATGTACAGGGCCGCGCTGAAAGCGCAATTGAATTTGCGGCCTGCAATCGGCTGCTGCGGCTGGGCCGCAGCTTTGTCGCAAGTTCCGGGTCGATTGGCCGAAGTGACTGGATTACCTTGAAAGCGCACGTTCAATAACAGGCTGGACCGATGAACATCGAAGCGCGGGAAAATACTTATCATTACGGCGTTATGCGCCGGGCGATCGAACTGATCGACGATGGCGGTGATGATCTGTCTCTGGAGCAGCTGGCTGCCCGCATGGATATGAGCCCGGCACATTTCCAGCGGGTGTTTTCAGCCTGGGTTGGTGTGTCTCCAAAACGGTATCAGCAGTACCTGCGGCTGGGTCACGCCAAGGCATTGCTGCGCGACCGATTTACCACGCTGGAGGCCTCGCACGCGGTGGGATTGTCGGGCTCAGGCCGCCTGCATGACCTGTTCCTGCGCTGGGAAGCGATGAGCCCGGGCGAATACGCCCGCAAAGGGGAGGGCCTGCGTGTCTTCTGGGGCTGGTTTGACAGCCCTTTTGGACTGGCGCTGGTGATGGGCACGGGCAAAGGCATCTGCGGCCTGGCCTTTGCCGCCGAGACTGGCGCAGAGCCTGCCATGGCAGATATGCGCGCCCGATGGCCGCAGGCGGAATTCATCGAAGACCCCAGCTATCTGGCACCGCTGGCGGAAGCGGCCTTTGCCCAGAAGGGGGAAACTGCCTTGCATTTGATCGGTGCACCTATGCAGATCAAAGTATGGGAGGCGCTGCTGCGCATCCCCTCGGGTCATGTCACCACCTATTCCGAACTGGCCCAGGCCATCGGCGCGCCCAAGGCAGTGCGCGCCGTGGGCACGGCAGTCGGGCGCAACCCGGTCAGCTGGCTGATCCCTTGCCACCGGGCCCTGCGCAAGTCCGGCGCGCTGGGCGGATACCATTGGGGGCTGCCAGTCAAACGCGCGATGCTTGCTTTTGAAGCGGCGCGCGGCGAGGAGGCTGGGGCAGGTGATATGCACGCTGCCGACTGAACAGCCGCTGCAGCAGGCCGGGTGGCGCCGGTGCCGTCTTCTGCCGGGCCTCATGTTGCCTGCGGGCGGCGTCCCGTTCAGCTTCATAGGGTTTGAGGCAACGCGGCCGTGTATCCCAGCGCTCCAGGCCCAGGGTGATCATGGCAATCCATTCATAGGTCAGCATCGGTGTCTCCTTTTCTGAAGAACAGAAAAGCCGATTGCTGCTGACAGGCTGTTGTCAGCTGCATGTGCTAGGATGTCAGCAGAATGTCACTGGAACCTGCCCATGCCCCGTACCGGCCGCCTGTTTGAAATCATCCAGATCCTGCGCACCGCGGCGTCACCTGTGCGGGCTGAGGATCTTGCGGCGCAGCTGGAGGTCAGCAAGCGCACCATCTACCGCGATATCGTGGCGCTGCAGGCGATGCGGACGCCGGTCGAAGGTGAGGCCGGCATCGGTTATATGCTGCGCAAAGGCTATGATCTTCCACCGTTGAATTTTGACGAGGAGGAGCTGGAGGCGTTGCATGTGGGGCTGGCGATGCTGATGCGCACGGGCGATGGGGCCATGCAGCAAGCTGCAGCCCGTGTCAGCCGCAAGATCAGCGATGTGCACGCCTCGGCGGAATGGCTGCAAGTGGCCCCCTGGGGCGCGCCGCTTGATGATCCCGAACAGGGCTGCGTGTCCAAAGGGCTGCTGCGGCAGGCGGTCCGTGAGTGCCGTAAATTGCAGATTTCCTATGTCAGTGCTGACAGGGGTGAAACCTGCCGCACCCTACGCCCGCTGGCGCTGATCTACCATATCGAATGCACGATGCTGGCAGCCTGGTGCGAATTGCGCGGCGGGTTCCGGCATTTTCGCACCGACCGGATGTTTGCGGCCGACCTGATGGAGGAAAGTTTCGCGGCCGAGGCACAGGCCCTGCGCAAGCTGTGGATGGAGCAGGAAGGCTGGGATTTCGCCTTTGCGCCGTAATGGAAAAGGGCGGTTTGCGCGGGAAATCGCCGAAACAGGCAGCTCTTGCCTTGTGAACTGGGCGTTGCGCCATGATATTCTTGCGGACTGCCGGGCATTGGCCCGGGTTTGAGTAAGCAAAAGGCAGATTTGATGATGCAGATGAAACTCACCACGGCAGGTATTGTTGCCGCAGCTTTGGGTCTTGGCGCCTGTACGGATCCGGCAACCGTTGCCACGCCGGGCAGCAAGACCCAGCGGGGGGCGATCCTGGGCGGCATTATCGGCGCAGGGGTCGGGGCCATAGCCAATGATTCCGACCGCGGGCTTGGGGCCGTGACCGGCGCATTGGTCGGTGCAACCGCAGGCGGGGTGATTGGCAACCAGCTGGATGCGCAGGAGCGCGAGCTGCGCCAGACCCTGGCCAATGATGATATCACCATCGTCAACACCGGCGACCGGCTGATCCTGTCGTTCCCGAATGACCTGACCTTTGCCACCGACAGTGCTGCGGTTTCCCCGGCGGTGCAGGGCGATCTCCGCCGTGTCGCTGACAGCCTGGTCCGCTATCCCAACAGCATTGTGCAAGTGATCGGCCATACCGACAGTGACGGCGACGCAGGCTACAATCAGGGTCTTTCTGAACGCCGGGCAAATGCTGTGGCGGACCAGATCCAAGCAGGCGGTGTGTCCTTTAACCGGTTGCGGATCATCGGCCGGGGCGAGAACCAGCCAGTGGCCTCTAACCTGACACCGGAAGGCAAGGCGCAGAACCGCCGGGTCGAAGTGGTGGTCATACCGCAGGCCGCCTGATCCATCCCCAGGTCATTCTGCACTGGCAGCCCGCTCCGGTTTGGTGAGCGGGCTGTTTTCATTTCAGCCGTGGTTCACGCAAGGATGCACATTGACTGCGCGGCGACTGCTGTTTCATGGATCGGCTTGTCTCATACATGGTGCGGCAACAGAGATGTGAACAGAAGGAAACCTCCACATGGCTGATCCCGTATTACTCATAGTCTCCGGCTCGCTGCGCCGGGAGGCGACAAATCGCAAGCTTCTGGCAGAGGCCGCCCGCGTGTTCGGCGCTGCCGATGTGACAGAGGCGGATTTGAACTTGCCGCTTTATGACGGCGATGCTGAAGCAGAAGCAGGCATTCCGGCTGCCGTTCAGGCGCTGGCAGACCAGATTTCGGCGGCGGATGCGGTGGCCATATCGACGCCGGAATACAACAAGGCGCCGTCTGGCGTGCTGAAGAACGCGTTGGACTGGGTCAGCCGCACCGAAGGCAATCCCTGGGCGGATAAGCCGGTCGCCGTGATGTCGGCAGCGGCAGGCCGGGCGGGCGGCGAGCAGGCACAGGCCCTGCTGCGGGGATTTCTGGTGCCGTTCCAGCCCCGGCTGATCACAGGTCCGCAAGTGCATCTGGCGGGCAGCGGTCAGGCCTTTGATGAGGCCGGGCGGCTTGCCAATGACCGCTATGAGACGGCGCTGGTCGGCCTGATGCAAAAGTTGAGAGCGGAAGCGCTCGGCTGAACCTTTGCTGCTTGCAGGTGCCACTGGCGCAGTGCTCCCGCGCCCCAAGCTGCCCTTGCGGGCAGATTAGGGGCTTGGGCCCGGCGCTGCTTGCGCAGCGCAGGGCGCGCGCTGTAAAGCGCCGCTTGGAGTGTGGGTGCCGCGCGCTGCCACAAGGGCAGGCTGCACAGGCCGTGCGTGGCCACAAGGGCAGGCTGCTAAGACCGTGCGGTGGTTGGCACCACGCCTGCCCCACAGCAGATCAGGCGCGGCTCAGAGATTGTCTTTGACCCGGAACCCTTGCGGGATGCTGTCTTGGTTCTCCAGCAGCAGGTCTGCCATCACATGCGCCGTTTTGGGGGCCATGCCGAATCCGATCTTGAAACCGCCATTGGCGATGAAGTGATCGTCCCGACCGGGCCAGGCGCCCAGCATTGGCGCGCGCGATTTGGCGCGGGGGCGCACGCCTGCCCAGCGTTCGATGACTTCGGCGCCATGCAGAACGGGCACCGCCGCGCGGGCGCGTTCGATCACATCGTCAAGCCGTTCATCGGTCGCCTTGCCGTCCTCAAAATCCCGTTCGCTGGTGGAGCCGATGGCCAGAGTGCCGTCGGCATGGGGGATGATGTGCAGGCTGTCGGCATAGAGCTGCGGCACCTCGCCTTCGTGAAAGCGCAGCAGGGCAGCCTGGCCCTTGACCCCGCCGCCGACAGTTTTGTCGAAGGCGCCGTTCAGCTCCAGCAGCCCGGCATGGCCCTTGGCATGCACCACCTTGCCCTGATCCGGGGCCTCCGGCTGGATCTCAACACCCATGACGGTCAAGGCAGAGACCAGTGCAGCACAGGCACGGCGGGGGTGCATGCGGGCGCTGAGGGTATCGCGGATGACATATCCAGTGGCGCTGGGCGGCACCCAAGGGCCGAGCGAAGCCGCCGCGCAGATCCGCCATTCTGCCTGATTTCTCCACAGTTCGCGGGCCGAAACCTCGCGCTGGCGGGCAAGTTCCAACGTGCGCTCGTCATTGATCGGCTGCAGCCGTCCGGTGCGGCCATAGCCGGGCGAGACGCCGCCGGTGGCCTCGACCTCGGCCCAGAAACGTTGCGCCATCAAAAGGCTTTCCAGCTGGAACTGCTTCTTGGGGTTCCAGTTCTCGGGCACATGCGGGGCAAGGGCGCCAACCAGCCCGCCGCTGGAACCGGCGCCTGCGCCATAGGGGTCGATCACGTGCACGCGCGCGCCGCGCCGGGCACAGACCCAGGCGATCGACAGGCCGAAGATGCCCGCGCCCCGCACCGTGATATCCGCCATTGCCATTTGCTGATCCTTTCGCCAGTGTCGCGCCGTTCCGGACAACCGCTTAGAGGATAATAGCATGGCAGACCAGCAGGCCCGGCTCAGCTGGCGTGATGGCACCGTGCCGGTGTCGGATCAGTTTGACGACCCATATTTCTCGATCCATGACGGGCTGGCGGAGACCGATCATGTATTTCTGGCCGGAAATGATCTGCCTGCACGGTTTGCGCCCGGTTTCCATATTGCCGAGCTGGGCTTTGGCACCGGGCTGAACATGCTGGCGGCCTGGCGCGCCTGGGAGGCGGCGGGGCAGGCGGCACCGCTGCGCTTTACCAGTTTCGAGGCCTTCCCGATGGCGCCCGAAGATATGAGCAGGGCGCTGGAGGCTTTCCCGGCAGTGGCACCTTGGGCAGAGCGGTTTCTGGCAAAATGGCAGGGCGCAGGCATCTGCGATCTGGGCAGTCTGCACCTGGAGGTGATCCAAGGCGACGCGCGCATGTCGCTGCCAGAGTGGACAGGTGAGGCGGATGCCTGGTTTCTGGACGGGTTCTCTCCGGCCAAGAACCCCGAATTGTGGGAAGAGGCACTGATGGCGCAGGTTGCGGCGCATACCGTACCGGGCGGGTCAGCGGCGACCTACACTGCGGCAGGGTTTGTCCGCCGCGGGCTGGAGACTGCAGGATTTGAAGTGACCCGCATTCCCGGCTACGGGCGCAAGCGGCATATGACAAAGGCAGTGAAGCCATGACACAGGCGGCTCCCGCCAAGCCTCAGGCTAAATCTATGGCCAATCCTCTGGCAAAGGTTCAGACCAACAACGTGCCGCTCGGCATCCTGCTGATGATTGGCGCAACCATTGTGTTTGCGCTGCAGGACGGCATCTCGCGCCATCTGGCGGGCACCTACAACACTTACATGGTTGTGATGGTGCGGTATTGGTTCTTTGCCGCCTTCGTGGTGTTTCTGGCTGCCCGCGCACCGGGCGGAATAAAAGAGACGGCCCGCACCGACCAGCTGTGGCTGCAGATCTTTCGCGGCGTGTTATTGGTCGGCGAAATCTGCATCGCCGTCTATGGTTTCACCGTGCTGGGCCTGATCGAAAGTCAGGCGGTGTTTATCTGCTATCCGCTGCTGATTGCCGCGCTGAGCAGCCCGCTTCTGGGCGAGAGCGTCGGCTGGCGGCGCTGGGCCGCCATCGGTGTCGGCCTGATCGGGGTGCTGATCATTCTGCAGCCTGGCATGGGCGTGTTTAACCCGGCGGCTGTTATTCCTTTTGTCTCGGCCCTGATGTTTGCGGTTTACGGCCTGTTGACGCGCTACGCCGCACGCCAAGACAGCACCGCCACCAGTTTTTTCTGGACCGGGATTGCGGGCATGGTGTTCATGACAGCTATCGGCATCTGGTTCTGGGAGCCGATGAGCCAGGGCGACTGGTTCTGGATGGCGCTGCTGTGCGTTTCCGGCGTGACCGGCCACTGGCTGCTGATCAAATGCTATGAGATGGCCGAGGCCAGCGCGGTGCAGCCATTTGCCTATTTCCATCTGATCTGGGCCGCGATGCTGGGCATGGTGGTGTTCAGCGAGGTGATCCGCGCCAATGTGGCCATCGGTGCCGGGATCATCATTGCGGCGGGCCTGTTCACCCTATGGCGCGAACGCGTGAAGGGTTGAGCCCGTTAGTTCCTTGGAAAAGGCAACAGGCAGCGGAGTCTTGCCCAGCCGCGCCCGATAGACCGGCAGGCTTTCGGTCACGCGCATCACGTAATTGCGGGTCTCATTAAAGGGGATATGCTCGATCCAGTCGATGATGTCGGGGGTTCCATCGCGAGGATCTCCATAGCGTTCCATCCAGGCTCTGGGGCGGTGAGGGCCTGCATTATATCCGGCTGCCATCATCACGACATTTCCGTTGAAGTCGCCGGCCAGCCCGGCCAGATATGCGGCGCCCAGCTTGGCATTGTAGTCCCATTCCGTTGTCAACCGCGACGTCTTGTGGTTTGCCAGTATCCCCAGCTGGGTCGCCACCAGCGTGGCGGTTGCCGGCATCACCTGCATCAATCCGCGCGCGCCCGCGTGGCTGATCACTGCTGGATCAAATTCGCTTTCGCGCCGGGCGATCGCCAGTGTCATCTCCTCTGCCATCGGCAGTTGCCGCTTGGCGACCGGGTGCAGCGGGTAATACGCGCTCTCAAGCTCTATTCCGCTGCGGGCCGCGCGCTTTGAGATCATTACAGCCAGATGCGGCTGGCCCAAATCCACCGCCATTTTTCCCAGCTGCCGGGCCTGATCGGGGGGCAGGGTCTCGACCAGATGCGTGAAGAAACGCTCGGCCAGTGCCATTTCTCCGGCCTGCAGCAACAACAGACCGGCTTCAGCCACCGAGGTTCGCATGAAATTCGCCTTGCGCCAGTCCGGCAAGGAGGAGGGGGTGGCCAGTTCCGGGGCAAAGGGGCGGCCAAGCTTCTCTGCTGCCAGCAACCCGTAGAAAGATGTCTGGTAGTCTGCGCCTTTGGCATAGGCCTCATGCGCCTTGTCGGCCTGTCCCATCTCGGCATAGGCGCGGCCCAGCCAATAGCCGCCGCGGCCCAGCGAGATCGGGGTTTCGACAGAGGCCAGAAACCGCCGGAAATGCACCGAGGCCAGTTCCGGGTCGCGCAGCTTGCGCAGGGCGATGTAGCCAGCCAGCCATTCGCAGTCTGAATACCCGTAGCCGTCTTCAGGCGCGGAGAAATGATAAGCAGCCAGCTGGTAGGCGCGTTCATATGCCTTGTCGCGCATAAGCTGCCGGGCCAGATCCCGGCGGCGGCGCAGCCATTTTCCGGGCTCGCCCAGCCGTTCGGCACTGGTGCTGCGTTCCATCATCATGCTGATGGCACCGTCCTGCAGCCGCTTGCGGTCGCGCCAGGCAAAGCGGTCATAGGCGAGGCCCGCAGCCCCTTTCAGGCGGGCAGGAACCGCAGCGATTTTGCCATCGACGCCGGGCGCGCCTTCTTGCAGGGCAATACGGGCTTCTGCCAGTTTGCGCTCGTCCTTGGACACCAGCAGAAGCATCCGTTTGGAACTGACCAGATGGTTGTCCCACAATAACCTGTCCAGCCTGGCTGCATGATGCGGTTTCAAGAGTTTGGAGAACGCGCGCAGGTAATCCTTCTGGATAGCGCTTCCCATCGCCATGGTCCGCCAAGCCAGAACGATCTCTGCTTCGCCTTCGCCGCGCTGTCCGGACGCAATCAACGCCCTGCCCAGGCTCAGCGCGCCTTCGGCGGTTTGTGGCCGGGCGTCGGCATAGAAGTCCAGAACGATGCTATGGCTCCCGCTGGCGATTGCGTCTTCGTTCTGGCGTCGCAAGTAGGCCAGCCCGGGCCAATCCGGACGGCGTTTCAGAAAGGCCGTGACGTCGCCGGCCGATCCCAACCCGGCTCTCAGCCGGTGCCATTCAATGATGTCGCGCGCCACGCTGTTCTGTCGTGCGGCCTCGCGCGCTGCCTGGTCCCATTTTTCCGACCGCATCAGCGCAAGGGCACTGCCCAATTCGCGCGCTTGCGCCGACGTGCCGGGCAGGGCTGCCGCAATCAGCAGAATTAAGACCAGAATGCGTGTCATCTCTTGCAATTTCCAGCGGACCGGGGATAGAGGCATGAACGTTACTCATTGGCGTGCCGGTATCAACTCAAATTCCCGGCATTCCGCATCTTGACGGCGGCGGATTGCCGCCTGCACCTGCAGCGAAGGGAGCGTGCTCATGTTCAAAGGCTCTATGCCAGCACTCGTTACCCCGTTTTCGAACGGCGAGCTGGATCTGGATGCGCTCAAACGTCTGGTGGAGTGGCAGATCACCGAAGGTTCGACCGGGCTGGTGCCGGTTGGCACCACCGGTGAAAGCCCGACCCTGACTCATGAAGAGCATGAGAGGGTGATCGCGGAAACCGTAAAGGCAGCGGCCGGCCGGGTGCCGGTGATCGCGGGTGCGGGCTCCAACAATACGGTCGAGATGATTCGCTTTGTCGAGTTTGCCCAGACCGTTGGTGCCGACGGCGCCCTGGTTGTGACCCCTTATTACAACAAGCCGACCCAGCGCGGGCTTCTGCAGCATTTCACTGCAGCCCATGACTGCGCCGATATCCCGATCATCATCTACAATATCCCGGGGCGCTCGATTGTCGATATGACACCGGCCACCATGGGCGCGCTGGCCAAGCTGCCGCGCATCGTAGGGGTGAAGGACGCCACCGGTGACATCGCCCGCGTCAGCCAGCAGCGCGCATCCTGCGGTGCGGATTTCATCCAGCTGTCGGGCGAGGACGCCTCTGCGTTGGGTTTCAACGCCCATGGCGGCGTCGGCGCCATCTCGGTCACTGCCAATGTGGCACCGCGCCTGTGCGCGGAGTTCCAGGCCGCAACCCTGGCGGGGGACTATGCCAAGGCGCTGGGCTATCAGGACCGCCTGATGCCCCTGCACGAGGCCATTTTCATGGAGCCGGGTGTGGCGGGGGCAAAATATGCCCTGTCGAAACTGGGTATGTGCTCACAAGAGGTCCGTTCGCCGCTAACCACGCTGGAAGACAGCACAAAGGCAGCCATTGACGCGGCCATGGGGCATGCAGGCCTGCTGTAAACCGCAGCGCCTATTCAATCAGCAAGGGCGGCCTCCGAGGGAGCGCCGCCCTTTTTGCTTCTTTCTGGTTCGAAATACCCCGGGGTGAATTGCCCCGCAGGGGCAAGAGAGGCTGGCCCCTCCTTTCCGGTCACTGCAGGCACAGCCGGGTTAGGATCCGCATCAGGTTTCCGGTTCTGAATCTGCGATCTGCGGTGCCGCCTGCCAGCGCCGTTAAACCCCAGCGGAATGTCTTCTGCGTCGTTGATGGGCCTCGCAGCCGTTGATCTGTGAGGTGTGCAATGTCACCGCCGCTATGCGGCCTTACTCCAGAGGCTTTCCGCTTCGAAGTTTGTCTGCTCCGGCATCGGCTGAAACTGGTCGGAGACGGTAGTGATTTCATTGTAGTGCGGGCGCGGCCTGTTCCTTTGTTGATGACATCAGGAACAGCACAAGGGGGCGCTGGCGCCGCCAGAAGAATGTATCTGAAACAAAACGGGGCGCCGCATCGGGCGCCCCGGAGACTGTCAGCGTTTGCCGTAATATAGGCCGACCACATGTTCCGCCTGGGCAAAGAACAGCCAGCGCGAGGTGGCGACACCGGCCAGATGCGACAGCACTGCAAGGGCGGCAAATATATGTTTGATCACCATACCCTCAACCGGGGCCAGGATCAGCAGAAGCGGCAGTGCAAAACCAAGGACAAAGGCAATCATCCGCAGCTTCTGCGCGTGTTTGCGGCCCACCACATGCACAAACTCGCGCAAGAGGTAGTTGGAGCCGGTGTGCGGCGGCTCAAACGCCCGCACTGCGCCGCGATCCCCCAGACCGGTTGCGGTGCCGATATCGGTGCCCGAGGTTTCCAGCGCCTTATCGCCCTTGGCCCAATAGGCGAGCTGCACTGCACCTGCGATGGCCAGGAGCCAGGGGGCCGCGGTCTCGGCACCGGCCAGCAGCGCGCCGCCTGCCAGGCTGTAGGAAAGGAAAACGGCCGGAGTCAGCTCCATGTTCCAGCGCGGGATGGTCTTCAGCTGGGTGTAGATCATCGAGGTGGTAAACACGGTGGCCAGGCTGAGTGCTGCGCCGATCCAGCCCAGCAGGGTCCAATGGCTGTCCATGAAGATCGCGCCAAGCGCATAGAGTCCCATGACAGTCAGCGCCCCAACTGCGCAGACGCCCTCGCGGCTGAGCCAGCTGGTTTTCCACTGGGTGAAGGCCCGCCAGGCGCGTTCCGGATGGCCCAGGTGGAAGGTAGAGGCCAGGAGGCCGCCGCAGGCCAGGCCAAAGGCGATGGCATAAAAGACAAGGGCCACTGTCCCGGTTACCGCAGGCTGGCCGAGGCCCAGGAAGAATAGCAGTCCGAAGCCCAGCCCCGACAGGGTGGTGAAGATGATGACTGAGGGTGCGGGGTGCATTAGTGCGCTCCTCCCGGAAGTTTGTCGAGAGCTTTGTCCAGCCAGCCCATGAAGCCTTGCGGCTCCTCAGCAACCGGTGCCAGCAGCGGTGCGAGGATGTCGATTTCCTCTTCGATCGTATCCTTGGGGCGGGGTGGCAGGTATTTGTTGACCGGCTTGGTTCCCATCTCAGGCATCAGGTCCATGCCGCCGCGCTCTGCCACCAGTTTGGAGACATCGCTGTCGGGATCGCCCAGATCGCCAAAATGGCGGGCGCCTGCGGGGCAGGTCCGCACGCAGGAGGGGACGCGGTCCACCTCTGGCAGGTTTTCATTATAGATCCGGTCAACGCAAAGGGTGCATTTCTTCATGACACCCTCGGCCAGATCCAGTTCCCGTGCGCCATAGGGGCAGGACCAGGCGCAGAGGCCGCAGCCGATGCAATGGTCCTCATTGACCAGCACGATGCCGTCTTCGACACGTTTATAGCTGGCGCCGGTGGGGCAGACGGTAACGCAGGGCGCATCCTCGCAGTGCAGGCAGGACTTGGGAAAATGGACCAGCTGTGCCGCCGGGGCGGGCTGGCTGCTGCAAGGCGTTGGCTGTACCTCGTAGGAATGCACCCGGTTCAGGAATGTGCCAGACGGGTCGCTGCCATAGGGGTCCTGATCGCTGAGCGGCGCGCCATAGTTTTCCGTGTTCCAGCCTTTGCAGGAGATCACACAGGCATGGCAGCCGACGCAGGTGTCCAGATCGATGACCAGGCCCATTTTGCGGTCTGTGGAGTTGGGGAGCTGGGTCATTTCAGCATACCTCTGCGATAGGGGTGAGGGCAGGCTGGGGCGCTGCCCCAGACCCCGGGATATTTTTCGCCAGAAGAAGAAGCCGGGTCATTTGCCCACCTTCCATTTCAGTTCTTTCGGGCCAGTGCCGACAGGCGACTCCTGGGCCGGGAAGGCGGGTTGGCTTTCCTGCAAATCTGCCGGTGCGGCAGCCTTTTCGATTTTGACCTTGAGATCGAACCAGGCGGCCTGGCCGGTGATCGGGTCCGAGTTGGCCCACCGCATGCCGTCGCCCTTGGGTGGCAGCAGCTCGTGGATCAGGTGGTTGAGCAGGAAGCCTTTGGTGGCCTCCGGCGCATCTTCCTCCAGTGCCCAGGCGCCTTTGCGTTTGCCGATGGCGTTCCAGGTCCAGACGGTGTTGTCATTCAGCGCCGCCATTTCCATCACCGGCACGGTGATCGACCCATGCGGTGAGGTGACCTTGGCCCAGTCGCCGTCCTGCAGGCCGTTCTCGTGCATCAGCTTGGTTGGTACATAGAGCGGATTGCGACCATGCAGCTGGCGCAGCCAGGCGTTCTGGGTGCCCCAGGAGTGATACATTGCCATCGGGCGCTGGGTCAGCGCGTTGACGGTGAAACCCTCGTTGCCTTGCTGATCGGTCTCATACCAGATCGGCAGCGGGTCCATCACGTCCTTCACGCGCTGGCGCAGATGATCCGGGGGCTGCCGGTCGCCGTGGCCTTCGGCGGCGAGCTGGAATTTGCGCATCGGCTCGACGTAAAGCTGGAACAGATAGGGCTGCGGGCTGTCATAAATGCCCATGTCCACGGCCCAGTCCTGGTAGGCTGTGTTCCAGGGTTTGTAGTAATCCGCACCCGCCGGGATGTGGGCCACATGGAAGCCGCCGTTTTCGATATACTGGTTCAGCTGTTCGGGGTTCACTTCGCCGCGGCCGGTTTTGCTGCCGTCGGTGCCGCGGAAACCGGACAGCGGACCAATTCCGGGTTTGCGCTCGTGGTTGACGATATAGTCGGCGTAATCCTGCCATTTGGCGCTGCGGTCCTCATTGGTGAAGCCCGGCAGCTTCATCCGGTTGGCCAACTGGACCAGCACTGTCTGGAAGCCGCGCACATTGCGGTCCGGCTCGATCACCGGCCAGCGGATGGCATCGGCTGCTGCGTCCGCCTCGCAGATCGGCCGGTCCAGCAGCGAGATGCAGTCGTGGCGTTCAAGATAGGTGGTGTCGGGCAGGATCAAGTCGGCAAAGGCCACCATTTCGGAGCTGTAGGCGTCCGAGTAGATGATATGCGGGATCTTGTAGTCGCCGTTTTCATCCTTGTCGGTCAGCATCTCCATCACACCTTTGGTGTTCATGGAGGAGTTCCACGACATGTTGGCCATATACATGAACAGCGTGTCGATCTTGTAGGGGTCGCCCGCATGTGCGTTGGAAATCACCATATGCATCAGCCCGTGGGCCGACATCGGGTTTTCCCAGGTGAACGCCTTGTCGATCCGCGCCGGGCTGCCGTCTTCTTTCAGTGCCAGATGTTCCGGTCCGCGGACAAAACCCAGGTGCGGGCCGTCCAGCGGGGCGTCGGGCGTGGCCTTGCAGTGGGGGGTCGGATGGGCCTCGACCGGCTTGGGGTAGGGCGGTTTGAAGCGGAAGCCGCCGGGAACCTCAACCGTGCCCAAAAGGATCTGCAGCACATGCAGGGCGCGGCAGGTCTGAAAGCCGTTGGCATGTGCCGACACGCCGCGCATCGAATGCATGGAGACCGGGCGACCGGTCATCTTGGTGTGTTTTTCGCCGCGGAAATCGGTCCATTCGACGTCCAGCTCAAACGCTTCGTCAAAGGCGACGCGGGCCAGCTCACCGGCAATGGCGCGGATACGCTTGGCCGGGATACCGCATTTGTCTGCGATGGCTTCGGGCGCGTATTCCTCTGCCAGGTAGCGTTCGGCCATCTGATGGAAGACCGGGCGGTGGGTGATGCCGTCTTTTTCATACACTGCCGCCAGATCGGGCCGCACGCCGGGCTGGTCAAACGGTGTCAGCTTGCCGGTGTTGCGGTCGATGACCAGCATCTTGCCGTCGTCGTCGCGCAGGAACAGGCCTTTGTCCGGCCCTTCAGAGGCGTTCACCAGAACCGGTGCATTGGTGTAGCGGCTGAGATAATCGAGGTCGATCTTGCCGGCCTTCATCAGCACGTGGATCATCGACAGGATGAACAGCCCGTCGGTGCCCGGCGTGATGCCAACCCATTCATCTGCGATCGCGTTGTAGCCTGAGCGGATCGGATTGACCCCGATCACCCGCGCGCCGCGTTTTTTGATCTTGCCCAGTCCCATCTTGATCGGGTTGGAATCGTGATCCTCGGCGACGCCGAACAGCATAAACAGTTTGGTGTGGTCCCAGTCGGGCTGGCCGAACTCCCAGAAGGCGCCGCCCATGGTGTAGATGCCTGCCGTCGCCATATTGACCGAGCAGAAACCGCCATGCGCCGCATAGTTCGGGGTACCATAGCTTTGCGCCCAGAAACTGGTGAAGCTTTGGGACTGGTCGCGGCCGGTGAAAAACGCCAGTTTTTCGGGCGCCTCGTGGCGGATTGGCTCCAGCCAGCCCACCGCAATCGCCAGTGCCTCGTCCCAGGTGATTTCCTTGTACTGGCCGGAGCCGCGCGGGCCGGTGCGCATCATCGGCGCCTTCAGGCGCGATGGCGCGTTGACCTGCATGATGCCGGCTGACCCTTTGGCGCAGAGCACGCCCTTGTTCACCGGGTGATCGCGGTTGCCTTCGATATAGGCAACCTTGCCGTCCTTCATGTGCACGTTGATGCCGCAGCGGCACGCGCACATGTAGCAGGTTGTTTTTCGCACCTCATCGGATACGGCGGGTGAAGTTTCCACCCGGGGTTGCTGGAATGTCATCTGGCCTCCCTTCTGGTTTCCCTGATCAGGTCAATAGTTCGATCCCCGCCAGGATCAGCCCGGCAATGAACAAAGTTTCGACGATGATCAGGGCTATGGCCGCGCTTCCGACGGCCAGAACCTGTTTCAAGTTTGTTTTCATTCCCACCGCCGCAATGGCGGTGAGCAGCAGCCAGCGCGACGACTGGCTGAGGAATTCGGTGACGCTCGGCGGGATCACACCAAAGGAGTTGATTCCGGCCAGCACGAGGAATGCCAGCACGAAGCCCGGCAGGATCGGCGGGCGTTTGCCGTCTTTGGGCAGCTCGGCAAAAGAACGGATCATCAGCGAGGCGACCAGCACGATCGGCGCCAGCATGGCGACCCGCATCAGCTTGACCAGGGTGGCAGTGTCGCCGGTCTGCTCGGAAATCGAGAAGCCCGCGCCCACCACCTGCGCAACGTCATGGATCGTGCCGCCCAGGAACACACCGGCCTGAAGCGAATTCAGCTCCAGTAGGTTCACCAGGATCGGATAGGCAATCATCGCGATGGTCGACAGCACGGTGACGCCCATCACGGTAAAGATCAGACGTTCCTCAGACCGTTCATCGCGGGGCAGGATGGCGCTGATCGCCATCGCCGCGGATGCGCCGCAGATGGCGACTGAACCGGCGGTCAGAAAGGCAAAGCGCCACTTGTGGCCAAAGAACCGTGCCACTGCCAGGCCAAAGCCGATGGTGGCAATCACGCCGCCGACAACCAAGGCGATCAGGTCCCAGCCCAGGCCCATCATCAACACCATCGACACCCGCACCCCCAAGAGCGCAACCCCCAGCCGCAGCAGCGAACGGGCGGAAAAGGCGATTCCGGGCACGGTTTTGCCCTCTTCGCCCAAAAAGCTGACGGCAATGCCCAGAAGCAGCGCCAGCAGCATGGCAGGCGTGGCATAATGTTCCGCCAGGAACTGGGCGGTAATGGCAACAATGGCTGACACTGCGACGCCCGGCAGAAGCTGGCTCAGCTTCTCTTTCAGGGCGCCTGATTGCAGCGATGCGACAGTGGTTGAGATGGACATGACAGGAAACCTTGGATGCATTTTATTAGGAGTGGCTGCTGACGAGCATTGGCTGGTCCTGTTGGTGTTGCGGGCGACCGTATGACGGAATGCCTCTATTTGGGAATAGTGTTCTGCGGGGGCTTTGGCTTTTGGAACATATGTTCAAACTTCTGGATGCTTGATGTTTGCTGCCTGCAGGATGGTGACAGCGATGATCTGGGTCACATCCTCGGCGCTGCAGCCGCGCGACAGGTCGTTAGCGGGCTTGGCCAGTCCCTGCAGAACCGGGCCGATGGCGGAGTAGCCGCCCAGGCGCTGAGTGATTTTGTAGCCGATGTTGCCTGCATCCAAATTCGGGAAGATCATCACATTGGCTTGGCCTGCAACGGCTGATCCAGGGGATTTACGCTCCCCCACCGAAGGGACAAAGGCCGCATCGAACTGCAGTTCGCCGTCGGCTTGCAGGTCTGGGTGCGCGTCCTGGAACAGTCCCAGGGCTTCGGTCACCTTGTCTACCGCCGGGTGCTTGGCGCTGCCCTTGGTTGAAAAGCTGAGAAATGCCAGCTTTGGATCTGTGCGCAGCAGTGCGTTGGCTGATTGGGCCGACGCAGCGGCAATGGAGACCATCTCGGCAGGTTTGGGATCAATCACAAGGCCGCAGTCGGAATAGAGCATCGCGCGGGCGCCTGCTGGCGCTCCCTCCGGCGGATACATTAGAAAGAAGGAGGAGATCATGCCCGCATCCGGCGCCATGCCGATTACCTGAATGGCGCTGCGCACCACGTCACCGGTAGTGTGCACGGCGCCGCCGACAGTGCCGGTCGCGTGGCCCAGACGGACCAGCATCGCGGCATAGACCAGCGGCGTTTCTGCTGCAGCGCGGGCTTTGGCTTCGTCCACGCCCTTGTGCTTGCGCAGTTCATAGTATTCGGCGGCAAAACGGGCGGTCAGATCGGAGGTGGCAGGGTCGTGGATCGCAATGCCATCGCTTGCTGCAGAGTCTTCGGCTTGCAGCGCGGCTTCGACCTCGGCCTGCGGGCCGACCAGAATTACGTCGGTGATTCCGGCCTGATGCGCGGCTAAAGCGCCTGCCACCACACGAGGGTCGGTGCCCTCGCTTAGCGCAATAACAGGGCGGGTGGCCGGGGCTTCGGCCCTGAGCAATTCGAGCGGAGACAAGGTATGGGTCACGGGCGTGCGTCCTGTAACAGTGGTTTCGGGGCAGGGCGCGGCAGTCAGAACGCCAGCCGTGCAATATTGATGAGCGACAGTGCGGTCAGCATCAGCACCACCGCGCGGCGGAACAGCGTTTGCGAAACCGCCTGGAATGTCAGGGACCCGGCCCAGATGCCGAGGCCCAGAATGGGAAAAGCCAGCAAGATGCCGGTCAGGGTTTGTGGCCCCACCAGCCCGTTTGCGGCCATCACCGGCAGCGCCATGACGTCGATGCCGGTCAGAAATACGATCATCGTGGCGCGAAACACCGCAGGTGCGACCGGTTGGGCGGTCAGAAAGGCCGCTGCGACAAGGCCGCCGACACCGGCGCTGTTGGCAATGCCCGACAGCGCACCAACGCCTGCTGTAGCGTTGCGCCCGACGGGGCGGCTCATTTGCCAGCCGCTCAGCAGGATCAGGCTCAGCACCAGGATCAGGCATGAGATCGCCAGCCTGGCCTCATATTCTCCCAGCCGGGCCATGATGGCGATGGCAGGAACAGTGGCAATTGCGGCGCCTGCCAGCAGGGCAAAGGCGCGGCGCCAGTCGATATGCGGGCGGATGCCGCGTGCCTGAAAGCCAGTCATGGCGATTTCGCAGGAAAACACCACCGGGATCAGCGGCAAAGGATTGGTGATCAGTGCCGCCAGGATGATGAAGATCGCGGAAAAACCGAAGCCGGAGAAACCCCGGATGAGGGCCGCCGCGAATAACGCGGCGGCCAGAAATGCCCCTTGGCCAGTGGATAGGTCAAAGGGCAGTTCCACAGTCTCAGACTTTCTGCGGACGCATGTCGTCCTTGCTGATGCCTGCAACCTGCACCGGCTTCTTCATCGCGTCGCGGCGGAAGGGTTCACCCAGTTCCTGGTTGATCATCGCTTCGATCAGGGTGGTGATGCCTTTTTTCTGGTCTTCGCAGGCCTGACGCAGGGCGTCGGTCAGCTCGTCCTGAGTGCGGGCAATCACACCTTTCAGGCCGCAAGCATTGGCGATACCGGCATAAGACACCTGTGTGTCCAGCTCGGTGCCGACAAAGTTGTCGTCGAACCACAGGGTGGAGTTACGCTTTTCCGCGCCCCACTGGTAGTTGCGGAAGACAACCTGGGTCACGGCGGGCCATTCTTCGCGGCCAATTGCGGTCAGTTCGGTCACTGCGATGCCAAAGGCGCCGTCGCCGGAGAAACCAACGACCGGAACGTCCGGGCAGCCGATTTTCGCGCCGACAACCGCCGGCAGGCCGTAGCCGCAGGGGCCGAACAGGCCAGGGGCCAGATATTTGCGGCCTTCTTCGAAGGACGGGTAGGCGTTGCCGATGGCGCAGTTGTTGCCGATGTCGGAGGAGATGATCGCATCCTTCGGCAGACCTGCCTGGATCGCACGCCATGCACGGCGCGGGCTGAGCCAGTCAGGCTTGGCAGCGCGGGCACGTTCGTTCCAGGTGGTGCCGGGATCGTCCTGCTCGCTGTCCATCGAGGACAGTTCCTGCGCCCAGGCGGATTTGGTGTGCGAGATCAGCGCTTTGCGCTCGTCGCGGCCCTCATCGCCTGCGGTGCCGGAGAGTTTCTCGAGGATGGTGTCTGCAACCTGCTTGGCGTCGCCGACGATGCCGACAGTGACTTTCTTGGTCAGGCCGATGCGGTCCGGGTTGATGTCGACCTGGATGATTTTCGCGTCGGTCGGCCAGTAGTCGATGCCGTAGCCCGGCAGGGTCGAGAACGGGTTCAGTCGGGTGCCGAGGGCCAGAACGACGTCCGCCTTGGAGATCAGTTCCATGCCTGCCTTGGAGCCGTTGTAGCCCAGCGGGCCGGCAAACAGCGGGTGGGTGCCGGGGAAGGCGTCGTTGTGCTGGTAGCCAACGCAGACCGGTGCGTCCAGGCGCTCGGCCAGAGCCATCGAGGAGGGGATTGCGCCGCCGATGACAACGCCGGCACCGTTCAGGATGACCGGGAATTTTGCGTTCGACAGCAGCTCAGCCGCTTCGTTCACGGCGTCGATGCCGCCTGCGGGGCGTTCAAAGTCGACAACGGCAGGCAGATCGATGTCGATAACCTGGGTGAAATAGTCGCGCGGCACGTTGATCTGGGCCGGCGCAGAGTTGCGCTTGGCCTGCATGATCACACGGTTCAGAACCTCAGCCATACGGGAGGGATCGCGGACTTCTTCCTGGTAGCAGACGCAGTCGGCAAACATGCGCATCTGTTCCATTTCCTGGAAACCGCCCTGACCCATGGTCTTGTTCGCGGCCTGCGGGGTGACCAGCAGCAGCGGGGTGTGGTTCCAGTAAGCGGTTTTGACAGCGGTCACAAAGTTGGTGATGCCGGGGCCGTTCTGGGCGATCATCATCGACATCTTGCCGGTGGCGCGGGTATAGCCGTCGGCCATCATGCCGCCGGAGCCTTCGTGGGCGCAGTCCCAGAAGGTGATGCCTGCAGGCTCGAAGATATCCGAGATCGGCATCATTGCCGAGCCGATAATGCCAAAGGCATGCTCGATGCCGTGCATCTGCAAGGTTTTGACGAAGGCTTCTTCGGTGGTCATTTTCATGGCGGGTTCTCCTGAATGAGACGCGGAATTCCCCCGGGCGCACTGCCGGGAATTGACACTGGTTTAGGGGGCCGGTGCAGACCGGGTTAGGGCCAGTTATGAAACCCGGATAGATCCAAAATCGGATCTGAAAAAACAGCACCTCTGGATTTTCGCATTATCATCAGTCAGTCACAGCGTAAGAGTACCGAGGCACAGTGTCTCGATAGTTGATACTAAAAGTATCATTTTTCATAGGTATTCGCGAATCGGAGGTGTCACCCCTGGTTCAGCGCCTTGGCCAGCAATGCCAGTCCGGGCTCGATTCGGGTGGCGGGAATTGAGGAGTAACCCAGCCGGTAAAAGTTCTGCTTGCGGTGTTCAGCGGCAAAGAACGGGGCGCCAGGTTCAATAATGACACTCTTCTCCTTGAGCCGCTCGGCAACAGCGGTGGCATCGACATTCTCTGGGGCCTGCATCCACAATGCCGAGCCGCCAAAGCTGCCGACGCCGGCAATGGTCAGCTCATGTTTGCGGATGGCATCTTCGATAACCGCGCGGCGGTCGTGCAGGACCTTGGCAGTCCGGCGGATCTGGGCGTCGTAATGTCCGAGCGACAGGAAATAGGCGACGGTGCGCTGCACGTGCCCTGGCGGGTGCCGCAGCACGCTGGCGCGCAGGGCACGGGCCTGGCGGATGAAAGGCTCTGACCCGACCAGATAGCCCAGCCGCAGCCCCGGAAACAGCGATTTTGAAAAACTGCCGGCGTAGATCACCCGCCCCTCGGTGTCGAGCGACTTTAGCGAAGGCGAAGGAGCGCCTAGGAAAGACATTTCGAATTCGTAGTCGTCCTCGACGATGACCGCGTCGATGTCGCTGGCTCGCTGCAGCAGCTTTTTGCGCCGTTCCATGGGCATTGTGAAGGTTGTTGGGCTTTGGTGGCTGGGGGTGCAGAAAATCACGTCGGTGTCCTGCGAAACCTGTTCAGGGGGCAGCCCGGCCTCATCCACCGGGATACAATCCACCTGACACTTGGTCTGCACAACCTGATCCCGGAGCGTGTAGTAGGCAGGATCTTCCACGGCGGCCCGCCGTCTGCGGTTCAAAAGCAGCTGGCAGGTAATCCAAAGAGCATTCTGTGCCCCCAGGGTAATCAGAATCTCCTCTGGTCGTGCGGTTATTCCGCGGCGCGGGAGAGTATGCCGGGCGATATACTCCAGCAGCAGCGGGTCGTCCTGGTCAAAATAGTCATTGGCCAGCGCAGAAAAATCTTTCTGCCCCAGGGCGCGCAGCGCGCACAGGCGCCAGTTGGCATGGTCAAACAGTGACGCATCCGCCTGCCCGTAAATGAAGGGATAGCGATAGTCGCGCCAGTCCTGCGGTTTGCGCGGGGTGTCCCCGCCGGTAAAGCTGCGCGCCATCGCCTTGCCCCAGTCCACCATGTCACCGGATTTTTGCTGCGGCGTATAGGAAGGCGGTACCGGCGCGTTATCTGAAACGAAATACCCGGACCGTCCGCGCGAGGTCAGATAGTCATTGGCCAGAAGCTCCGTGTAGGCCAGTGTCACCGTGATCCGGCTGATACCGAGATGTGCTGCCAGCTTGCGCGAGGACGGCAGCTTTTCTCCGACCCGGAACCGGCCGGAAAGAATGCCTTCGGCAATCATCTCCTGGATCTGGGCTTGCAGAGTGCCTTGGGCGTCCGGATTCAAGAAAAAAGTGTCAACAGAGATTGCCATGCCCATCACCTTAGGGTGGACTTAAATCGGGTGCAATCTGGACTTAGGGCCAGTTTGGAGGAAACTGCTGCCTGCTGTGGCTGCAGGGGGGGCAAGTGAGTGCGCTGTTGCGGAGCTGCATCCGATGAAACGCATGGCGGAGGCCAGGAACCTGCCGAGGCGGGGCTGCTGCACTTGCCGGACCGATCCCGCTTGGTGACGGACGTGTTGATGGCAGCCGACAGAGGTGCCCGTGTCCAGCTGCGGTGATCCGTGCAGGCGGGTTTCAAAAGAAAAACGCCCCGGAAAATCCGGGGCGCAGTTTGGTCGTCCGACAGGGAGAGGGTGTCAGCCGAATACTTTGGTCAGGGCCTTGTCGACCGCGTCGCAGATCGCGTCGATGTCGTCAGCTGTGGAGATCAGCGCAGGGCTGAAGCACAGGGTGTTGTTGCGGCCTGGCAGCGAGCGGTTGGTGGCGCCGATCAGCACACCCAGGGCGCCGCATTCTGCCACGACTGCGCCAACCTTGGCTTCTTCGACCGGTTCCTTGCTGGTGCGGTCGGAGACCAGCTCCAGGCCCTGGAACAGGCCGATGCCGCGCACGTCGCCGACAACGCTGTGCTTTTCCTGCAGCGCCAGCAGGTTCGCCTTCATGCGCTCACCCATGGCAACGGTGTTGTCCAAGAGGTTCTCATCTTCGATGATGCGCATGTTTTCCAGCGCCGCCGCCGGGCCTGCGGTGCAGCCACC
Source organism: Leisingera sp. S232 (assembly GCF_049800895.1). Classification (NCBI taxonomy): domain Bacteria; kingdom Pseudomonadati; phylum Pseudomonadota; class Alphaproteobacteria; order Rhodobacterales; family Roseobacteraceae; genus Leisingera; species Leisingera sp. S232. The sequence continues at coordinate 138,202 of NZ_JBNAFX010000005.1, read as the reverse complement.
GAAGGTGGAGATGTCGCGGAAGTAGTTCAGCGGGTCAGTCGGGTCGGTCTTGAACATGTCAAAGACTTCTTCGGTGGTGACCATGCAGGCGATTGCCGCATAGCCCGACGCAACGCCTTTGGCCATGGTGACGAAATCGGGCTCGATGCCGAACTGCTGGTAGCCGAACCATTTGCCTGTACGGCCCACGCCGCAGACCACTTCGTCGATGTGCAGCAGCACATTGTACTGTTTGCAGATCTCCTGAACCCGCTCCCAGTAACCTTCGGGTGCTTCGATCACGCCGCCGCCAGCGGTGATCGGCTCCAGGCACAGCAGGCCAACGGTTTCCGGGCCTTCGCGCAGGATGACCTCTTCGATCTGGTTGGCGCAGGCGATGCCGAACTCGCGGCCCGACAGATGCTCCAGACCCAGCTCGTGCTTGCGGTATTCCATGCAGTGCGGAACCTTGACGAAGTCAGGTGCAAAGGGACCGTACTGGGAGTTGCGCTGCTCGTGGCCGCCGGCGGACATGGTCGCCAGGGTGGAGCCATGGTAGTCGCGGTCGCGGTACAGGATTTTGGTTTTCTTGCCGTCGTATTTCTTGTGCGCCAGCTGACGCACCATTTTGAACACCTTCTCGTTCGCCTCGGAACCGGAGTTGGTGTAGTAGACGCGGGACATGCCGGGCATCTTGCTGATCAGTTTTTCAGCAAACAGCGCGCCGGGGATGGAGCCTGCGGTCTGGGCGAAGTAGCAGATTTTCATCAGCTGGTCGCGGACGGCATTTGCGATCTGCTCGCGGCCATAGCCGACGTTGACGGTCCAGACGCCGCCGGACACCGCGTCGATGTATTCCTTGCCGTTCTGATCCCAGACCCGGATGCCCTTGCCCTCGACAATGATGCGGGGGTCGTTTTCTTCAAAGGGTTTGTGCTGGATCAGGTGATGCCAAACATTTGCTTTGTCGGCCTCGACCACGCGGGAGAGATCGTTTTCTTTGAACGTGCCGTCCATGACATGTCCTTTCGGCGTTAGAAGTGAATAAAGCTGCCTGTCAGCCTACATTGGCTTTGAGGCGTATTATGTACCAGAAACGTCAGTTCCGTGTAATTCGTTAGGGCCAGAGCATGTGCTTGCTTAAGTCCAGCGTGGTCTGTTTCGGGCGGCAGGCTGATACGATTTAAAAAAACATTTGTTTGCAATTTGACTTGTTGAGATCGGGCGTTCTGTCGAGCCAGACTGTGCAAACCCGGGCCGCCTGTTGCGGCTGGGCAGGCCAAAAAGGAGAGGGCCAGTGGCTGAGTTCACTCTGATGGTGGCGCCAAACGGCGCCCGGCGCACAGGCGCGGAGCATCCGCAGCTGCCGGTGACCCCAGTGCAAACAGCCCGGACCGCCGCAGCCTGTTTTGCTGCAGGCGCCGGGGCGCTGCACCTGCATGTTCGGGATGATGAGGGGCGTCACTCGCTGGATCCGGGGCGCTACCGCGAAGCTATTGATGCGGTGCAGGAAAGCGCGCCGGGGATGGCGGTGCAGATCACCACCGAAAGCGCCGGCATCTATGATCCGGCAGCTCAGCTCGGCTGCTTGGAGGCGCTGCGCCCACATGCAGCTTCGATCTCGGTGCGGGAAATGGCGCGTGATCCGCAGTTGGCTGCATGTGCCTATGCGCTGTGTCTGGAGACTGGCACGCGCGTGCAGCATATCCTCTATGGCCCTGGCTGCATTGCCCGGTTGAAGGCCTGGTATATGGACGGCACGGTACCGGACAGCATGCGCGATGCCATCTTTGTTCTGGGCACATACACCCCGCCGGTTCTGGCGCGGCCCGAAGGATTGGCTGCTTTCCGTGACGCAACGGCAGAATTGCGCCTGAACTGGACTGTCTGCGCCTTTGGCCGCAACGAGCACGCCTGTCTGCTGGCTGCGGTGGCTGCAGGCGGGGATGTGCGAATCGGATTTGAGAATAACATTGAAACACCGGAGGGCGGGCTGCTGGCAGACAATGCTGCGTCGGTTGCGGCCTTCGTTCAGGCCGCGCGGGACGCAGGCCATCGTCTCAAGGAGAACTGAACATGTCTCATGTCTTCCCACGCCACACCAGGGCTGCACTGCCCGCCGCCGTTTCCGGCGATGGCTGCTATCTGATCGACGCAGACGGCAAGCGCTACTTTGACGGCTCTGGCGGTGCTGCGGTGTCCTGCCTTGGCCATTCCGACGCAGATGTCATCAAGGCGGTGCAGGATCAGGTCGGCAAATTGGCCTTTGCCCACACCGGTTTCCTCACTTCGGGACCTGCCGAGGAACTGGCAGACCTGCTGGTCGCCCAGGCGCCGGGAGATATTGACCGGGTGTATTTCGTATCCGGCGGCTCAGAGGCGACCGAGGCGGCGATCAAACTGGCCCGCCAGTATCACCTGGAACGCGGTGAGCCGCAGCGCCGACACCTGATTGCCCGCAAGCAAAGCTATCACGGCAACACCCTTGGGGCCCTGGCCGCTGGCGGCAACGCATGGCGCCGCGCCCAGTTTGCGCCGCTGTTGATCGAAATCTCCCACATCTCGCCCTGCTACGAATACGTTGGCCGGACAGAGGCAGAGAGCAGCTACGGTTACGGTCAGCGGGTGGCAAACGAACTGGAGGAGGAAATCCTCCGCCTAGGCCCGGAGACCGTGATGGCCTTCATGGCGGAACCGGTGGTCGGTGCGACCGCTGGCGCGGTTCCGGCGGTTGAGGGCTATTTCAAGCGCATCCGCGAGATTTGCGACCAGTACGGCGTTCTGCTGATCCTGGATGAAGTGATGTGCGGCATGGGCCGTACCGGCCATCTGTTTGCTTGCGAAGCAGACGGTGTGGCGCCTGATATCCTGTGTATCGCCAAGGGCCTGGGGGCGGGTTACCAGCCGATTGGCGCCATGCTTTGTACCAAACAGATCTACGATGCGATTGAACGTGGCTCCGGCTTCTTCCAGCACGGGCACACCTATATCGGTCACCCGGTTGCCACTGCTGCCGGTCTTGCCGTGGTCAAGGCTATGTTGGAGCGCGGTCTGGTGCAGCGCTGCGCGGACATGGGAGAAAAGCTGCAAGCAGCGCTGGAGGCGCGCTTTGGCCAGCATCCTAATGTCGGCGACATCCGTGGCCGCGGATTGTTCCGCGGGGTGGAGCTGGTCGCCGACCGCGCAACCAAGGAACCTTTCGACCCTGCGCTGGGGCTGGCTGCCGGGATCAAGAAGGCCGCGTTTCAGGCCGGGCTGATCTGCTACCCGATGTCCGGTACCCGCGACGGCAGAAACGGCGACCACATCCTGCTGGCACCGCCTTTCATAATCACCGATGAACAGATCACCGAAGTCGTGGACAAGCTGGAAGCCGCTATCACCCAGTGCCTGCCGAACAGCTAATCAGTCTTATCGCAATTCAGTTTCAGCGGCGCCAAGCTGCTCCAGAATACTGGTGTAATTCTCAATGCCCTGGGCACCGGTCACCAGGTGACGGCCGTTGAACACCATGGCGGGAACCCCGCGGATGCCTTGGCCCACCCAAAACGCTTCGCGCTGACGCACGCTGTCGGCGTGTTTGCCGCTTTCCAGTGCCGCCCGCGCCTCTGAGCCGTCCAGCCCGAGGCTGTCGGCCGTTTCGATCAGAACGCCCACGTCGGAAATATCCCTGCCATCGGTGAAATAGGCCTGCAGCAGCGCCTGTTTCATGGGATGACCCTTGCCGCGTTCTTCGGCCCATTCGATCAGCTGATGCGCCTGGAATGTGTTGTAGATCCGCATGCCGGCAAAGAAATTGAAGGTGAACCCTAAAGCCTCCCCCAGTTCCGTCAGCTGCGCCCGGACCTGCGCCGATTGCTCTGCAGTGCTGCCATATTTGGCTGCCAGATGCGCGCGCAGGTCTTCACCTTCGGGCGCCATGTCCGGGTTCAGCTCAAACGGCTGCCAATGGACATCCAGTGATACACCCGCACGGCGGGCGGCAAAGGCCAGCTGACTGTATCCCGCGGCGCACCAGGGGCAGACCACATCCGAGACGATGTCTACGCGCAGCACCGGAAGGCTGGAAGTATCCGCCATGAGGGAGTGTCCTTGTTATCTGTATGTTGCGCTGAAGATGGGGGCGAAGTGACCGCAGTGCAACCAGGCGCGCGCCGGTACCGATGGGCCGGGCGATGACTTCACTGCAGGTTTTCTGGCAATGGTTCAGGAACTGGGCCTGCTGGCGGGCTGGTGTGGGCCTGCTGTGGACTGCGGCAGTGAGACCCATGGGTGCAGAAGATCTGGAAGCCTGGCTGCGTTGCGCCGTGCAAGCTGCGGCAGCGGCAGTTTCGTGCTGCGGAGCAAACCTGTTTTGTGCGGCGGGACCAGGCAGCTGACGCCGACCGCTCTCTTTAGTGGCCGAGTTTCGCGGCCTCTTGTGCGAGATTTTCGATGGCGTGCCAGTTTCCTGTTTGGACGAGGTTTTTGGGGGCCACCCAGCTTCCGCCTGCGCAGGCCGTGTTGGACAGGGCGAGGTAGCTTGCGGCATTGGTGGGGGTGATGCCGCCGGTCGGGCAGAAGGAGATTTGCGGCAGGGGGGCGCCGATCGCTTTGAGTGCAGGAACGCCGCCGGAAGCCTCGGCCGGGAAGAACTTCTGCATGTCATAACCGCGTGCGAGCAGTCGCATGGCTTCAGAGGCAGTGGCCGCACCGGGCAGGAGCGGCAGGCCCGCCTGCTCGCAGGCGGCAAGCAGCTCCTCGGTGGCGCCGGGGGAGACACCGAATTGCGCTCCTGCTGCCACGGCAGCCTGCACGTCATCCGGTGTGATCAGCGTGCCGGCGCCGACCACACCGCCGGGCACTTGGGCCATTTCGCGGATCGCGTCCAATGCCGCGGGTGTGCGCAGGGTGACTTCCAGTGCAGGCAGGCCGCCTGCCACCAGCGCTTCGGCCAGTGGCTGGGCATGGGCGGAGTCTTCGACGACCAGCACCGGGACAATCGGCGCCAGGCTGCAGATTTCACGGGTGCGGCGGCTGGCCTCGGAAGGGTGGATCGGCATCGGTCAGTCTCCAAACACACTGGCGCCTTCGTCGGCTGAGGCAACCGAGCGGCGGAACAGGGAAAACAGTTCACGGCCTATGCCGTGCTGGTATGTGCTGAGATCGGCGGTGGCAGGGTCGCGCTCCATCGCCGATTCAGTCAAAACTTCCAGGGTGCCTTGCACGGCATCAAGCCGCAGCAGGTCGCCGTCTCGAATCCGGGCAATTGGACCACCATCGAGGGCCTCAGGCACCACATGGATCGCAGCGGGGATCTTGCCGGAGGCGCCGGACATTCGCCCGTCGGTGACCAGAGCCACCTTCTGGCCACGGCCTTGCAGGATGCCCAAGAATGGCGTCAGGCTGTGCAGTTCCGGCATGCCGTTGGCTTTGGGACCCTGAAACCGCACGACGATGATTACATCGCCGGTCAGTTCACCTGCCTTGAAGGCGGTCTTGGCCTCTTCTTGGTCGTGAAACACCCGGGCCGGGGCTTCGATCACCTGATGCTGTTTCGCAACTGCTGACACCTTAATGACGGCGGTGCCGAGATTGCCGGTCAGCCGTTTCAGGCCTCCGGTTTTCTGAAACGGCGCATCTGCTGGGCGCAGGACTGCGTCGTTCAGGCTTTGGCCCGGGCCGGGGCGGAAAGTGAGGCCGTCTGCTGACAGGAAGGGTTCCTGCGTGTAGTGTTCCAGCCCTTCGCCCGCGACTGTCCTTGTGTCCGGATGCAGAAGGCCTGCCTTCAGCAGCTCGGCAATCATGAAGCCCAGCCCGCCTGCTGCGTGGAAATGGTTCACATCCGCCAGACCGTTGGGATAGACCTTGGCCAGCATCGGCACGGCTTCAGACAGATCCGCAAAATCCTGCCAGTCCAGGATGATGCCGCCTGCCCGTGCCATGGCGATCAAGTGGATCAGCAGATTGGTGGAGCCGCCTGTCGCCATCAATCCGACGATGCCGTTGGCATAGGCCTTCTCGTCCAAAATGTCGCAGACCGGGGTGTAGCTGTTGCCAAGCGCACTGAGAGACAGCGCACGCTTTGCGCCCTCCATTGTCAAGGCTTCACGCAGGGGCGTGCCAGGGGTGACGAAGGAGGAGCCGGGCAGGTGCAGCCCCATAAATTCCATCAGCATCTGGTTGGTGTTGGCGGTGCCATAGAAGGTGCAGGTGCCGGGGCCGTGATAGGCGGCCATTTCCGCCATCAGGAGTTCTTCGCGGGATATTTTTCCAGCCGCGAATTTCTGGCGGATCTGCGCCTTTTCGTCATTGGCCAGGCCGCTGGTCATCGGGCCTGCAGGCAGGAATATTGCCGGGATATGGCCAAAAGCCTGGGCCGCGATCACGAGGCCGGGGACGATTTTGTCGCAGACGCCAAGAAACACAGCCGCATCAAAAACATTGTGGCTCAGTGCGATGCCCGCGGCCATGGCGATCGCGTCGCGGGAAAACAGGCTGAGCTCCATTCCTGCCTCACCCTGGGTGACCCCGTCGCACATGGCAGGTACTCCGCCTGCTACTTGTGCGGTGCCGCCTGCCAGGCGCACTGCATCGCGGATCAGAGCGGGGTAGGTTTCAAACGGCTGATGCGCCGACAGCATGTCATTGTAGGCAGTGACGATCCCCAGGTGCCCCGTTGTCGCCTGGGCCAAAGCTTGCTGGTCTGTGCCAGAGGCGGCATAGGCATGGGCCTGGCCGGAGCAGCTGAGATGAGCCCGGGCCGGTCCTTTGCCGCGGGCGGCCCCCATCCGATCTAGATATCCTGCGCGCGTGACCTCGCTGCGAAGTATGATGCGCTCTGTCACGGCGGCCAGTGTGGAATTCAAGGTCATGATCTGCCTTTGTTGCAAGCTGCGAGGGCGGGCGTGAGGTGAAACATGCTAGGCTCCGATACCGCGCCAGCGCCGCCCGTCGCGGTGGATCAGCAGGAGAGAGTCATCAGGACCGGCGCTTCCCTTGTCATAGAGTTGCGGCGTGTCGCCTATGTCCTGCCAGTTGGTGATGATGGGATCGGCCCAGGCCCAGGCAGCTTCGACTTCGTCGCCGCGCATAAACAACGTCTGATTGCCGCGGATCACATCCATGATCAGGCGTTCATAGGCATCCTGCGGACGCCCCGAGTCCGGCAGCTCTTCGGCAAAGGTCATATCCAGGTTGGCGCCTGTCAGCCGCATGCCGCCGGGGCCGGGGTCCTTGATGGTGGTTTTCAGCGTGATGCCTTCATCTGGCTGCAGCCGGATCACCAGCACATTCCCATGCACCGGGCCGGAGCCTTCGAAAATGTTGTGCGGTGGATCGCGAAAGTAGACCGCAATCTCGCTCACTCTTTCGCGCAAGCACTTGCCTGTCCGTAAATAGAAGGGGGTGCCGGCCCAGCGCCAGTTCGCCACGTCCACTTTGAGCGCGATATAGCTTTCGGTGCGGCTGGCCGGGTTGCCTGCGTGATCGCGGTAACCATCGCCGTCCTTGCCGCGGTATTGGCCGCGGGCAATGCAGGACTGTGGCACCGGGCGCAGCGCCTCGATGACCTTGACCTTCTCGTCTCGCACTGAGTTCGGTGTGAACTGCGCGGGGGGCTCCATCGCGGTCAGGCACAAAAGCTGCATGAGGTGGTTCTGGACCATGTCTCTCATGGCGCCGGACTTGTCATAATAATCGCCGCGCCCTTCGACCCCGATGCTTTCCGCCACAGTGATTTGAACGTGGTCAATATGCGACGAATTCCAAAGCGGTTCGAACAGCGAATTGGCAAAGCGCAGCGCCATCAGATTCTGCACGGTTTCCTTGCCCAGATAATGGTCGATCCGGTAGATCTGCCGTTCCTCGAAATGCTCCCGCAGCGCGGCGTTCAAGGTTCGTGCCGTGGTCAAGTCGTGACCGAATGGTTTTTCCAGAACGATCCGGCTTGTTGATGTGGCAATGCCAGTTTCGCTTAGATGGCGGGCTATATCCGTGAACAGGGATGGAGCAACCGACAGATAGAATGCCCGAACCACGTCATCTCGCAGTTTTTCCCGCAGGTTGTCCCAGCCTGCGTCACCACGTGCGTCCACGGCGGCATAGTCCAGAAGAGCTGTGAAAGCAGAAATCTCTTCGGGGGTGCTTTCCACATTCTGGCCGAACTCGCGGATCGCATCGGCTGTCTGGCTTCGGAACGTTTCTGCCGTCAACTCGCTGCGAGACGAGCCGATGATCCGGCAGTCTGTGTTGAACTGGCCGATTTGAAACCGATGGAACAAGGCCGGCAGTATTTTGCGGCGTGCCAAGTCGCCAGTGGCGCCAAACAGCACGAGATCAAAGGGTTCAACTGGAATGACGCGGGAAACCATTGATATTACATCGCTGTTCCATTGGGGCCGCAGGGACGGGGTATTGTGCCGCCTTCGTCGCGGCAATTCAATTCCCTCTGCCAGCATTGGGCCGGGTAAAAATCGTGTTATCGCTAACATGGATGCGAGATGGGGGCCATAGAAATTTTCACAGATTTCTGTCAGGCGGATTGGGAGATGCATTCAGAACAGTCAGCGATGCTCGTCGGCGGCTGTAAATTTGATCAAATATTGCCCGGACGGGCCACAGCGGCTAAGTATGGCGGAGCGAATGCGTTATCTGTTCGAAAGGAATGGTCATGAGCCCGCTGGCAGGCCTTAAAGTGGTGGAACTTGCGCGTATCCTTGCGGGGCCCTGGATTGGACAGTCACTCGCGGATCTGGGTGCAGATGTGGTCAAAGTGGAAAGTCCAGATGGCGATGACACTCGCAAATGGGGGCCACCATTCATCGAGCGGGACGGTGACAGGTCGGCGGCTTACTTCTATGCCGCCAACCGGGGCAAGGCGTGTGTTACCGCCGATTTCCGCACTGAAGAGGGCAGACAGGTGGTAATCGGTCTGATCCAGGATGCTGATATTCTGATCGAGAACTTCAAGGTGGGCGGGCTGAAGAAATACGGGCTGGACTACGACACGCTCTCAAAGATCAATCCCCGGCTGATCTATTGTTCCGTGACAGGTTTTGGTCAGGACGGCCCTTATGCGGCGCGTGCCGGTTATGACTTCTTGCTGCAAGGGATGTCCGGGCTGATGTCAATCACCGGTGAACCAAACGGACAGCCGCAGAAAGTCGGGGTCGCGATTACGGATATTGTAACAGGGCTCTATGGCACAATCGGTATTCTTGCGGCGGTGGAACAGCGGCACACAACCGGGCGCGGCCAGCATCTGGACATGTCCTTGATGGATTGCGCCACGGCTTTGCTGGCAAATCAGGCGATGAACTATCTGGCGACCGGGGAAAGTCCGCAACGGCTGGGAAATGACCACCCGAATATCGCACCTTATCAGGTCATGGCGGTCAGTGACGGCCATGTGATCCTGGCGGTTGGGAACGACGGCCAGTTTCAACGGCTGTGTGACGTCCTTGGGTTGGCTGAATTGAAATCCGACAGGCGATTTCTGACCAACCAGTTGCGGGTGGCAAACCGCCAAGAGCTGACGGCTCTTCTGGAAGCAGCCCTGCTCGGATGGACACAAGCCGAGCTCCTGTCGGCGCTGGAGGCGGCAACCGTGCCAGCGGGTCCAATCAACACAATCAGCCAGGCATTTGAGGATCCGCAGATGAGACACAGACAAATGCAAATAGCGCCAGAAGGCGTGCCGGGTGTGCGCGGGCCATGGAAGTTTTCCGATGCGGAGCTTGCGCTGGAAAAAACAGCGCCGAAACTGCCGGAATAGCTGCCGCATCAATCATCGCGTTTCCGCAAAGCTGTGGCTGCGATTGCATTGGCGTGAGAAAGCACACTTTGCAGCGGCCGTGGTTTGGGTGAAAATGCGGACACAGCTGGGCGCAAAAACAACCAAAGGAACAGCCTATGGCCGGAGCGTGCCGCATTATTGAAAATACTTGGATCCCGCTGCCCGATGGGCGCAGGCTTGCCGCCCGAATGTGGCTGCCCGAACATGAGGGAACGTTTCCGGCGATCCTGGAGTATCTGCCCTATCGCAAGCGTGACGGAACCGCACCGCGGGACGAGACCACGCATACCGTCTTTGCCTCCGAAGGCTATGCCTGCCTGCGGGTGGACATCGCCGGCACCGGTGACAGCGAAGGGGTGTTTGATGATGAATACTCCGAGCAGGAGCTGAGTGATGGCGAGGCGGTGCTGCAATGGATTGCGGCGCAGCCCTGGTGCACTGGCAGTATCGGCATGATCGGCATCAGCTGGGGCGGTTTCAACGGGCTGCAGCTGGCGTGCCGCCGCCCCGAAGCGTTGAAGGCAGTGGTCTCGGTGGCCTCAACCGTGGACCGCTATGCTGACGATATTCATTACATGGGCGGTTGCCTGCTCAGCGACAATGCCAATTGGGGCAGCCAGATGTTTGCCTATCAGTCCCGCCCTGCAGATCCGGAGCACCGGCCGGACTGGCGCGAGGATTGGATCAGGCGGATCGAAGATATGCCGTTTATGTCGGCAGAATGGCTGCGGCGGCAGACACGCGGGGGGTTCTGGAAACATGGCTCGGTCTGCGAGGATTGGAGCGCCATCCAGGCGCCGGTGCTGGCGATCACCGGCTGGGCAGATGCCTATGTGAACGCGCCGCCCGCGCTGGCGGCAAATCTGACAGTTCCCGCCAAAGCGATGATCGGCCCGTGGGAGCACCGTTATGCCCATATTGCCAAGCTGGACCCGGCGGATTTCCATGGCGAGGTGCTGGCCTGGTTCGGCAAATGGCTGAAAGGTGAAGAGACAGGGGCAGACGATCTGCCGGACTACCGCGTCTATATTCAGGAGCATTTCAACCCGACCATGCAGAACAAGCCGCGCCAGGGGCGCTGGGCAGCAGAGGCCGCTTGGCCCTCTCCCAATGTGCAGGAACGGGTGATGCATCTGGGGGAAGCTGAGCTGGCAGAAGGCGCCACAAGCGGCACAGTGGTGGTCAGCAGCCCGGCAACGGTGGGGCAGGCGGGCGGTTATTTCTGTCCCGGTATGCGGTTTGACAATGAACTGGCAGGTGATCAGGCCGGGGATGACAGATTGTCTGCCTGTTTTGACACGGCGCCTTTGGCGGTGCCGCTGGAATTGCTGGGCCGGCCGCGGGTGAAGATTGCCTTCTCGGTGGACAAGCCGGTTGCGCAACTGGCGGCGCGGCTGTGCGATGTATCGCCCGAGGGCGTGTCGCAGCGGATTACCTTCAGGGCGCTGAACCTCGCCTGCCGGAACGGGTTCGAGGCGCCGGAGATTCTGGTGCCCGGAGAGCGTTACGAGGCGGAGATTGAACTCAACGAATGCGCCCACCGCCTGCAGCCAGGGCATGTGCTGCGGCTGGCGCTGTCAACGTCTTATTGGCCGATTGTCTGGCCTGCGCCAGAAGCCGCGGAAGTGACGCTGCATTTGGAAGGCTGTACGCTGGTGTTGCCGGAACGCAGGGTTGCGGTGGAAATCGATCCGCAAAACCCCGGGCCGCCGCGCGACTACCCGCTGCTGAAATCGGGGAACCTGCGAGAGGCAGGCGGCAGCTCCAAGACCTGGACCCGCGAGGATGGGGCGCTGGTGCTGGACACCTTTGACGACTATGGCAAATCCGTGGATCCATATCATGGCATGTGCGTTGGCAGCCATGTTGCGATGCACTATGAGGTGCATCCCGATGACCCGGCGACGGCTGCCTTTGCCAGCAACTGGAATTTCGAGTTCGAGCGCGGCAGTTGGCAGGTCTCAATCGATACCGAGAACAAGATGACCTGCGATAGGGAGAACTTCTACCTCTGGCGCAGGGTCACTGCCTATGAAGGTGCCAGCAAGGAAGTTGTGCTGAGCAAAGAGTGGCAGGAGACCATTCCGCGCGGGCTTCTGTAAAAGCTGCTGGGCGCTGTTGAGGCCCGGGAAATCGCCCGGACCTCCAGGATCAGAAGTCGAGGCCCAGATCCAATGTGCAGGCCGAATGGGTGAGCGCGCCGGAGGAAATATAATCAACCCCGGTGGCGGCCACTTCGGCGATACGTTCCAGCCGCATGTTGCCGGAGGCTTCGGTCATCACGTGGCCCTTGGCCATTTCCACGGCCTTGATCAGGGTGGGGGTGTCCATATTGTCCAGAAGCACCACATCGGCACCGCCAGTAGTGATGACCTCCGCCAGCTGGTCCAGGGTGTCGACTTCGATCTCCACCTTCATCATGTGGCTGACAGAGGCCTTGGCGGCCTCGAGAACGGCGCGCGCACCGCCTGCGGCAGCGATATGGTTATCCTTGATCAGGATCGCATCCGACAGGCCGAAACGGTGATTGTAGCCGCCGCCGTGCAGCACGGCCTGTTTCTCGGCAATCCGCAGACCCGGCGTGGTCTTGCGGGTGCAGGTGATGCGGGTGGCAGTATCTTTGGTCTCGGCGACGAATGCGGCAGTCAGGGTAGCGATGCCGGTGAGGCGCCCGGCAAAGTTCAGCGCCACGCGTTCACCTGACAGGATCGAAGCGGCTGAGCCTTCGATGGTCATCAGCGTGTCGCCCTTTTTGCAAGATGAGCCATCGGGCAGGAGAGTTTCGATCTTCAGCCCGGCATCTACCAAGTGGAACGCAATGCGGGCGATCTGCATGCCGGAGACCACGCCGGCCTCGCGGGCGTTCAGCCGGGCGGAATAGGTGGCAGAAGCCGGGATCACCGCGCGGGTGGTGACGTCGCCGTTCTGGCCCAGATCTTCCATCAGTGCGGATCGCACCATCGGTTCCAGGATCAGATCGGGCAGGGTGGCGAATTGGGTGCTCATGTCAGCTCCTCTTGAACCTTGGCGCGAATGGCCATGGCCTCATTCAGGGTGAGGCGGGTGCGATGCGCCTGTGCCGGGTCGGTCTCGGGGAAGTCGTCGCGGAAGTGGCCGCCGCGGCTTTCCTCACGTTTGAGCGCAGCCGCAGCGATCAGCGTGGCGGTGGCGCACATATTGAGGAAGTTCTCGTCTGTGGCCTGTTCATCCTCAAGCCGGGCGATGGTGGCGAGTGCCTGTTTTAGGCCAGAAGCCGTACGCCGGACGCCCGCATGGGCGGTCATGGCTTCGCGCAGGGATTTCACAGCGGCGGAGGCAAGTTCCTGGCCGCCTTCCGGAAACTTTGGGCGGATCTCGTCGGCTGTTGCAGGCAGGTCCAGGCCGCCGATATCCTGCGCTGCGTTACGGGCATAGACCAGCGCTTCCAGCAGGCCGTTTGATGCAAGCCGGTTGGCGCCGTGCAAGCCGGTAGAAGAGGCTTCGCCGCAGACCCAGAGGTTGGCCAGGCTGGTGCGGCCCTGAAGATCGGCCTCGACACCGCCCATGTGATAATGGGCGGCGACGGCAACGGGGATCGGCTGTGCCACCGGGTCGATGCCTGCGCGGGTGCAGGTTTCGGCGACGGTGGGGAACCGGGTCAGAACCTCGGCGCCAAGGGCCTCGCGGGTGTCGAGCATCGGGCGGCGGCCGCCTTGTGTTTCGGCAAAGATCGCGCGGGCGACAATATCACGGGGAGCTAGTTCAGCATCCGGGTGCGCCGAGACCATAAAACGCTCGCCATCCGCGTTGATCAGGACCGCACCCTCGCCGCGCAGAGCTTCGGTGGCCAGCGGAGCCGGATCTTCGCCGATATCAAAAGCGGTGGGGTGGAATTGCACGAATTCGGGGTCAGCGATGCGGGCGCCGGCACGGGCGGCAAAGCCGATCACCTGGCCGCGGATGCGGGGCGGATTGGTTGTGTGGGCAAAAAGCCCGCAAGAGCCGCCGCCTGCCAGAAGCACACCGGGGCATTTGATCAGCACCGAAGCGGAAGCGGCATCGGCGCGGCTGATCCAGATGCCGGTGACGGCTTGCCCTTCTGTTTCCAGCCGTACGGCTTGGGTGTTTTCCAGCACTTGGATTGAGGGCTCGGCCTGCACGGCGGTAATCAGCGATTGCATGATCCGATCACCGGCCTGATCGCCTTTCACCCGCACCACGCGGGCGGCGGAATGGGCGGCTTCGCGGCTCATCACATAGTTTCCGTCGGGGTCGCGGTCGAAGGGCGTGCCAAGCTCTGTCAGGTCAAGGATGTGTTCGCGGGCCAGCCGGGTGACCATCGCGGCAACCTCTGCGTCGACGGTGCCAGCACCAGCCAGCAGAGTGTCGCCCGCATGGGCTTCGGGTGTATCCGTGTTTGCCATCGCCGCAGCAACGCCGCCCTGCGCCCAGGCAGAGCTTGCCCCTTCGCCCAGAGTTTCCGGCGAGATCACCAGCACCGGTCGCGGCGCCAGTTCAAGTGCGGCGTAAAGTGCGCCCAGACCTGCGCCGGCAATAACGATACGGCCGGTTTCAATCACTGGTCAGATGCCCAGTTTCTGGCTGAGGTCGATCATCCGCTGCACCGCAATGCGCGCCTTGTCGGCCACTACTGGATCGACCTCGACCGGTTCGGACATGGTGTGCAGCGACCACAGGATCTTCTCCAGGGTGATCTTTTTCATGTAGGGGCACATGTTGCAGGGGCCGACGAATTCCACCTCAGGCAGTTGGTCGGCAATGTTCGACGCCATCGAGCATTCGGTGATCAGCAGCGCCTTTTCCGGCTTTTCGTCGGTCACATATTTGACGATGCCGCTGGTGGAGCCAGAGAAGTCTGCCTCGGCCACTACATCCGGGGGGCATTCCGGGTGGGCGATCAGGCGGGTGCCCGGATTCCATTCGCGGAAATCGCGCAGATCCTGGGCAGTGTACTGCTCGTGCACGATGCAGGAGCCTTCCCACCAGACGATGTTCTTTTGCGGCACCAGATTGGCGATGTTCTGCGCCAGATACTGGTCCGGGGTCATGATGATGGTGTCTTCTTCCAGTGCGGCCACAATCTGGGCTGCGTTGGAGGAAGTGCAGCAGATGTCAGAGGCTGCCTTCACCTCGGCGGTGGTGTTCACATAGGTGACCACTGGTGCGCCGGGGTAGCGGCGGCGCATCTCTGCAACACCCTCGGCGGTGATCGATTCCGCCAGCGAACAGCCAGCCTCCATATCGGGGATCAGAACGGTTTTGTCCGGGCTGAGGATCTTGGAGGTTTCGGCCATGAAGTGAACGCCGCATTGCACAATCACGTCAGCCTCGACACGGGTGGCCTCGATCGCCAGCTGCAGGCTGTCGCCAACTACGTCCGAGATGCCGTGGTAAATTTCCGGCGTCATGTAGTTATGCGCCAGGATCACCGCATTGCGCTGCTTTTTCAGTTCTAGAATCGCCGCAACATAAGGCGCATGGGTGACCCATTCGACAGGGTTCACGACCCGGTCCATTCGGCCATAAATGTCTGCCATTTTCTCGGCAAGAGCCGGATTCGGCGCCAAATCATAATGGTTGGCGAGCTGATCCCGCATGGATTGCAGGTCGAACATGGCGTTTCCTCAAAGTTGCATCCGGGGTGACACTTTGGGCGCGGTTTGTTTCACGTTCATATCGCGCACGCAAGCGCGTGCAGGCGGATTTGCAGCCAAATGCGGTGATTTGGCGCTAACAGTCGGCAAGGTTTTTTGAGCCTTTGCCATCTGTTAGTGCGGCAGGCGGGCTTTTTTGTCCGCTGCAGGCGGCGGACAGTTGAAATATGATGGTCAAAGCAGCCATTTTCCAGTGGCCTGCCGTTTTTGACTGTTCCAATGCCTTGTCCTGTGATTTTGAAATCGGGCAGCAGGTGTTAGACCGCGCAAGCGTTAGGGCCGAAGGGAGCAAGCCGGGCGGGATGGATGATCTGTGGGCAGGACTGAGCCAGGCCTTCTGGTTGCTGGTCACACTGGACGCGGATCTGGTGGAAATTACCCTGCGGTCGCTGCGGGTGACTCTGACAGCGCTGGCCATTGCCTGTGTGATCGCCTTGCCGCTGGCGGCCTTTCTGGCGGTGCGCCGGTTCCGGGCGCGCCGGGCCACAATTGCTGTTCTGAATGCGTTGATGGGGCTGCCACCGGTGGTGGTTGGCTTGGTCGTCTATGTGTTTCTGTCGCGTGCCGGGCCGTTTGGAGTATTCGGCCTGCTGTTTACGCCCACGGCTATGATCATTGCACAAGTGATCATCGTGGTGCCGCTGGTGGCCTCTATTGCCCATCAGTCGCTCAGGGAACTGTGGAGCGACTATCACGATTTGCTGATCTCGATGAATGCAACCCAGCTGCAGCGCATCCAGGCATTGCTGTGGGACGGGCGGCGGGCGCTGCTGACGGCGGCGCTTGCGGGCTTTGGCCGGGCCATTGGAGAAGTCGGGGCGATTATGGTGGTGGGCGGCAATATCGATCATGCCACCCGTGTGCTGACGACGGCGATTGCGTTGGAGACCGGCAAGGGTGAGTTCGCCATGGCGCTGGGTCTGGGCTTTGTGCTGATCGCCTTGGCGATTGCGGTGAACCTGTGCATCCATTGGCTGGGCCGTACCGAGAGCGAGGGGCGCTGGTGATGCAGATGTTCCCGCTGGTAGCCAAAGGCGCGCAGGTGCGCCGCCGCGGCAAGGTGCTGGTTGGTCCGGTTGACCTGACTTTGGGCGGGCAGGGGACGTCGATTGTGATTGGCCCCAACGGTGCGGGCAAGACAACGCTGCTGAAGATGCTGCACGGGATCGTGCGGATGAATGGCGGCAGCCTCAATTGGGCCTGTCCGCTGGAGGAAGCGCAGAAGCGGCAGGCCTTTGTGTTCCAGACCCCGGTGATGCTGCGGCGCACGGTGATCGACAATGTCGCCTACCCTTTGCGGCTGACCGGCGTGGGGCGCAAGGACGCGCGGGAACGGGCGGCGGATTGGGCCTCTCGGGTTGGGCTGGGAGAGATCCTGCAGCGTCAGGCCACCATGCTTTCAGGGGGCGAACGGCAGAAACTGGCGCTGGCACGCGCGCTTGTCCGAGAACCGGATGTTCTGTTTCTCGATGAACCCTGCGCGGCTCTTGACGGCCGCGCCACCCGCGAGATCGAAGAAATCCTGGCGCAAGCTTCGGACAATGGCACCAGGCTGATCATGTCCACCCACAACATGGGGCAGGCCCGGCGGCTGGCAGATGAGGTGATCTTTGTCCTTGGCGGCCGCATTCACGAATTCAGCCCGGCGAAACCTTTTTTTGCTGGGCCCGGAACCTCTCAGGGACGCGCATTTCTGAACGGAGATATTGTCGAATGAAACGTTTGATTTTGGCTGCTGCTGCCACCGCAGCGCTGGCCACGGCCGGTTTGGCGGAAGAGATGAAGATGGCGGTGACCACTTCATTCCACAATTCCGGCCTGGCAGAGGTGCTGCTGCCGGAAATCAAGAAAGATCTGAATCTGGACGTGCACTTGCTGGTTGTTGGGACCGGCCAGGCGATCCGCTTGGGTGAAGCGGGAGACGTGGATGCGATTCTGGTGCATTCGAAGAATGCTGAGGAGGCGTTCCTGGCGGCTGGGCATGGCACCCACCGACGCGAAATCATGTACAATGATTTTGTGTTCATCGGACCCAAAGAGGATGCAGCTAGCATAGCAGATGCTGAAGATGCTGCGGAGGCGCTGAAGAGGATTGCAAATGCTGAAGCGTCCTTTGTCAGTCGCGGTGATGACAGCGGCACGCATAAGAAAGAGCTGAACCTGTGGGCGTCTGCCGGGTTGAATACCGAGGCTTTCGGTCCTTGGTACCGCGCAGTCGGCGCCGGCATGGGGGCGGCTCTCAATACGGCTTCGGGTATGGATGGCTACATCATGTCAGACCGGGCGAGCTGGCTGAACTTTGGCAACAAAGGCGGGCTGGCGCTTCTTTTCGCGGGTGATCCGGTTCTGTTCAACCAATACGCCTTTATCCCGGTGAATCCCCAGATGCATAGTCACGTAAAAGACGGGCTGGCCACGCGTCTGGAAGAATGGCTGGTTTCCGACAAGGCCAAAATGTTGATCAACACCTATATGATCAATGGAGAAGCGCTGTTTGTTTTCAACGCTGAGCAGTAACGCGTCAGGGTGACACCTGCCCATTCCGGCTGTCAGGGATACGCCGAACAGCCGGGGTGGGCCGCGCTTTAACCGGACAGGGGATAGCGGTGGATCAGATGGAACTTACCGTCATCGGCCTCGCCCACTAGCGCCAGATCCCGGATTTCAAATGGGGCGGGCAGAAGCGGCACAAGATGTGTGTTCAGTATTTCCTCCACCGCAGGCAGTTCTGGCTTGGGCAGCCGGCCTGTCAGAGTGATGTGAAAGCGGAACTGGTCCAGCACATGAGGATAGCCCCAGCGGGTAAGGTTCGCTTCCTGTTGCGGTGTCAGGCCAATGGTGCGGCGGCGGTCCAGCTCGGCTTTGGGCGCAGGCGCGCGGAATTGGTCGAGTTCTGTGACGCAGGCAGCAGCCAGTGTTTTCAACGCAGTCTGATCCCCGGCTGGACGCAGAGCCAGAAATCGGCCGAACCGGGCCAGTTGCAGTCCGTCTAGCGCAACAGGCCCCAGGGTGGCCGCCAATGCAGCACAGGCATCTTCCAGCCCGGATTGCGCCTGACCATCCGCAAGGCGCATCGGAGGTTTCATCGTTGCGTGCAGCCCGTATCTGCCCGGTACGGCCGTGATGGCAGCGACATCCAGCCCGGTCCCTGTCGGGTGTGCCAGAGTCCTACCTGTGTCCATGTCCCAGCCCAGCCAGCTGGCAGCAAACCGGCTCCAGTCCGCATCGGCGGGTGGGGCGTAATAGATCGCATATCGCGTGAATGTCACGTTGGCCTCCTCGGCGTGGCCTTACATGTCTTGAAAGATGTGAAGTTCAGATGACAGATGAATGGATCCTTGCCAATGCCACGCTTGTTCTGTCGGCTGAAGTCTGCGCCTGATCTGCGGCCGGTCGCCTTCGGGACATGTCGCCGAGGATGAGCTGACAGCGGGCGGCTGGAGCCGGAAAAGCCTGTGGCATGATCATCAAGGCAGGCCTCTGGCCCTCCGCCGCGGCTGGTCGCGCGGGGGCTGCGCGTCACTTGACCTGATGGAACTTGACCTGATGGAAAATGCAACCACGCCTGCGGAGCCGCGCCGTAAGTGTGGCTTGTTCCTAGTCTGGGCGAACGTCGATCAGCCTGAGCGGTAAAACATGTAACGCCCGGGCGGGATGTCCTGGGGCCCGCTGAGTTCATCGAAACCGGTCAATGGCTGGCCGGAAACGATAACACCGCCCGGTGTCATGACCTTGGCAATGGCCGACGACAGGGCGGTGGCCTCGGCCACGTCCTTTTCTTTGACACCGAAACCGAAGTCGTAATGTGCCAGAGCAATTTTGTGTCCTTCGGCGGCCAGCTGTTTCAGCATTGGACGTGCTTCGCCCTGCAGGAAATCCTGCTCTGGCGGGATGCAAGAAGGGTGGCATTGCAGCACCCGGTCGATTACCCAGATCCGGCGGTCGGGGAGGGTTTCGCGCAGGTGATCGTATGTCCGCCCGTTGCCAAGTCCCATGTCCAAGACGTCACCGTCCATTCCACTGATCTGTGCAGCGGCCCAGTTCAGTCCATCGCGCTGGGCTGTTAGACGGCGCAGCATGGAATCAAGACGGCTCATTCAGGACATCCTTTCATCATAGATCCAGGCCTCTCCCGGACCATCCAGCAGGTGTTTCGCCAGGGCCGCTGTAAAAGACCAGATGGCTTCGTCATGCACCAGGTGATGGGTCAGCAGCCCAAAGGGCTCTGTGTTGTCCGTCTCACCCAGCCGCCGGTCACGCAATTGGCGCGTTACTTGTGCGATCAGTTTCTGCGGAGTCAATAGGCCGCGGCCGCCCTTCCAGTCAATCGGGTCCAGATGGGTGTTGACGCGCAGCAGTCCAGATGCGGGCTTGGCAGATGTGCGGGGGGCGAAGGTGGAGACTGCCGTGTACCCGGCCCCGGCAAGCCAGGTCAGCATCTCTGGCGAGATCCGGTTCCATGGCGGCACGAACATCGGACGCAAGCTGTTTCCAAACAGTTCTTGCAATGCGCTCAAGCCGTGTTCTGCGTCGTCCAAAAGTTCTTCCAGCGGACGGTGCGTGCCGAATTCGGCCTTCTTTTCTCCGGCGGGGGCGTGGTTTTGATGCGCCCAGCCGTGAACCACAGGGATCAGGTGCGGATGGCTGGCAACAAAGCGGGCCAAGTCAGGCGTTGCCCCCTGCGGGATCACGGCCAGATGCACCGGCAGATCCAGTTCAGCAGACAGCTCTGTCAAGCGATCCAGTTCTGCTGATTGAGACATTGCATCGTCGTCCCGCCACCACAGAGGCAGCGTAAGGCCTGCGTCCTGCCACTGCTCCAGTTCCTGCTCCAGACTACTCCAATCCGGTGTCATCCCCGCCCTCCCGTAAGCTCTGCGGCAATCTCCACACTCCGGGCGGCTCCGTCAAACCTGAAACCGCCAGAAAGGCGCGGCGGCGCTTGCATTGCCGCCTTGACCGCAGCGCATAGCCTCTCTGGGTTGAGCTGTTCAGTCTTGATGACTTGAATGCCATTCAAGGGAGAGAGACTGGCGGCCCGCAGTCCTTGTTCTGTCTCATTGCCAGCATCAAAGGGGATCAAAACGGCCGGTGTCCCCGCCTGCAGAAGGTCCAGCGCTGTGTTGTAGCCGCACATGCTGACAGAGGCCGCAGCATGGGAGAGCATCTGCCGGAAGTCCTTGCGGGCGGGTTCCAAAAGAGCAGGAGAGCCTGCCTTGGCAAATTCCGCAATCCGCTCGCGGGAATCTGCGCCGCCAATCAGCAGCCGCCAAGGCGTGTCAGGCATCCGTCTGGCGGCTTCAAGTGCGCAAAGGTAAAGCGGCGTGCCAACGCTGCCGCCGCCTGCACTGACCAGCACCTCGCCCTTGCCGGCTGCGAGCGGGTGGGGGCCAGCGGCGGCTGGCGCGACATAGCCGGTGTAGCGTAATTTCTCTGCCAGCATGCTGGAGACTGGCCAGCTGGTTTCCAGCCGGGTGGCACCCGGGTCGGAGTGCACCAGAACCGCGTCGTAGTACTGCCCGATGATGGCATCGGCTTTTGCTGCTTTTTCGGGATTGGACGGCGGCGCAAGGATGTCGCGAATAGAGGACAGGACGACTGGCCGCTGCTTCATTGCGCAGGCAGCATCCAGCAACGCCAGAAATTCCTTGCGCAGCGAACGGCGGCCAAAAGGATAAAGCTCCGTCAGCAGCACGTCAGGCTGTAAATCCTGCAAGGCAGCACAAAGTGCAGATTGACGGCGGGAAAAGTAGTCAGCATTCGCAGGTAAACCGTCTTCTGCTAGCAGCCTGGTGAAATTCACGCCATCTGATCGCAGCGGTGGCAGCTGAATCAGCTCAATGCCTTCGGCGTTGAGATGCGGCGCCGGAAACCCGCCAGTTACGACCTGCACTTTGTGGTCCGCTGCAAGGAAGGCCCGGGCCAGGGTCAAGGCCCGAGCCAAGTGGCCGGTGCCCAGCAGATGTGTGACTGCAATGAGGACTTTCATAATGTATCCCTGCGGTGCAGCCGCACCGGATCCGCCAAAGGATTGAGACCCGATCCGCTGATCTCCACGACGAACAGACGGTTGCGCTTGATTCGAAAGGGGGCGGGACCGATAAAGTTCCAGCCATGCGCCCGAGCCAGTATCATCCGCATGATGCCGATATGGCAGACAGCAATGCTGTCCCGAGTCAGGCTGGCAAGCCAGGGTTCAAGACGGTCCCATACCTCTGCCGGTGTCTCGCCGCCTGGCGGGCGGTAATCCCAGCCCCAGTTTTCAATATCCCGAAAGCCGCTGCCGGGATCTGCCTTCAAGTCCAGGCCATGCAGCCCCTCCCAGTCGCCCCAGTTCATTTCAATCAGTTCGGGTGCTGTGCGGGGTTTTCGTCCGGCAACCAGCTCTGCGGTTTCCGACGCACGCATCAGAGTGCTGGACCAGAGCTCTGCTTGCTGCCAGCCAGCGGGCAGGGCGTAGCTGCGCAGTTCCGCGCGGGCTGCCTCGTCCAGTGGGATGTCACTGCGGCCTTGAATGCGGCCAGCGCGGTTCCAGTCAGTGTGTCCGTGGCGGAGAAGGGCAAGGCGGATCACGGTGTCTCCATCAGCGGCAGGACGGTTTCCCAGAAGCGCCTGGCGGCGGCGGGTGCGAGATGGCTGTTTGAAATGAATTCACGCGCATCCCGGGCAGTTTCGTTGCGCACCGGCGGGTTTGCAAGCAGATGACTGATCATTGATGCAAGTGCTGGCGCCCCGCCTTCCGGAGCTGGGTAAGTCCTGGGAAGCAGCACGTCCCGTACGCCGGGCCGGTCCTGGGCGACGACGGGCAGGCCATGGGCCTGTGCTTCCAGGTAGACCATGCCAAAGGCTTCATTTACGCCGGGCCACAGAAACAGACTGGCCTTTGCATAGGCTGCGGCCAGTTCTGTGCGGGTCAGCTGGCCACGGAAGCGGACTTTTTCGCCAAAGGGAGCCATCAGTGTTTCGACTTCTGCACGTGCGGGGCCATCGCCGGCAATCTCCAGGCGCCAATCGCCTGCAAGATAAGTCAAGGTTTCGGCGATGATGCGATAGGACGCTAGCTTGTCACCCGCCCGCATCATGCCGGCCGCCAGCATTGGCCCCGCCAACACGGAGGCTTCGGGCAGTTCCGTTACCGGCAGGAAAGGTGGCAAATGAGCGATGCTTTGGTTCCCGCAGCGGTCGCGCTCCAGGGCAAAGCGGTCCTGCTCGGTAAAGTAAAACACCGCGTCAGCAGCATCAGCAGCCAAATGCGCGGCCTTGGCGAATTCTGTCCATGGGCCGGTCAGGCGTTTTTTGGCGCGGGTGGATTCAATTTGGACATAGGGGATGCCTCGGGCGTGGGCGACGGCAGGGCCGATCAGATCAGGGGCTTTGTAGTAGTTGTGGTATGTGACCCAAAGGTCCGCCTCCCCCATTTGTGCGATCAAATTGGCGGTCTCTGTTTGCGCTTTGGCGCGCAGGGCGATTTGGTTTTGGGGGGTGCCGTGCTTGTCATAGATCCTCAGATCAGACGCCAGCTGCACGTCGGCGCCGCTGGCAGCCAGAAGATGCATCAAGTTGCGGGCAACTTCGCGGTCGCCGGACGGCACTGGATGGTGCGGCGGCTTCATCGGTGCGTAGAAGGCGACCCGCTTTCCGGCTCCCGGTTGCATCGGTTTCAGCTGCCTTGAAGCATCGCATTCAGCCGTTTGGACAGCTGAGCGATGCCGGGGTCCATACCGAAGTCCGTGCGCAGTCGGACAAGTGCCGCACCTGCCATTTCTGCGAGTTTCTGCGGCTGGCGCGCAGCATAGAGCAGGGATTCAGCCAGCGCCTCCGGGCTGTCTTCGCTCAGCAGGCCATGGGTGCCGTGATCAATGAATTCTGGGATCGCTGAAACCGGGGTCGACAACATTGGAAGAGCTTGAGACGCGGCTTCCATCAACACGTTGGGAAGCCCGTCCCTGTCGCCGTCTGCAGCCACGCGGCTCGGCAGCACAAATACATCTGACGTGCGCATCGCTGCGACCACTTCGGGCTGGTCGCAAGCCCCGCGCCACGTGATGCGGCTGGCGATGCCTGCATCTTCTGCCATGCCCTGCAGCAGATCGCTCAATCCACCGCCGCCGATATGGGTCCAGTGCCAGTCAAGCCCTGTGGGCAGCAAAGCGAGCGCGGCAATCAAACGGTCAAAGCCCTTTTTTTCAACCAGGCGACCGACGGACATAAAATGAATGGGATCATACGGCAGCCGTGGTTTGCGTTCCGGCGGAGGCGGGAAACGGGTCAGGTCCAGACCGTGATAGACCAGATCAACGCGGTCCGGCGTGTCGGCCAATTCTTGCAGATGCCTGGCGCCAAAGCCGGTGCAGGTGGCGCCGAAATCGGCGCCGTGATGGGCCGCAGAAAGCTTTTCCTTCAGCTCCCAATCCGGCGAGGTCCAGATGTCTTTGGCGTGGGCAGAAAAGCTCCAGGGCAAGCCACGCATGATGGCGGCATAGCGGGCGACCGACGAAGGCGTATGCAAGAAATGGGCATAGAGCCCCAAAACCTCATCAGGCAGTTCCGCCGCCAACACGCAGGCCTGGCCAAAGCGGCGGATGCGGTTGGGGGTGGGGTCACGGCGCAGGTCAGCGCGCCAGATTTCGTAGGCTTCCCCGTATTTGGGCAGTTGCTGAGCAACGGCACGCGCTTGCCAGACGCGCTCCGGTTCTTCGTGCAGATACTCTGGCAGATAGTTCACTTTGGCCTTTATCTGCGTATGCAACGGGTGGCGCTTGACGTCTGTGGGGTGCCGCAGTGGCCAGATTTCCAATGCATGCCCGGCTGCCTCCAAGGCGGCCAGTTCCTGAGCGATAAATGTCTCGGACAGGCGCGGCCAGCCCTTGACCACCACCGCAAGGGGCGGGCGGCAAGTGTTCATTCAGCAGCCTCTTGATGATCGTTCTGAAGCAGGGCGGCGACACGCCGTGTCACATAGTCCAGACCGTCCAGCAGCCCTTCGGAACCGGCAGAAGATGGTGGCGGCTGTGTCGCCAAAGCGCGGATTGCCTGCGCCAAAGCGGGGGCTGTCCACCCGTCCCGGGTTTCATCCAGCATTGTTGTAAGGCCAATCTCCTCAGCCCGGCTGGCGCGTATCCATTGTTCCAGACGCGGGGTGGTGCGGGGCACGATTACAGCGGGTTTGTCAAAGGACAGGACCTCGCAGAACGTATTGTAGCCGCCCATGCAAACAACCCCCTGGGCGCCGGCAAACAGGGTTTCAATCTGGGATTCAAACCCGACTGCGGTGACACGGCCGTTCAAGCGGGCGACACGTTCCTCAAAATCATCCCGCGTCTCGCCCGACAAGAAAGGTCCGTACACCAGTACGGCACGGGGAGAGAGCTCTGGATCGGCCTCATAGGCGGACAGTACTAGATCCACCATCATCTCACCATCGCCGCCGCCGCCGGGAGTGACCAGCAAATAGGGCTGCTCTGGCGGTTCGCCCACTTGGCCCAGATCGCGGCGCAGGTAGCCGGTCCAATGCATCCGGGCCCGCATTTCAGGGGTGAACGGCAGGCCCGCTGCCGGATCATAAACGGATCGCGGACCGTAAACCCAGATTTCATCGTAAAAGTCGCGGGTGGCTTCTACGGCATGTTTGCGCTTCCATTCTGCTGCCAGCACTTCGGGCTCATCCAGAACATCACGCAGACCCAAAACCATCTTGCAGCGTCCACGCGTCTTCAGAAGGTCAAGCGCAGGCATTAGTTCACCACGAAATCCGTTGGGTTCCTTGTCGGCAATCAGGACGTCAGGATCATATTGCTCCACGGTCGAACGGATCAGAGCGGCACGCAGGTCAGCGGTTTCTTCAATGCTCATTCCCATTGTGCGCGACGCATACGAACCGTCTGAGCGCTTGATCACGCCGGGAAGGCGCACATGGTCGACCCGGGTGGGAAAAGAGAACCGTCCGGCAACCGGTGAACCAGTGAGGATCAGTGCTGAGGCGTCTGGGTAAGCAGCGGTTATCGCGCCGGCCAGAGCCCGCGAACGGCGCAGATGCCCAAGGCCAAAAGTGTCGTGGCTATAGAACATAACCCGGGGGCCGCGCTCTGCTGCCTCATCTGGAATTGGAAAGATGCCTGGGTGCGTCATGTGAAAACCTGGAAGGATCGCCGCAGAGCGTGTGACCGCCAGCAGACGGTTGCGCTGCTTGGAAAAGGCCAGCTTTTGCTGCCGCTTGTCTCCGGGCGCGTGCATTCGTGCTCGGCCATCGTTCGCCTCAGTTTGCGTACTCAGTTTGGGTACCCATTGCACATTTGCGGCAAAGGGACGGTCTATATCTACGTTTGCCTATTGCGATCCGGACATTTCTGCCGAGGCGGAGCGTTGCGGCATTCTGCCCACAGGGCAGCTATCCGGATTTGTATAGCCCGGAGACGGTGTGCATGCAATCATGCGACCTTGTTGCATAGTGCACAGCTAAATGCGTTCGCGCCATTTGCGCAACGGGCCAGCAGGTGGTTAATTTGGTTTAAGATTTTAGAAGGATAGCCAGACATGCTGCAATCATTGTTTCGGACACTGCTTTGTCTGGTGCTGATCTTTGGGTCGGCGGCCCATGCGGGCGCGCAGGAAAGTGATGTGAGCGGCGCAGAGGCGCTTTCGCAGGCAATCGAACAAGCGGCGGAAAACGGCGTCAGTGTTCTGGTGGTTGACAGCAGCGGGCGGTTGCTGAATGCGCCGCTGGAAACCGGACAGGAGGCGGATGCGTCAGCATCCCATGCCATGGAGCAGCCCTCCATGCTGATGAAGGCGCAGTCGAAAGTCGCGGCCTTTCGTGCAGAGCTGAACAGCAGGCTGGAGGCTCTTCCTTATTCGATTTTCGAAATGCAGTACATCCTGCGGCAGACCAGTCCCGACGGGCGGATCCTGACCTATGTTGAGGTGTTGTCCTGGAGTGTTCTTTTTCTGCTGATTGGTCGCTGGCTGTCGACTGAGATTTACGGCAAGCGTTTTGCCAAACGCTTTGTCGTGGCAAGAATCCTTGCTCGCCCGGAAGGCTACGAGGAGAAGATGCCATTCCTGGTCTTCCGGTTCCTGATGGGGATCGGCGGGACGGTTTTTGCAATGGTTTTTGCAGCCCTGCTGTCCTATCTGATCTTTGGCGCATCCGGTGACCCATCCATAGAGTTCACGGTTACAGCGATCTACACAGCCTTTTTCCTGGCCCGCACGGTGTCGGATCTGTGGCGGATGGTGCTGTCACCTTTCCTGGCACAATACAGGATACCGGTGTTTTCAGACCGTGATGCCAAACGGCTTTATGTCTGGGCTTCATTGCTGGCAACCTACGACATTTCTTCGACACTGTTTGCCACTTGGGTTGGAGATTTCGGTCTAAACTACAATGTCTATGCAATGGTCTACGGTGTGCTTGCCTTGGTGGGGACACTTGGCAATTTGCTGATGGTTCTGGTCAACGGCCGGGCGATTTCAAACGCGATCCGGGCCGGGCGGGCAGGTGAAGAATGTTCCTGGCTGGTGCGTATCCTGGCCGTCGCATGGGCGCCGCTGCTGATGGCCTATATGGCTTTTGGCTGGCTCAAACTGGCCTTTGATCTGGTGCTGGAGAAGGATGTTTCGATCCCTCTTATGGCGGGCAGTTATTTTGTGCTGACCACCATTCTGATTGTCTATGGGGCAATCAATTATGTCATCGAACGCTATTTTCGACGCTCCCGGCTGGTTGCGGCGGCGGGTGGTTTGCCTGGCGTTGAAGAGAGCGATGCCGGTTCGGCTTTCGAAGATGGTGCAAGCCCGGAAGGCAAGGAAGACTTTGATGACGAAGAGCCTGTCCCGCAGGCCAAACACCCAATTGCCACCTACGAAGATCTGGCCCGCCGGGTTGCCGGTATTCTGGCCTTTGTGGTCGGCGCCTACTCGCTAGTTATCGTCTGGAACCCGGAAGCCAGCTGGATAGAAACAACGGCTGCCGAACGGATGATCGACGTGACGGTGATCTTGTTCATTGGCTACATCGTCTATCACCTGTTCCGGATATGGATCGACAGCAAGATCGACGAGGAAGTCGGAGACGTAGAGCCCGGTGAATTGGGCGATGAGGGCGGGGCAGGTGGCGCCAGCCGTTTGGCCACGCTGCTTCCGCTGTTCCGCGGTGGGATACTGGCGGTTGTGCTGGTGTCGATCGTGCTGATTGTTCTCTTGGAATTGGGGATCAATGTCAGCCCGCTGTTTGCAGGTGCTGGTGTCGTCGGTCTGGCCGTGGGTTTTGGTTCGCAAACCCTGGTCCGGGATATCTTCTCGGGCGCGTTCTTCCTGATTGATGATGCCTTCCGAAAAGGCGAATACATCGACATCGGAGATGTAAAAGGCACCGTTGAGAAGATCTCAGTCCGCTCTTTCCAGCTGCGCCATCATTTGGGCGCACTGCATACGATCCCCTTTGGCGAGATCAAAGTGCTGACCAACTATTCCCGCGACTGGGTCATGATGAAACTTCCGATGCGGGTGACCTATGACACCGATGTGGAGAAGGTCAGGAAACTGATCAAGAAGCTTGGTCAACAGCTGATGGACGACCCGGTTGTCGGCCACACGTTTATTCAGCCGCTGAAGTCTCAAGGGGTGATTGAGATGCAGGATTCTGCAATGATCATCCGAGTGAAATTTATGACCAAACCGGGCGACCAGTGGATTGTCCGCAAGCGGGTGTACCAGGAGATCCGCGAACTCTTTGCGCGCGAGGGCGTTAAATTCGCCCACCGGGAAGTTACAGTACGCCTGGCCCCTGACCATGCGGAAGACGCGACCCCCAAGCAAAAAGAGGCGGCTTTGGGCGCTGCGCAAGCAGCCATTGACGAAGATATGCTGGAGGACATGGGCGGACCGCATGGCGACGACCGCTGAACTGGTTGGGCGGTGGCTGTTCTTTACTTGGTTATTGCCGAGGCCGGATTGAAGGGAGCGGTGATGCCGCGCTGAAGAGCGGGATGATCAAGCAGCCATGAGGCCAGAAAGGCTTCGGTCTGGTGCGGCCTGACCTCTTCCAGCTCTGGTCTTCTCCTCCAAACGGTCGAGGGACAGTCGGGTTCGCTTATTGCCGGGCGGTTTGCCAGGCAGCCGGGGAACTGCCGCAGCGGGTGGCCGGCTGCTCCCAATGCAGTGTTGTGGCGCTGAGGTGGAGCGGGGCAGCCAGTCGGCGGCCAGGTCCCCAGCTGCTTTTTTCGGTATGCGGTGCGTAGTCTGCGGCGGCCGGACCAGTAATCTCTGGCCCTTGAGTGGACGTGTCCATCCCGGCAAGCAGTTCTGCAGTGCGTGCCAGCGACAGGCGGGCCAACGGCACTGGCGCGCCTTGTGCCGCTGCATTGAGTGCTGAAAGCACCGCCGCAGCCATGAGGTATCCGGTGGCATGGTCCAAAGCCTGTACCGGCAGCGGGTGAGGCGTTCGGGAACCAGCCCAGTCGCGACCTGCATCCGCTATGCCTGCGCTCATCTGTACTAGGCTGTCAAACCCGCGCCGTGCGGCCCAGGGGCCTGTCCAGCCATAGGCGTCCAAAGTCACCTCCACTGCGTTCGGTGCAAGCCGACGCCTGTTGGTTGCATCATACCCCAGCCCGTCAAGAGCGCCCGGCCGATATCCGTGCACAAAGACATCGGCCTTGGAGAGCAAAGCTTCAAAGACCAAGCGGTCTTCGCCCATGGACAGGTCGAGTGAAGCCATGCGCTTGCCCAGTGACACTTCGGTGATTACCCCCGGCTCGTCCCAGCCAGGAGGGTCGATCCGCAGTACATCCGCGCCAAAGCCCGCCAGGGTTCTTGTTGAGACAGGCCCGGCGAGAACCCTGGTAAGATCCAGAACACGCAGACCCGCCAGAGGGCGTTCTGCCGTGGCTTGCGTCCGCTCACGCAGCTGGATGAAGCCGGGAGAAACCCAGTCAATCAATGGCTCTGCCGCAACGGCGCGGCCTTGCGGGTGCGCGCGCCAGTCTTCGCGGCTGCGCATGGCAGCGGCAACGCCGCCCGCATTTACGGTTTCGTTTTCAAGGTCGTCAGCCTGCCAATGCTTTACAACAGCAGCCACGGATTCCCGCGTGGCATCGCAGTCCAAAACATTCAGGGCCGCCTGGCGGTGATGCGGCAGGTTGGTGTGCAGACGGATCCAGCCGTCTTGGGTTTCGTAGACCCCTGCGATTGTGTCCCACAGGTTAGGCAGCTGCCAGCCGTCAGGGCGGAAACTGCAATCGAACCACAGGGACGCAAGGCGCTGGTCCACAGTCACTTGGGGGACGGCGGGCGCAAGGTTCAACGACGCGATCAGCTTTGCCAACTCGAGCCCTACAGCGGCAATAGAAGCGCTGGCCAGATCAGTGACCGCAAAGGCGCTTGACCATTTGCCGCTGCCTGTCAGGCAAAACTGCTCTGTCGAAGGCAAGGCATTGAGCAAGCTCACTGCTGATAGGGGTCGAGACTGTCACGCAGCCCGTCGCCGAGGAAATTGAAGGCAAGCACAACAACAACAATTGGCAGCATGGGAATGGCCAGCCAGGGATAGATCTCAACGGACGTCAGATTCTGTGCGTCATTCAGCATCACGCCCCAGCTTACTGCCGGTGCTCGCAAGCCAAGGCCGAGGAATGAGAGAGCGGTTTCACCCAGGATCATGGCTGGAATGGACAGCGTCGCTGACGCGATAAGATGCGACATGAAGTTCGGCAGCAGATGCTTGCGGATCACGCGGCCGGAGGATGCGCCCATCATTTCTGCAGCACGGACATATTCTTCTTC
This sequence comes from Leisingera sp. S232, assembly GCF_049800895.1. Classification (NCBI taxonomy): domain Bacteria; kingdom Pseudomonadati; phylum Pseudomonadota; class Alphaproteobacteria; order Rhodobacterales; family Roseobacteraceae; genus Leisingera; species Leisingera sp. S232. Next base: position 108,013 of record NZ_JBNAFX010000005.1, on the reverse strand, counting down.
CCGCAAGGATAGAAACTTGGCGCGGACAGAACGGGCAAGGCCGGGCCAGTCAAGGATGCCGAGAATGATTGAAATGATGAAAAACACCGCAACCGGAGACCAGTTCGACGGCACCGCGGCAGACAGTGCAAGCCATAAAGGCAGCTCAGGAAGTGAGCGCAGGATTTCGATCACCCGGTTCACGGTCCAATCGATCCGGCCGCCAAAGTAACCGGCAACACTGCCGAAGAAAATGCCCAGCACGAAAGAGACCGTGATCCCGATCAACCCAACTGTCAGTGACAGCTGTGCGCCATAGGACACCCGGCTGAAGATATCGCGGCCCAGCCGGTCGGAGCCCATGATAAAGATCGTCGCTTCCTCGCCGGCGCAGAACAGGTGCCGGTTGCTTTCTATGAATCCGGCCAGGTAATAGGTGCTGCCTTCACAGAAGAAAGTGAGCTTGAGAGGACGCGAAGTGTCCGGGCTGAATTCCCATTGGAAGGTTTCCAGATTTGCCTCTGACGTCATCGGATAGACAAATGGGCCGACAAACTCACCCTCATGGAACAACTTGATTGATTGCGGCGGTGAGTAGAGGTGTTCTGAAAACCGCTGGTTCGGGCCGTATGGGGCTATGAAGCCGGCGAAAGGGATCAGGAAGTAAGCAATAAAGAGAAAGATGCCAGAGATCAGGCCCAGCTTGTGCGTCTTGAATTTGCGCCAGACCAGCAGCCAATTAGGGGCGTCAAGGTCCTTGCGCTCCAACTCCAGCAGGGAAGCCTGAGGATCGAAAGGCTGGTCATCGACATAGCGTCCGTCGGGCAGGTGGGTCATGCGTTGCGCCCTTCGTAGCGGATTCTGGGGTCAAGCAGTACAAGCAGAACATCTGAGATCATGGTGCCGATCAGCGTGAGCAGGGCAACGAACATCAGCACAAAACCGGACAGGAACATGTCCTGGGTTTTGAGCGCCGTCAGCAGGGTTGGGCCGATGGTTTGCAACCCCAAAACCACTGACACGAGGACGGAGCCGGAGATCATAGAAGGAAGCAGATTGCCGATGTCCGCCACAAACGGATTAAAGGCCACTCGCAGCGGGTATTTGGCCAGCATCCGAGAGGGCGCCATACCTTTGGCTATTGCGGTCTCCACATAGGGTTTGCCCAATTCATCCAGCATATTGGCGCGCAGCCGCTGCATCATCGCCGAGGCGCCAGCTGTTCCGATCACAAAGGTAGGCACGATCAGATGTACAAGAATGGATTTCACCTTGTCCCAGTTCATCGGCATCCCCTCGTATTCTGGTGCCATCAGCCCGCCGATTGGCAGATCAAACCAGCGGTGGCCGTAGTAAAACATGATCAGCGCCAGCAGAAAGTTCGGGGTGGCAAGGCCTAGGTATCCGACAAAAGCAGTTGTGTAGTCGACCCAAGAGCGGGCGCGGGCAGCGGCCATCACACCCAGGGGCAGGGCGACGGCATAGACAAAGACGACGGCTGCCAGATTGACCAGAACAGTCAGCCACAAACTGTCGCCAACAATGTCGGCAACCGGGCTGTCAAATTCGAAGGACCAGCCAAAGTTGCCCTGGATCATACCGGAAAACCCATGCGGGCCGGGCATGAACCCCATCCAGATCATGTATTGCTGCCACAGGGGTTTATCCAGCGCATATTCCTTGCGCAGGAATTCGGCCTTGGCGACACCGGCAGACTGGCCGGTCGCCTGCAGTTCGGCGATCTGGTTCGACAGGTAGTCGCCAGGGGGCAGGTTGATAATGACAAACACCAGAACCGATACCACCAGCAGGGTCATCAGCATGGTGCCAAAGCGGTAGATGGCGTATCGCAGAATTTCCATTAATCCAGGCCATCCTCAAAAAAGAACTCATCCGGCCGGTAGACACCAAAATGTGCACCCGGATCCCAGGCCCAGATTGCTTGCTCTGGAACATTGCGCAGCCGGTTGCTGACGACTACGGGCTGCGGTGCGGCGGCAATCACACCAATGGCATAGACCTGATCGGCGTGGATCTGCAGCATTGACCGCCAGGCGGAGAGGCGTTCATCTTCCGAGGTGGCCATATCCCAGTTTTCCAATAAGGAGAGCAATTGCTGGGCTGGCTCCATGTCAGGCGGCTCGCCCGCTGCGCCGCCGGTCTGATAGTACTGGCCCCATTTCGGCCAAGACAAAAAGACCTGATCTGTTGGGGCCAGATATACCGGGGATGTATAGGACTGTGGCAAACCGTTGTCCCAGCCGAACCACGCAGAGGCCATGGAGTTGCCGGAGAAGACCCGGTTTCTCAGGATGTCCCGGTCCAGCGGGCGCATGATCAGCTTTACTCCGACATCGCGCCAGTCATCAGTAATGATCTGGAGAGCGTTTTCCACTTCCTGGCGTTCGCCGGCGGTTTCCACAATCAGTTCCATCAGGCGACCGTCCGGCAGATAGCGGATGCCATAGCCATCCTTTTTTGTCAGCCCGGCTTCATCCAGCAGGCGGTTTGCCTGTTCCGGGTCAAACTGCGCCCAGGCTTCGCGCAGGGCGGGGTCAAACAGCTCGCTCTGTTCCAGAACGGTCATGGCGCCGGGTTTCGCGAGATTGAAATACAGCGCCCGGTTAATGGCGCGTCGATTGATGGACAATGACAAGGCGCGCCGCACCCGTACATCGCGCAGGATCTCCCGCCAGATCGGATCCTGGGTATTGAGGTTCGGGTAAATGGCGATCTGCGAAGCCGCGCCATTGCCCCAAAGGAAAGTCTTGTAGCCCGAGTTATCCTTTTCGCCTTTGCGCAGGATCGGAATATCGCGGAAATCCAGTCCGCGGGCCTGCAAATCCGCTTCTCCAGCGTTTGATTTGGCTGCCACCAGGCCAGGGGTCACGATTTCCATCTCAACCGTGTCGATATAAGGCAATTGCACGCCGCGGCTGTCGATGCGGTGGTAATAGGGGTTACGTACAAACTGGTGCCGGATCTTCTTGCCTGGCGAGGCATTGATCCATGGCTGCAGTGTCGGAAGCTCGTGATTGTCGAACTTGTACATATTGTCGTATTTATTGTGCAGCGCAGCCCAGCTTTTGACACGGGCGTAGTCGACTTCCTCTTCCAGAACTTCTGGGTCAGCATAGTCTGCGTGGAACTTCTTTAGATACTTGGCAGGGCGGTAGATGAAAGGCGGACGGGCCTGAGCCAGAGTGTGCAGGAAACTGGGGTTCGGGTTATCCCATTCATATATCACCGTGGTTTCATCCGGAAAGCTAACCCGTGGCAAGGTTCCCATCACCCGCAGAAAATCTGGCGGGCCGGCGGGGCTCAGCAATTCGTTGTTGGCAACATCTTCCCACCAGTACCGGAAATCGTCAGATGTAAAAGCATCACCGCTGGACCAGTGGTGCCCGGGCCGCAGTTTCAATGTGAATCTGCGATTTCCCTCGTTTTCGTATCCCAGAAGGATGTCTGGTTGCAGCTGGTAATTCTCGTCGTAACCTGTCAGCCGGGCGTAGCCGTAAACGACCATTTGCCGAATATCTTTGGAGCGCGTCACCATGGTATTGAGCGTTCCGCCCTCAGTGCCGAACTCCCGGCCCTTGGCGGCCAAGTCTACCACCAGTGGCACCTTTGGGAGACGCTTGGCTACGGGCGGCAGGTATCCTGCCTTGACCTCTGATTTCCAGAAACCGCTCTCCTGCAGTTTTATGTCTGCGATAGCAGGAACAGCGCATAGGCAGAAAGCAGCGGACAGAAATGGTTTCAGTGCATCAAACATGGCAGCGCACCTTATGGCCAGGTTCTAAGTGTCTTAGTCCGACGAGCGGCGGAGCATCGGCGCCACTGAACCGAAACGCTTCGGGCCAATGCTCAGGTGTGCCTGCCCCTTGGGCCACCAGTTTCAAGTCAATCGGCCTGTCGATGTCCGGTTCCGGCTGCGCCGCGATCAGCGCCTTTGTGTAAGGGTGCTGGGGGTTGTAAAACAACGTCTCCGGCGGGGCCTGTTCCACGATCAGGCCGCGCCGCATTACCGCAACCTCGTCGGCGATACGCGCCACTACGGCAAGGTCATGGCTGATGAACAGGTACGAAAGATTGTTTTTGTCGCGGATTTCTTCCAGCAGCCGCAAAATCTGTTCCTGAACTGACACATCGAGCGCAGACGTCGGCTCGTCGCAGACAATCAGCGCAGGATCAAGCATCAGGGCCCGCGCAATCGACAGCCGCTGACGCTGCCCCCCCGAGAAGGCGTGCGGATAGCGTTTCAGCATGTCGGGCGACAGGCCGACAAGACGCAGCATTTCAGCAGCCTTTTCGCGGCGCTCAGCGCGGGTTCCGATGCGGTGGATGTCCAGAGGCTCCATCAGAGTGTCCTGAATGCGCATTCTGGGCGACAGGGACGAATACGGGTCCTGAAACACCATTTGCGCCTGTCTCTGGAACGCAGTCCTGGTACCTTGGTCCATGTCATGGACCGTAACCGGGGGCTGGCCGGGGAGGGGCCGGAACAGTACTTCACCGCCGGGATCGGGCGCTTCAGCTCCCAAGGCGATGCGGGCGGCAGTGGTTTTTCCCGATCCGCTCTCCCCGACAATCGCCAGTGTTTTGCCGCGTGTTACCCGCAGATCAATCTCACGGCAGGCGTGGATCAATGTGGGAGCCTGCCAGCCTTTGCCAGCTCGCAGCGTATAGGTCTTGGAGACAGATTTCATCTCCATGATCAGATCGTCGCGTGCAGGGGGGATTGCAACGACTTTGGCCTCCGGGATTTCCGGGGCGGCATCGAACAATGCTTTTGTGTAGGGGTGGGCAGGCGTGCGCAAAATGGGTTCGGCGGGCCCTGCTTCCATAACACGGCCTTTGTGCATCACCACTACCTGCTCGGCCATGTTCGCAACCACGCCCAGATCATGGGTCACCAAAATCATCGCCATGCCGGTTTCACGCTGCAGATCTTTCATCAGCCCCAGCACTTGCGCCTGAGTGGTCACGTCCAGAGCTGTGGTCGGCTCGTCCGCAATCAACAGATCCGGCTTGGCAACCATTGCCATGGCAATCATCGCCCGCTGGCGCATGCCGCCTGACAATTCAAACGGATAAGAACGGTAGGTGCGCTCCGGTTCCGGAAATCCGACCCGTTCAAAACACTCCAGAACGATCTCTCGCGCCTCGCGTTCAGATTTGCGCCCATGCAGCCACAGCACTTCGGAAACCTGATTGCCGATCCGGTGCAGCGGTGACAGCGAACGCATCGGTTCTTGAAAGATCATCGAGATGGTGTTGCCACGCACGCCGCGCATCAGGGATTCATCCAGCGATGCAAGATCCAGTGCTTTTCCACGGGTATCCAGCAGAATCCGTCCTGACCTCAGCTGCGCAACTTTTGGAAGTATGCGGAGAACGGCGCGGCAAGAAATCGTCTTGCCTGAGCCGCTCTCGCCAACCAGGGCAAGCGTCTCTCCGGGCTGAACAGCAAAGTTCACGTCTTTGACAACGGAGTCACCTTTGCCAAACCCGATGCTGAGGTTTTCGACGGACAGCAGTGGGCGCATTCAGGTTTGTCCGCCTGGCTCGTTCACGACGCTCATGAGATCGCGGTTTCCCTTGATTTTTTCAGTACCTTCGCAAGCCGGGGAAGGATTAGTCAAACCCCATTTGGCCAATTGCCGCCTTAGTACCGGAAAATCAGCAATGAAAATGAACGTCTTGCTGCCCGAAGATGGCTTTGCCCCCAACATTCATTACCAGTTGAAGGGCCGGGGAGCGGCAGCCCATCGCCGGATCACAAAAAAAATGTGGGGGTAGGCTTCAGCCAAAGGCACGTACTTGCAGCAGAGCAGATATACAGGGTGTCGCCTCGACAACTCAGGGCTGGCTGTATTTCCGGGCTGCGCAGGCTGCCGTGTTGGCGCGGGAATGCGGCCTGGCATAAGGTGGCGGAAATTCGAAGGATCTGAAAGGCTGTTCATGGCGCAAAAACCTGTCTTGCACCGGGATGACCCGGAAGCCGAGCCGCTGGTCGGCAATATTAAAGTCACCCGCAACGATTGGCTGAATGTAGCCATGGATGTGTTGATCTCGGATGGGGTAGAGCAGGTCAAGGTCCTGGCGTTGGCGGAACGGATGCAGGTTTCGCGGTCTTCTTTCTACTGGTACTTTAAGTCACGTCAGGACCTGCTGGATGCGTTGCTGAAAACTTGGGAACAAACCAATACCGCGGGCATGGTGCGGCAGGCTGAGGCTCCTGCCAAGGCTATCACCGGTGCGGTCTTGAATGTGTTTGAGTGCATTGCCAATCCTAATCTCTTCAACACGGCCCTGGATTTCGCAGTCCGGGATTGGTCCCGCCGCTCCGGCAAAGTGCGAAGCCTGCTGGACCGGTCTGACCAGCGACGGGTAGACGCGCTGACAGCGATGTTTGCCCGCTATGGTTACCTGGAGCGCGAGGCTATGACCCGGGCCAAGGTGCTGTACTACATGCAGCTGGGCTATGACATGGCGGACCCAAACGAAAGCCATGCGCACAGGCTGGAGGTAACACCTGAATATCTCAAAGTGTTCACCGGCCGGGAACCGCTGGCAGAGGAAATGGAGGCCTTTACCGAGTTCACGCGCCAGCACTGGGATATTTGAGTTCCAGGTTGTTGCTGGAATGACTTTGGTTAGAAGCTGCGAAAAGCTTCACTGACGGAAGTTTGCACCTTTTTTGCGGCCTCTTGGCGAACGGGTCCATAACCGCGGATGTCCATAGGAGCCTGCAGGATGTCCAGGCAGGCGTCGTGCTTGCCTGACGTATAGCTCTGGGCGACGTCCTGAAGCGTCTCTTGGTACCAGGAAAGAAGATCGCGGTGCAGGCGGGCTTCTGCGTGATAGCCGAAGATATTGAAAGCCGTTCCGCGCAGGCAGCGCGCCTTTACCAGCAGGTTCAAAGCAGGACGCAGCCAGGGGCCAAAGGATTGTTTCAGGGGGCGGCCGCGGGCATCTATTTTGCGGTTCAGAAAGGGCGGTGCAAGATGATATCTGACGGTTAAGTCCCCTTCGAATTCATCTTCGATCTGATGCCGGAACTTGTCACTTGTTAAAAGGCGCGCAACTTCAAATTCGTCCTTGTATGCCATTAGTTTAAAGAGAGACCGCGCCGCTGCCGCAGTCAGTTGATCCGCTGCCTCAGCAGGCAGGGCAGCGTGGAACTGTGCCAAAGTATCCTGGAACCGTGCTGCATACTTGGTGTCTTGATAGCCTGTCAGGTAGGTGGCGCGCCGTTCAATCAGCTCTGTCAGAGTTTCGTCTTTTTGCGGGGGTTCCTTGTAAAAATCGTCGATTCGTTTGGGGTTCGCGGCCACGGCGCGGCCGATCGCAAATGCAAGGCGGTTTTGGTCAATGGCCACGCCGTTCAATTCAATGGCTTGATCCAAGGCTTCTGCGCTGACGGGAACCAGCCCCTTTTGCCAAGCAAACCCTAGCATTATGACATTGGCCAGAACCGCATCGCCAAGCAGCTTTTCAGCTGCCTTGTTGGCGTTGAAGCCGGACAGGTTGGCCGCGCCAACAGCCTCGGCGATTGCCTGTTCTCGTACGCCTGCCATCAGGTCGGCATCGCGCCGCAGAACGAGATCGCCCGTGGGCATTTCAGCCCGGTTCAGAACAACTTTGGTACCCATGCGGTAATGAAGCGACGCTTTGGGCGCGGAGCTTACGACGATGTCGCAGCCAATCACCGCATCTGCTGCTGCTTGGCCGATCCGTACTTGATTCAGGGATTCCGGAGCACTGGAAAGCCGGATGTAGCTCAGCACGGTGCCAAATTTCTGTGCGAACCCAGTGAAATCCAGCACACTTGATCCCCTGCCTTCCAGATGGGCGGCCATAGTGATCAGCGCTCCGATGGTCACAACGCCTGTGCCGCCCACCCCGGTAACAAGCAGATCAAACGGCTTTGACAGGGAAGGAAGTTCCGGCGTCGGTAACTGGGCAACCAGCTTGGCCGCATCCAAACCGGCGGCTTTCTTCTTGCGGCGGGTTGCCCCTTCGACGGTCACAAAGCTGGGGCAAAAGCCGTTCAGGCAGGAGAAGTCCTTGTTGCAGGCGGACTGGTTGATCTTGCGCTTGCGGCCAAATGGCGTCTCTTTCGGCTCGACGCTCAGGCAGTTGGATTCAACTGAGCAGTCGCCGCAGCCTTCACAAACCAGATCGTTGATGAAGGCAAACCGCTTGGGGTCTTCGATTTGCCCCCGTTTGCGGCGGCGGCGTTTTTCGGTGGCGCAGGTCTGTTCGTAGATCAGCGCGCTGACACCAGGCAGTTCGCGGAGTTCCCGCTGCACTCTGTCGAGTTCGCTGCGGTCATGAAAGGTGGTTCCAGTCGGGAAATCCCCGGAAGCGAATTTGCCGATGTCGTCGGAGATCAGCGCAATCCGCGCTACGCCCTCTGCGCGGCAGGTCTGGGCTATTCCGTGAACAGACACCGGCCCGTCTACTGGCTGGCCGCCAGTCATTGCCACCGCATCATTGTAGAGGATTTTGTAGGTGATATTGGTGCCGGCGGCGACCGCCTGCCGGATCGCCAGGGAGCCAGAGTGATACCAGGTGCCTTCGCCCAAGTTCTGGAACACGTGTTTGTTGCCGTTGAATTGCGAGGCCACAGTCCAGGGCACGCCTTCGCCGCCCATCTGGGCATACCCCGCAGTTTCACGGTCCATCCAGCTGGCCATTACGTGGCAGCCAATGCCGGAAAACGCCTTGGATCCCTCAGGCAGTTTGGTTGATGTGTTATGGGGGCAGCCGGAGCAGAAGTAGGGCGTTCGGGTCGCGCCTGGAACATCCAGCAACTTCGGCGGTTCAGCCGTTAGTGCTGCAGCTTTGGCGGGCAGGTTCTCCTCTGGAAAGAATTTGTCCAGCCGGGCGGCGACGATGGGCGCCAGCAATAACGGGCTCAGCTCGCCGGTCCAGGGGATCAGCGGCGCGCCCTGGCTGTCGTATTTGCCGACCATCTTCTCGGGCTTGCTGCCGGGCCAGTCATAGAAGTTTTCTTTGAACTGGCTTTCAATGATACCGCGCTTTTCTTCGACAACCAGAACCTCCTGCTTGCCCTTCACGAACTTCAGCGCGTCAGAGCGGTCCAGTGGCCAGACCATGCCGACCTTGTAGATGTCGATGCCCAGACGGCGGCAGGCGGTCTCGTCCAGCCCCAAAAGCCGGAGTGCCTCCATCAAGTCGAGATGTCCCTTGCCGGTGGAGACAAAGCCGAACCTGGCTTCCTTGATGTCATAGATCCGCTTATCGATCGGATTTGCTTCGGCAAAGGCGCGCACCGCGTCCAGCTTGGCGTGAATCCGGGTCTCAATTTCAGCAGAGGGCAGGTCGGCGCGGCGGATATGCAGCCCACCGGGATAAACCGGCAGCTCAGGGTAAACAAACCGGCGATCCGGATGCAACTCGACCGAGCGTGCGCTTTCGACAGTTTCCGACACGGCTTTGAAACCTACCCAGGTGCCCGAGTAGCGGGAGAGCGCAAAGCCGTATTCTCCGAAAGTCAAAAACTCTGAAACATCCGCCGGGTTCAGGACCGGCATGAACCAGGACATAAAGGCCACGTCCGACTGGTGCGGCATGGAGGAGCTGACGCAGCCATGGTCATCGCCGGCAACCACCAATACGCCGCCTTTGTCAGAGGAGCCGTAGGCGTTGCCATGTTTCAACGCATCGCCGGAACGGTCCACGCCCGGCCCTTTGCCATACCACATGGAGAACACGCCCTCGACCTCGCAATGCGGGTCCAGAACGGCCTGCTGGGCTCCGAGAACTGCGGTGGCACCAAGGTCTTCGTTCACTGCTGGCATGAACTTTATGCGGTTTGCCTGCATACGCTCCTTGGCGCGCCAGAATTCCAAGTCAACCCCGCCCAGCGGTGAGCCGCGGTACCCGGAAACAAAACCGGCCGTGTTCAAGCCAGCATGCCGGTCGCGGCGGGCCTGGTCCAGCATGACACGGGCCAGCGCCTGGGTGCCGGTGAGGAACACCCTCCCTGTGGTCATCTCGTAACGATCGTCCAGTTTGTAGCTTCGGAAATCGTGGCTCAGCTTGGTCATCGCGGCAGAATCCTTGCGCGGAATGCGTTGTTTCCGGAAAAGTAACCCATATATGGTGAAAAAAATTGCCTGAATTTCTGGAAAAGCGGTAGTATACGGTTAAAATTACCGACGTGATGCTTCATTGCGGGGAAAGTGACCGGAATATGAAACTAGATGACCGTGACCGCCGGATCCTGACGTTGCTGCAAGAGGATTCCCGTATCTCGAATGCAGATTTGGCAGAGGCAGTGGGAATGTCCCCGTCAGCTCTTTGGCGCCGGGTGCGGGGGCTGGAGGAGGCGGGTATCATCGAACATTACGGGGCCGTGGTGAATGCGCCGGCTATGGGGTTGGGGTTCCAGGCCATTGTGCATGTGCATTTAACACGCCATGACCCGGAGAAGCTGGTGGAGTTCATCGGTGCGGTGGAAACCAGCCCTCTGGTGCAGGAATGCTATGCGACCACTGGTCAGGCCGATTATCACCTGCGGGTACTGGCGCCGGATCTGGAGGCCTATAATAGGTTTTTGGAAAACTTCCTGTTTCGACTGCCTGCCGTTGCCAGCGCCCAGACCAATGTGGTGTTGCGTACAATCAAACGCGACAAGCCAGTCGTGCCCTGATCAATGGGCCAGCAGCGCGGACATGGGATTGGCATGCTGCTGCGACACTTACATAGCAGCGTATTTGACCCAGCCCCAAGCCATAGCAATATACGTCAGCTGGTGCAGCGCCTGGTCGGACCCCATGGCCTGCCAGAACATGGCTTGCTGTGGAGTGAGCTTCTTGCGCTCAGAAAAGCGGGCCTTGCCGAAATCAATATGGAAATGAACCACCCATTCCAGCACTGCCAATACCAGGATGAAGGCCAGCGGAGCGGCAAACAGCAGGAAGACCACCGCTGAACCGATCACATGGACACCGGCATGCTGCGCCCGCCCCAAGTGCGCATAGGCGCAGCGCCCCGACAACATCTTGGGAGTCTGCAGGAAAAAGTCGGCAAACAGGTGCTTGACCTGTAAAGCGCAGAGCAGCAGCAGAACGGATCCGACGTATTCCGGCAAACCTATTTATCCTCTAGAAGCTTACTTGGCTGGAACCTTACGGATTTTTTGGCGCCTGGCAAATGTTGCGACGGCAAGATGCCGCAACGGGACGCAGCAGTTTTCTGCCCATTGCCTGTTCCGGTCAAACCGCGCTACCCATAAGGAAGCCTTGTCCGAAGCCGCCAATTATGGAGCTTTCCCATAGAACGCTCTCTTTTCCGTTTTATCTGGAAGTACTCGAAGCGTGACCAACTGGTGCTGCTGGTTGTGACTGCCTGCCTGTTTCCACTGCTTTACCTGACACTTGAGCTGCCCAAACGGATCATCAATGATGCAATCGGGGCCGAAAGCTCAACGATCACTATGCTGGGGCAAAGTTTCGACCAGCTGACGTTTCTTTGGATTCTATGCGGTGCGTTTCTGCTTTCAGTGTTGTGCCATGGCCTGCTGAAGATGCGGATCAACACCATGAAGGGTGTTCTGGCCGAGCGAATGCTACGCCGGTTCCGCTACTTGCTGATTGCCAGGGTTCTGCGCTTTCCTCAGCCGTATTTCGAACGGGTGAGCCAAGGTGAACTGGTGTCAATGGTCACCTCGGAGTCCGAACCAATGGGCGGACTTATGGGCGATGCCGTAAGCCAGCCGGTGCTGCAAGCCGGGCAGATGCTGACGATTCTGTTTTTCCTGTTCCTGCAGAACTTCTGGTTTGGAATGGCGGCTATTGCGCTTATTCCGCTGCAAGGCTGGCTGATCCCAATACTGCAGCGTCAGATCAACCTGCTGAACAAGAAACGCATCAAGCAGGTGCGCGCGCTGGCCACGGAAATCGGAGAGAGCGCCGCCGGGGCCTCAACACTCAGGATCAATGGCGGCTGGCGGTATAGGATGGCGGTTATCACCGCCCGGTTGGGACGGCTTTATGATATTCGCTTTCTGATTTACCAGAAAAAGTTCTTCATGAAGTTTCTCAATAACTTCATTACTCAGCTGACCCCGTTCTTTTTCTATGCGGTTGGCGGCTATCTGGTTTTACAGGGCAAGGTCTCACTGGGTGCACTGGTAGCAGCTTTGGCTGCCTACAAGGATCTGGCATCGCCCTGGAAAGAGCTTCTGACCTATTACAACCAGACACAGGACATGAGCCTGCGCTGGGAGGTGATCCTTGAGCGCTTTGCGCCGCAGGGCATGATCGATGAAAAGCTGCTGAGCGGCGAGCCGGAAGAGCTAGGCCGACTTGAGGGCGACGTAAGCCTTGATACTGTCAGCGTGCGGGACACAGATGGAAATCTGGTCTTGGAAGATTTGAGTGCGACCTTCCCAGCGGGGCAAGTGATTGGGATTGCAGCGCCATCCGAGGAAGACAGGCGGGCTCTGGCGGAACTGTTGACCCGGGAAATTCTGCCGTCTTCGGGCACTGTGACAGTGGCCGGCAAAAGCCTTGCCGGGCTGCATCAGGCAACCGTTGCGGCCCGGATCGGCTATGCTACATCCCGTCCCGTGCTGTTTCAGGGATCATTTGGTGACAACGTGATGATGCCGATGCGGATGCGCCCGCGGGGCAAAGCACGCAATTTGCGGGAGCTGGAAATCGCAAAACTTGCTGGCAACAGCCCAGACCCCTTTGATGCGCCATGGCTGGACCCGGAACTTGCAGGCTTCTCAAATGAGGGGGAACTGCGCGCCTGGTGGCTGAAGCTGGTCGAAGGTATTGGTTCAGACACAGCTTTGTTCCGCCGTGGTATTGACCAGTATTTCGAAGCCCCGGCGCATCCTGTTCTGGCGGAACAGCTGGTAAAATTGCGCCCGGCAGTGCGCAAGGCAATCGAGGATGCCGAGCTGGATGGGCATGTGCATTTTCTGGACGAGGAAAGCTATAACCCGGCTTTGCCGGTTGCCGAAAACCTCCTGTTTGCCGCGTCTCAGGAAGCGATGACAGGAGAAATGCTACACCGTCAGGGGGAGTTTCTCGACCTGCTCAAACAGATCGGGTTGGACGAAGGATTGGCTGCGCTGACCCGCGATGTCGTCGAGATGCTGAGGCAAATTTTTGGCGTCGATGGCACCGGGCATCCTTTGTTCCGCAAGCTGGGGCTGGACGTGGCAGCCTATGAGGCGGCTTTGGCGTTGGCGGACAGGCCTAGGACAACTGATGCCGCTAAACTCAGCCGTGAAGAACTGGCACAGCTGCTGATTATTCCGTTCACAATCTCGGCTGAGCAGATCGGACCGGCCTTTGAAAACAGCATGAAGGAGCGAATCCTGGGGTTCCGCCGCAGCCATGGCGACAGCTTGCTGAATGCGCTGGGGGCCGGATTTACACCTTTTCGCGACGATTTGTTTGCGCCCAGTCTGACGGTTCTTGAGAATGCGCTGTTTGGGAAAATCTCAGATACCGCCGGGGCCAAGGCGGACGAGGTGCGCAAACTTGTTTCAGATCTGATGGTCCGCGACAGCTTGCGGGATAAAGTGGTGGAGTTGATCTTTGACATGCCGATAGCCGTTGGGGGGCAGGGGCTGGCCGCCAGCTTTGCAGAGCCGCTGGCCTTTTGCCGGGCAACCATCAAGCGGCCGGATATACTGATCCTCGACTCTGCTATGGCAAGCTATGATTTGGAAACCCGGGTGGCGGTGCACAAAAATTTGCGCAAGCTTCTGCCAGAGACAACACTTGTCTATCTGGCCCCTAGTTTTCAAAGCCCTGATGTATTTGATGTGTTCTTTGAGCTGCGCCAGGGGCGGCTTGTCAGCGATGAGGCACAAGCAGCTGCGTCGGGAGACGGGGCGGCAAGCCAGGACCTTGCACTCAAGCTGCGGGCGTTGGAGCAGACAGAGCTGTTTTCCGGCCTGAACCGCCGCCAGCTGCGGCTGCTTGCCTTTGGTGCGCGATGGTATGAGGCCAAGGCGGGCGAGGTCGTCTTTCTCAAGGATGATGAAGCGAGCGACGGTGCCTATATGGTCCTCGAAGGCGAAGCCGGTCTCTATTTGCCTCAAGATGGCCAAGAAGACCGCCTGATCGCGGCTGTTGGTCCGGGACGGCTGGTTGGCGAACTGGGGTTGATCCGTCATGAGCCGCGCGCATTGAGCATGATTGCAAAGACTGATCTGCGGTGCTTGCGGATCGGTGAAGAGGAATTCCTGGCAGTGGTGGAAAATGATGCCTCGACGGCTTTCAAATTGTTGCAGGTGGTGGCTGGCTACGTTTCCAACTGATCCGGAAACAACTGGGGAGAACAGAAATGAAACTGCTGCGATACCGGGTTGACGGAGAAATAAGGCCGGGGCTGCTGGACAATGCGGGTGCGGTCAGGGACCTTTCTGCCCACGTGCCGGATTTTACTGGCGCGCAGCTGGGGGATGAAACGCTGAGTCGGCTGGCCGCGCTGGACCCACTGCAGCTTCCGCTGGCCGCATCTGCGCCGGAGCTGGCTCCCTGCGTTGGGCAGGTGGGTAAACTCCTTTGCATTGGTCTCAACTACACTGACCATGCAGAGGAGATGGGCATGGCTCTGCCGGAGCATCCCATTCTTTTTCTAAAGGCGACCTCTTCGATTTCCGGGGCGAACGACGACGTGGTCCTGCCGCGCGGTTCGGTGGCAACAGATTGGGAAGTGGAATTGGGTGCGGTGATCGGAACCAAGGCCAAGTATGTTGCTGAAGAAGAGGCGCTAAACCACGTGGCAGGCTATTGTGTGGTCAACGATGTGTCAGAGCGGGACTTTCAGACCAAGCTGGCAGGACAGTGGACCAAGGGCAAAAGTTGCGACACATTTGGACCTGTCGGGCCTTGGCTGGTCACCCGCGACGAGGTGGAGGATCCGCAGAAGCTGTGGCTGACATGTGACGTGAACGGCACACGGCGGCAGACAGGCAGTACCAGCAGGATGGTGTTCAGCGTGGCGCAGATCATTTCACATTTGAGCCAGCTTATGACACTGCACCCCGGTGATGTGATTGCGACCGGAACCCCGCCGGGTGTCGGCATGGGGATCAAACCTGAGCCTGTCTACTTAAATCCCGGTGACGTGATGCGGCTAGAGATTGAAGGGCTGGGGGTGCAGACCCAACATGTCAGGGCTGACGCACAGTAATCCTTACGCCGGAGGCTGCGTCTTGGGGGAGGATACGGCACGCACAACTTGAGTGTTTTGTGCCCAGTCTCCACTGCAGAATTGCTTGTGCAGCAGCGCAAGAATCTCCCGGAGTATTGGTGTTTTCCTTGAGGGGGTCCGGCCGGTCAATCAGGAGCAGCCCCATGGTGAAAAACAATAACATTGCGCCGGGCACTGCCGGTTTTGGTGTCTGCAATGGCTTCGTTTATCTGATCAAGAGACCAGCGGCCCGAAATCAGTTCGTCCAGTTTTAGGCGTCCCTGCTGGTACAGATCCACAATCCAGGGAATGTCCCGCTGAATTACGGTGTCTCCCATTTTGGAACCTATCAGACCCTGTCCCAAGGCCGCGAGGACAACAGGTTCGTAAGCAGATTTGGCTCCGGAATGGGGCATGCCGATCAGCACGGCCTTTCCGCCGCGGGCCAAATAGCGCAGGGCCTGATCGTAAGCAGGAATGGCGCCGACGGTAACCAGAACCGCATCAGCACCGCGCCCGCCTAAAGCCCTGTGCACGGCTTTCCACGGCTTGTCTTCGGTTGCAAGAACCCCGTCGGTGGCGCCAAACGCGTTTGCGATTTCCAGTTTCTCCTGGGTCGTGTCGACAGCCACAATGCGGCGGGCGCCTGCAATACGGGCGCCTTGGATTGCATTTAGGCCGACGCCGCCTGCGCCAATGACCACGACGTCCTGACCTGCGCGCAGCCCTGCCGCGTTAACGGCTGCCCCAACACCAGTGATAACCCCGCAGGAAATCAGGGCTGCAGCATCTTTGCGGATGCCTGCGGGGATTTTCACAATCTGGCGCTGGTCCACCACCACTTTTTCCGCAAAGGCACCGCACGCCATTGCCTGATCCAGCGGTGTGCCGCTGGCGGTTTTCAAAGGTCCGTTCACAGTGTCAAAGGCGGTCTCGCAGATGACTGGCTTGCCGCCAGCGCAGGACGGACAGGTTCCGCAGCTGCGGATCAATGTGACCACCACAGAGTCACCTTTGGCAAAGCCTTGTACGCCTGCTCCGACACCAGTGATGACCCCTGCCGCCTCGTGGCCGTAGACCGCAGGCAGATGTCCGCCCCAGGCACCTTCGGCAAAGGAAATGTCGCTGTGGCAAATCGCGACTGCGTCCAGCGTGATCTCGACTTGGCCCAATCCCGGTGGAGCCAGTTGTATCTCCTCTACGATCAGGGGGGCACCGAATTCACGGCAGACTGCAGCTTTGATCGTTTGCATTCGCTTACTCCCTGTTTGTGGTCAGGGTGAAGGCACACTGTCGCCGTATCAAGCGGCATTGCGCAGCAGTGCGCGCGTTGTAACGTCACAGAAAGCAGGCTGGATGATCTATTTAGGAAGAAAGGCCCAAGCTTTCTGCCGCCTTGCAGAATTGCATCGCTTCCTGTGGTGCATGGCCTAACTGCCGTGCCGGGTCGAACAAGATGTCACACTCCAGACCCGGGTGGTCGCGTACAACAAGATCCTGCAACGGTATTTTTAAGCTCTGGGCTTCCTGGCACAGAGCTTTGACCGCTGCTTGGGCATCCGGCCTTGGCATTTGTGCGGCAAGGGCAAAACTCAGCGATTCTGCGTGGATCATGCCAAGCCCCTGCGACAAGGCTGTCGCCATTGCTGCTGAATTGGGCGTCAATCCGACGCACAGATCATTCCCGGTTTTGGCGGCGCTCGCCGCGCCCAGCACGATCTGCGGCAGGCACATCCACTCGCTGAACCAGGCCGCTCCATCGCGTTGGTGCTGATGGGTTGCTGCGCCCTGAAGAACAGAGAACAAGCCGCTGCCTTGCCGGGCCAGTGCCGTCAGCGCCGAGGGGGCCACCGGGTTCTGCTTCTGCGGCATGGTGGAGGAGGCGCCAGTCCCACCCAGCCAGATTTCTTCAATTCCGCTCTGCACCAGCGCGGTGCAATCCTCGCCGATCTTGCCAAAGGCCAGAGTGACACGCAGCAGCCAATCTGCAATCCGCAGTACCGGCGTTCGATCGGTGTGCCAATTGCGTCCGGGATCCTGCAGCGCCAGCCCCTTTGCCATGGCTGCACGCACGTCCGGCGCCCTTGGACCCAATGCACTGGATGTGCCTGCCGCACCGGACAGGGACACCAAAAGGCAGGACTGCCGCAAGGCTGGCAGCTCCTCTAGCAGGTTCAGCAACGGCATGCCCCAGGATGCCGCAACAGCGCCGAAACTGGTGGGGGTTGCGTGCTGCCCATAGGTGCGGGCGGCCATCGGCAGCTCTGCATGTGCCCTGGCCAGTTTGGCAAGCGACAGAACCGCGGCCTTCACATCTTCCTCAATCAGTGCCAGCACCTGACGCAGCCGCAGCATCAAGGCGCTGTCCATGATATCCTGCGAGGTCGCGCCCCAATGCACGTATTGTGCATGTTCGGGAGCCTTCATTTCTTCGCGGAATGCTGCCACCAACCCCGGAACAGGCACACCATTCTGTTCTGAAGGCCGTTTCAGAACGCCTGGATCTACGGCAATTTCAACCACCGCGCGCCCGATCGCAGCAGCACTTTCCTGCGGGATTACACCGGCTTTACCCTGTGCCTTTGCCAGTGCACCTTCCACCAGCAACATGGCGCGCACTTCGGCGCTGTCGGAAAACAGGCGGCTTGCCTCGCCGCTGCAAAAAAGCCCGCCGTAAATCTGGCTGTCGAAGACGGATCCTGCCATCAGAATTCCTTTGCTAACTGTCCGGCCATTTCCGCCAGTCCCTTAGGGTCGGCAAAGAAGGGCGAGTGGGAAGTTTTCATATCATGTCTACGCTCATCCGGAAGCCGCGCAGCCATCTGCGCCTGATACTCTGGTGGGATAACCCGGTCTGCGGTGCAACGGACGTAGGCCTTGGGTATGGCGTCAAACCGGTGACCCAGGCGGATTGGTGTGTCCTGCGGCAAAATCGGCTGCTGGCAGAGATTACCCATTGCAAAGCGCACAGATTCAGAGGGGCAGTCGTGATAGAATAGGTCCGGTGTGGTCTCTGGTATCAGGCTGTATGCAGTGCCTGCTTCATTCTTTCGTGTGGCCCCTTCCAGAGTTTGCCGAGGTCCAGCCTTGCGCATATCAATCAGGGACATGTCGCTGACTGGCAAATAGGCGCAAAGATAAATCAACCCACGCAGCCCGTCCGGATGCGCCTCTGCTGCTGCAGAAATCGGAAAGCCGCCCCATGAGTGCCCGATAATCACCGTGCCCGGAGTGGTGGCTCCCACAACCGCGTCAGCTGTTTCCGCCAGAGTAACGCCTGCAGGGTCGCGCCCGTCTCCATGGCCGGGCAGGGTAATGGCGCGGGCTTTGTGGCCACTTGCCTCAAGCACCGGGATCACATCGCGCCAGCACCAGGCGCCGTGGCAGGATCCGTGAACAAGCAGGAAGTCAGCCAATGTGCCCGGTCTCCCTCAGGAAGCTGGTCAGGCGTTGGGCGTATTCATCCGGCTGCTCGACACAGGGGATATGGCCTGCGCGCCTTATCAGATGGAATTGACTGCCGGGGATCAGATCCACCGTTTCCCGGACCAGATCAGGTGGGGTGGCGCCGTCCTCCGACCCGGCAATGCCAAGGCAAGGCAAGCGCAACCCGCTGGTGGGTGTATAAAAATCGGTGCCTGCAATTGCTGCGCAGCAGCCGGCGTAGCCTTCGCGTGATTGCTGCAACAGCATGTTCCGCCACAACTGCATGTCCGGCGCGGAGCGGAACCCGCGCGCAAACCAACGTGTCATCACAGCGTCAGCCAGCGCCTCAATGCCTTGGCTTTGAACAATGCGGGCCCGTTCTTTCCACATCTCGGCTGTGCCGATCTTGGCGGCTGTGTTCGACAGGACCAGTGCCCGCACCTGATCCAGGCGTTTGACTGCCAAACCTTGGGCAATCATGCCGCCGATCGACAGGCCCACAAACACGCAGTCCCGTACCTCCAGATGATCCAGCAGCCGCTCTGCGTCCCGCACCAGCGCGCCCATTGAATACGGAGCGGGCGGACAGGAGGACAGCCCATGCCCGCGCGTGTCATAGCGGATAATGCGCAGACCTTCGGGCAGCTGGTCCACCACCGCATCCCAGACCCTCAGGTCGGTGCCAAGCGAATTGGCAAAGACAATGGGTGCACCATTCGGTTTCCCGTCAACACGGAAGTGAAGCTGGACATCGCCCAGGTCCGCAATTTGCATGGAGCGCCTCTTTGTTGTTCCGTCGCAGTTTACCTGCGCCAGGGCAGGGAGGTAAAGCAGGCGACCTGGCTCAGCTTCGCAGTTCCATGTGGGCCATGATCTGCCCATGGTCCGAGGCCAGTTTGTTGTACGGCGCTTCCGGATGGCTGCCGTCGGTCAAATGGTCGTTGAAAACGCTGTAGTAATGCATTTTTCCAACGGCGCCGTCCCAGGCGGGGTCGAAATGGCGCGACATGTAGATCTGATCAATGCTCTCGTGCACGCCACCAAAGGCGGTTGTGTAAACCACATCGCGCAGGGATTTCCGCAGGAACATCTTTTCGGCAGACCGCAGCCGCACCCGGTCGATGGTTTCGCGGATCTGAACGTCTTCTTCACTGCTGTAACGATCGCCGCCATGTTCGGCATCATGGCGCAGCATCCAGGCGTAGTTCTTAAACGGTGTCTCGCCCGAAATGATTTCACTGCTGACAGCATGCTCGCCGTCGTTGAAATCGCCCAGCACCATCACAGGGCGGCCCTGTTCCAGATCGTCCAGAACCGCACGGCGCAGTACCCAGGCTTCGGCCATGCGTCTTAGTGCAGCGCGCAGGGACCCCATCGCCCGGCCTGCAGCGTCATAGGCTGTCAGCACGGCTTCCGGCGGGTAGGGGGCGCCTTGGGGTTTGATGTATTCCCCCAGTTTCGACTTCAGATGGCAGTTGTAGACGCTGATCACCTGCCCTCCGACAGGCACCCGCACTTTGAGTATCGGCCGGGACAGGCGGCGCAGCGTGTAGAAACCGGCATCGTCTTCTTCGCCCAGGCAGGCCATGGGAATGTCCAGCGGCTGTGCCAGATCCTGGATGATCTCAGGCTCGTCGACAAAGCCAAACCGGGACAGCACAGCCAGCCCCGGCCGCCGCTTGCCGGGTTCACCGGTGTCATTGAAATTCGGGGCAAAGGCGACTTCGGCCTCAGCGTAGGAACCATAGGCAAGCTTTTGAAAAATCGCTTTGCGGTGGTAGCGTTTGGACGGATCGGGGATGCTGGCTGCATTGGCCTGCGCGCCGCGGCGGTCCGCTTCGGCAATCACCTGCCGCAATGATGCTTCGTCGAAGATTTCCTGGAAACCGACGATATCGGCATTCAGTGTCAGCAACTGGTCGGCCATCCAGTCTGCTTTCCAGGCGTATTCCTCGGGCGTGTAGCTCTGAAAGCGGTAATACTCCTTTTCTGGGCCAATCAGGTTTTTGGCGTTGAAAGAAGCGATGGTGAAACGTGTCATGACGTGTCCCCTTTGCTGCCGGGCGTTCGATCGCGCGGTCAGAACTTAAGCATAGCGCGCGAGCGCCTCTTCGAACAGCTTTGCATCCACATTGCCACCCGTGGCAACCGCAATCACCGCATCGCCTTTGATATCATCTGCATGGAACAGGGCCGCAGCAAGGGAGGCTGCACCGCCGGGCTCCAGCACAATCTTCAGCCGCAAAAATGCAAGAGCCATGGCACGCATGGCCTCTTCCTCAGAGATAACGATGCCAGGTCCGCAAAGGCGTCTGAGAATCGGAAAAGTGATCTGACCAGGTTCCGGCGTCAAAATTGCGTCGCAGATTGAGCCAGAGATGCGTGTATTGCTGCGGATGTCACCGTCTGCAAGCGAGCGGGTCACATCGTCAAACCCCTCCGGCTCCACCGGGCGCACACGCAACCCCGGAGCTCGGGTCTCTAGCGCCAAGGCTATGCCCGAGGAAAGCCCGCCACCACCGCAGTTCACCAGAACGTCTGCTTTGGTGACGCCTTCTGCAGCGGCCTGCTCGGCGATTTCCAGGCCTGCTGTGCCTTGGCCTGCGATAACCAGGGGGTCATCATAAGGCTTGATCAGTGTCAGCCCGCGTTCTTGTGCATGTTCGGCTCCAACTGCTTCCCGGCTTTCACCGCCCGCGCGATCGTACAGCACCACGTCAGCACCCAGGTCGCGGGTGTTCTGGATTTTCAGTTGCGGTGCGTCTGCGGGCATCACGATAACGGCCGGTGCCCCATGCGCTTTGGCTGCTGCTGCCACGCCTTGCGCATGATTGCCGCTGGAATAGGCGATCACGCCACGCCTGCGGGCTTCCTCTGGCAGGGTCGAAACTGCCGACCAGCCGCCCCGGAATTTGAAGGAACCTGTGTGCTGCAGACACTCGGCCTTCACAAGCAGCCGCCGCCCGGCGATTTCATCGAGAAATGGCGATGACAACAGCGGCGTCACCCGGGCCTGGCCTTTCAGCCGCTCGGCGGCGGCTTCAATCATGGCAATCGAAGTCATTGGATCTGCTCCAGAACGGAATGAACAAGGGCGAGCGCCTCAGGCTCATCAAGAAAGGGTACATGGCCGCGATTGGCGATTTCTACGGCCTGCAAGGTGGGCAGGCGGCGCTGCATTTCAGAGAAGGTTGCGGGGCTCAATATATCTGAGTTCGAACCGCGGATAACACCGCATGGCAAGCCTTCCAATGCCAGGAACAAAGGCCATAGATCCGGTGGAGTACCTGCTTCAGCCTGCTGAAGTAAGGCGTCTCGCAGACGCGGATCATAGCGAAGGGCAAGCCCGCTGGGGGTTTGATCATAGAAGGCCTGAACTTCCTGCTGCCAGCGTGCCGGTGACACGTCGGGAAACGCGGGTGCCATCAGGGTGGCGAGTGTTTCGGCTGCTTGCTCCCAGTTTTTTGCAGTTGGCCGCCGACCAACATATTCCATGATGCGGGCAATGCCGTCGGGCGGTATCTCCGGGCCAAGATCATTGAGGATGACGGCTGACAGCCTGTCTTTGGCGATTGCTGCGAGCGTCATTGCCACCAGCCCGCCGCGGGAGGTGCCGAGAATGGCGGCCCGGGTTAAGTTCAGATGGTCCAGAAGTTCCAGCACATCCTGTGTTTCACGCAGGACATTGTAATTCATGAACTCAGGATCATGGTCAGAGTGACCGCGTCCACGGGCATCCAAAGTGATCAAACGGTACTGGCTTGCATGGGGCGCAAAATACCGGAAATCCCGGCTGTCGCGGGTCAGCCCGGCAAGGCACAGAAGCGGCAGCCCTTCGCCGTTGTCGGCGTAGTGCAGATGCAGCCCGTCTGATGTTTCAAAGAATGCCATGACGGGGTTCAGTTCCTGGCCAGGTCCGGGATGGAACTCAGGTCCGGCAAAACATGCGCGGGTTTCCAGGGCAGGCGGTCAACAGGTTCGCTCGCGCGGTTCACCCAGGCTGTTACAAACCCATACCCCGCAGCCCCCGCGGCGTCCCATCCGTTGGAGGAGACAAACAGAACCTCCTCCTTGGCGCAGCCAAACCGCTCGCCGACCAGATCATAAACACGGGCGTCGGGTTTGAAAATTCCGACGCTCTCCACCGACAGCACGTCGTCCAGCACATGTCCCAGCCCTGCAGATTGTACAGCGCCATCCAGCATTGCAGGCGATCCGTTCGACAGGATCGCAGTGTTCATGCCCGCGGCTTTCAGCGCTTTCAGCATCGCGGGAACTTCGGGGTAGGCCTGCAGCTCCCAGTAAAGATCCAGAAGCCGTTGGCGCAATGCGGCATCGCCGGCCAGCCCGGTTGCTTCCAATGCCCAATCCAAACCATCTTGCGTCACATCCCAGAAATCAGTGTGCGCATCGGTTATGGCCCGCAGCCACGTGTATTGAAGTTGCTTCAGTCGCCAATGGCTGGCCAACGTTGCCCAGCTATCCCTTAACTGAGGGAATTGCGCTTCGCTGGCTGCCTGCCGCGCTGCGGCAGCGACATCGAAAAGGGTGCCGTAGGCATCGAAAATGCAGGTGCTGATTGGCATCGTTTCCTCCCTTGCGGCGAAGGTCGCACGAAGCCAGACAGAGGCAAAGCAGGAAATTGTACCCATACGGGTTTACTTCGCGCCTCTTGCCGCTACGTTGCCTCCCTTTGATAACCCGCAATCAATTGGAGGTCTTATGACCGGGGTAAAAAACGGCGACACCGTACGTATTCACTACACAGGCAAACTGACGGATGGCACCGTTTTTGACAGTTCCGAAGGACGCGATCCGTTGGAATTCACTGTTGGTACCGGTCAGGTGATTGCAGGCATGGACGCAGGTCTGGAAGGCATGGGCGTTGGCGAAAAGAAGACCCTCGAAATTCCCTGCGCCGAAGCCTATGGCCCGATCAATCCGGCGGCTCGTCAGGAAATTCCACGGGAGGGCATTCCCGAGGATATCCCGCTGGACCTTGGCACCCAGCTGCAAATGCAAAGCCCCGACGGCCAAGTATTGCCGGTGACTGTGGTGGAAGTCAGCGATGAGACTGTGACGCTGGATGCCAATCACTTTCTGGCCGGCAAAGATCTGGTGTTTGATATCGAACTGGTCTCGGTCAACTGATCCGCTAAGCATGATAAGCCCGCCGGTATGAAGTTGACGCAAGATCTGCTAAGGTTCAGCCATGATCGGCGGGTTCTATTTCCACAGGACAAAGGCAGCTGCTGGGGCGGTTGTTTTTATGATTGCTATGACTGCTGCAAAGGTGGCCCTGGCTGACTGCAGCGGCGCCAATGCTGTCACGGACGCCATTCGCCTTGGCGCTTTGGAAGCCGATCAATGGGATGCGGTGCCCGGCTTGCTGCGTGTGACCGGGAAGGCACCGCATCATTGTGCGAGGGCAGCCGGTCTTGAGGGCGGGTCGGCGTCCTATTGTGCCTTTGTGTTTCCGTTCAGGTCTCTTGCCGCCAGCGAGACATTTTCCGGCCTGCTTGAACGCTTTGCGGAATGCCCAGCCGTGCCGGAGCTGACGACTGCCGGTCCTGCGGTGAACCATCCAGACAGTTACGAACTGAAGGTCTTTCAGTTGGGAGCTGAGACAGTCTCATTGGCTTTGAAAGACAAGGGTGGGATAGCGCAGACCTATATTTTCGTCCGCATTGAAGCCGCAGGAGAATAGCAAACGCAAACGCAGACAAGGCGCCACAGTGGCGCCCTGTCTAAGCATTTAGAGCTTAAGTCACAGGTGTTCCGATTGCGGCATGCCCAGAACATGGAAGCCGCCATCCACCCGGAGGATTTCGCCGGTGGTGCAGGCCCCTGCATCCGAAGCCAGGTAAACCGCAGTGCCGCCAACGGCCTCTAGCGTTGCATTGTCGCGCAACGGGGCGTTCTGGGCCGTGTGCTTGAAGGTCTTGCGCGCACCGCCAATGGCCGCGCCGGCCAAAGTCTTCATCGGACCGGGAGAGATGGCATTCACGCGGATGCCTTCCGGCCCCAGATCATTGGCCAGGTAGCGGGTTGCCGATTCCAGCGCAGCCTTGGCCACGCCCATGACGTTATAATTCGGCACCACCTGATTTGAGCCCTGATAGGTCAGGGTAAGCAGGGTGCCTCCGTTCTCGGTCATCAGCGGGTGGGCGCGGCGGGCCACTTCGATGAAGGAGTAGGCCGAGATATCCAGCGAGTTCTTGAAGTTCGCACGGGAGGTGTCCAGGAACCGGCCAGTCAGTTCGTTCTTATCCGAATAGGCAATCGCATGGACCACGAAGTCAATTGTTGGCCAGCGTCCGGACAGCTGCTCAAATGCAGCATCCAGTGAGGCGTCGTCGGTCACATCCACATCGACCATGAAGTCCGAGCCGATGCTCTGCGCCAACGGCTCCAGCCGCTTGCCAAAGGCTTCGCCCTGGTAGGTGAAGGCCAGCTCAGCTCCGGCATCTGCCATCGCCTTGGCAATGCCCCACGCGATGGAGCGGTCATTGGCAACGCCCATAATCAGGCCGCGTTTGCCTGTCAGCAGTCCCGCCATCGTTACTTAATCCTTGTACTTGCTCAAAACCATCGAGCCATTGGTGCCACCGAAGCCGAAGCTGTTGGTCATAACAGAATCCAGCCCGGCGTTTTCTACCAGCTCGGTGGCAATTTCACCGGGCAGGATGCCTTCGGCGAGTGTTTCCACGTTGATCGACGGGGTGATGAAGTCATTGTCCAGCATCAGAAGGCAAAACACCGCTTCCAACGCGCCGGCCGCGCCCTGGGCATGGCCTGTCATCGATTTGGTCGAGGAAATCGGCGGCACATTGCCTTCACCAAACACGCGGCGCACCGCTTCGACTTCGCCGACGTCACCCACGGGCGTCGAGGTGCCGTGGGCGTTGATGTAACCCACCTTGCGGCCTTCGGGCAATGTGGCCAGTGCCAAACGCATCGCCCGTTCGCCGCCTTCACCGGACGGCGCCACCATGTCGTGGCCGTCGGAAGTGGCGGCAAAGCCGGTCACTTCGGCATAGATCTTGGCGCCACGGGCCAGCGCGTGATCCAAGTCTTCCAGCACCACAATACCGCCGCCGCCAGAAATCACAAAACCGTCGCGGTCCTGATCAAACGCGCGCGAGGCTTTCTCTGGGTTGTCGTTGTTCTTGGAGGACATCGCACCCATGGCGTCGAACAGGCAGGACAGTGTCCAGTCCAGTTCTTCGCCGCCGCCGGCAAACATTACGTCCTGTTTGCCCATCATGATCTGCTCTGCCGCATTGCCGATGCAGTGCAAAGACGTGGAACAAGCCGAGGTGATTGAGTAGTTGATGCCCTTGATCTTGAAGGCCGTCGCCAGATTGGCGGAAATGGTCGAAGACATGCATTTCGGAACCGCGAAGGGACCAATGCGTTTGGTGGCGCCGGTTTTTGCGACAACTTGATGCGCCGCCAGCATGGCCGAGGTCGAGGGGCCACCGGAACCGGCTACCAGGCCGGTGCGCTCGTTCACCACCTGATCTTCGCTCAGGCCCGCATCGGCGATCGCCTGGGTCATGGCGATGTGGGCATAAGCGGCGCCGGGGCCCATGAAACGCAGGGTGCGCTTGTCCACATGTTCTGCGACGTCGAGTTTCAGCGTGCCTGCCACCTGACTGCGGAAGCCATGCTCGGTCATTTCCGGGCTGGCCACGATGCCGGACTTCCCGGTTTTCAGCGAGGCGATCACTTCTTCAGCATTGTTCCCGATGGAGGAGACGATCCCCAGACCGGTGACGACGACACGGCGCATACGTGCACTCCCTTGTTTACATAGGTCTTAGTAGGCTGTGAGGGGGGCAGGTGCAAGATGGGTTGACCAACAGGCAGAAAACCCGTTCCAAAGGAAGAAGGCGTCCGGCGCGTTGGGGGACGCGCCGGAACTGAAGGCCGAATGATTTGTCCCGCCAGATGTTCTGTTCGGCAGATTGCCGCAGCTGGCCCGCATCTGACAACGTGTCAGACGCTCCTGCAGCGGCGACGGGCAGGTCAGACAGGGTTAGGCAGGGACGAGTGGTGCAATACGATGCGCAGGGCGCCGTCTGCGTCTTTTTTGTAGCCGAAGGACTTGTCGACCTTGGTGACGTCACCGTTCTTGTCCGTCAGCATCACCCAGCCCATCCACATTGCGATGTCGCCTTCGATGAACTCGGCCGAGGTCACACTGTCCATGGCGCGCCAGCCCTGGATGGCAAAGCCGCTGTCGCGCGGATATTCTTCGGAGTGACCGCAGAAATATGCCAGTGCGCCCTTTTTGGTGGGGCGGAAGGATTGCGCACCGCTGGCCATTGTGGGCTTGAACAGAACCGGACCCAGGTTATAGCCGTAAATCGCATCCAGATGAGCCTCGGCGACTTGACGCGCCGCGTCGATACCGCCTTCTTCGAAAGCTTTCGAGATTGCAATTTTGCCCTGTCCCCAGGCGGTGCGGGCGTCGGAAAGGTCTTTGTGAGTGATCGCCAAGATATAGTCCTCTCGGTTGCGATGTTAAAAGAGAGGCCCAAGAGCCTCTCTTTTGTGAGCGTATGCTGTGCCCGGTCAGCTTTCGCTGAGAGCCACTTTCATATCCTTGACCTGATAGATCACTTCGCCATCGGCCTCGACGATACCGTCTGCGACGCCCATGGTCAGCCGACGGGTTTGGATGGCTTTGGTAAAGTTGATGCGATAGGTCAGCATCTTGCGGTCGGGGCGGACCATGCCGGTCAGTTTGACTTCGCCCACTCCCAGCGCATAGCCGCGGCCCTGCCAGCCGCGCCAGCCCAGGTTGAAACCGGTCAGCTGCCACAGGCCGTCCAGGCCCAGACAGCCGGGCATAATCGGGTTGCCGGGGAAATGGCAGTCAAAGAACCAAAGGTCCGGTGTGATGTCGAACTCGGCAATCACATGACCCTTGCCATGTTCGCCGCCGTCACCGGAAATCTCGGTGATGCGGTCCATCATCAGCATCGGCGGTGCCGGCAGCTGGGCATTGCCGGGTCCGAACAGCTCGCCCCGGGCGCATTTCAGCAAATCGTCCTTGTCAAAGCTGCTGGGGTAATCGGCCATACGGGCGCATCTCCTACTGAAGAAAGTGTTTATGCTGTTCCCTGTAGCACCCGGTCAAAGGGTCCTGCAAGAGCGCCACGCGACGCATCTTGCGCTGAAAGTGCCACAGGTGGACAGTAAAATGGCTCCGGGTTGCATAAGGTAGGGCTTCAAAACCGCAATGCGACAAGCTGCGAATGAATTTCATTTGAAAACCCGGGGGTCTTGCTCCTATATATACGGTCAGCAACGCGATGCAGGACCTGCTCATGACGCCAAACAGCGAAGAAGTGGCCACACAGTGGCTGACGGATGCCGGGCTGAGACCCACCCGGCAACGGGTTGCGCTTGCCGAATTGCTGGTTGGCGACGGCAAACACCGTCATATCACAGCAGAAAGCCTGTTTGAATCGGCCCAGAGGAACGGCGCGGCGGTGTCGCTGGCGACGGTCTACAACACATTGCGCGCTTTTTGCGATGCAGGTGTGCTGCAGGAAATCCCGCTGGACGGCTCCAAAAGCTATTTTGACACCAATACCCACGACCATCCGCACTTCTTCTGGGAGGATGAGGGCCGCGTCAGCGATGCGCCGGCCCAGGAACTGGTGATCCACAAATTGCCGGAAGCGCCGGAAGGAATGGAGATTGCTTCAGTCGATGTGGTGATCCGTCTGCGCAAGGTCTGACAGGCTGGCGCGCAACGCCTGTTCCAGAATGCCATGTGCTTGATACGCGGCTGAGGTTTTGGGCAGGTCCGAATGCACAGCCAGGATCACCGGCTCTTCCGCACCCGCATCTGTGATCCGCACCGCGTTCAAGGGTTTTCCATCATAGCTCAAATTGCCAGGCGGCAGGCTGTAGCTGATGCCCACAGCTTCGCCGTTGGCCGCCAGGCTGCGCAGCAGTTCCAGCGTATCGGCCCGGTGTGCAATCTGCGGCACCAGCCCATGTGACTTGAATAGTCCCAGCATATGCTGCACGGAAAAACCTTCCTGCGACAGGACCAAAGGGTGCTCAGCCAATTCAGTCAGAGTAAGCCCGCTGGCGGAGGCCAGCGGATGGCTTGGCGGCACCAGTGCATGCGGGGCAATGCGATCCAGCTCTGCCTTGCTGAAACTTGCATCAAGACCCAGGTCATAGGTGATCGCCAAGTCTGCTTCGCCGTTGGATAGGGCGGTGATCAGATGTTTGAAGCTGCAGGCCCGGTGGCGTATTCCGACTTCGGGCATGGCTTGGCGCAGTGCCTTCAGGGCTGGCGCCAGCAGAAACGGAGCGAGGTCGGAAAAACAGATCAGGGCCAACTGCTGTTGCCCCGCGCCTGCGCCATTGGGGTCTTCCAACTGGGCTGCCTGATCCAGCAAAGCCTGCGCTTTTGACGCAAACAGCCGCCCTTGCGGTGTCATCGCCAGTGCGGCCCCGCGGCGGCGCAAAAACAGCGGGTGGCCCAGATGCTCTTCGATCCGGCTCAGGGCGGCGGACATTGCGGGCTGGCTCACGTGAACAGCATCTGCCGCGGCTGACAGGCTGCCGTGCCGGGCAACGGCGCAGATGTACTCGTAGTGGCGCAATGTGAGATATAACATGGGTGGAATAGTATCTTAGAAAGATATGATTTGAAACTATGCCTGTGCCGCGGCAGGAACAACACATCAGCTTTGCACATTCAGCAGCGGAGGCAGCAATGGCCCACCCTCTCATCACCTTGGAACATGTGGAACAGTATCAGCGTGACGGAGTGGTCCTCATTCGCGGGCTGTTTGCGGATCAGGTTGAGTTGCTGCGCGCAGGTGTTGCAGCCAACATGGGCAATCCCGGCCCCTATGCGTCGAACAACGAAAAAGCCGGTCAGACAGGACGTTTCTTTGATGACTATTGCAATTGGACCCGTATCCCCGAGTTCGAACAGGCTATCAAAGAATCCCCGGCCGCTGAGGTCGCCGCGGATCTGATGAAATCAACTTCTGTGCAGATGTTCCATGATCATGTGCTGGTTAAGGAACCGGGCACATCGATGCCGACGCCCTGGCATCAGGATGGTCCTTACTACTTTGTCGAAGGTCAGCAGACCATCAGCTTCTGGTCGCCGCTGGATGAGGTAAAGGAAGCTGCGCTGCGCTGTGTCGCAGGCTCTCATAAATGGGAGAAGGAAGTGCTGCCGACTCGATGGGTGTCTGAAGAGGACTTCTTCCCGGACGAAGGCCAGTATATGCCGGTTCCGGATCCGGATGCAGAAGGTATGAAAGTTTTGGAATACCCGATGCAGCCGGGCGATGCGGTGGCCTTCAACTACAAGATCCTGCATGGTGCTCGTGGCAATACTTCATCATCGCGCCGGCGTGCCTTCTCGCTGCGGCTGGTGGGTGACGATGCTCGCTATGTGGAGCGCCCGGGCCGCACCTCGCCGCCGTTCCCCGGCCACGATATGCAGCCCGGCCAGCGCCTGCGCAAGGATTGGTTCCCGGTGCTGCTGCAGCGGTAAAAGGAAGGGGGGCATGCCCCCCTTCCGGTCGGCCTTCGGCCCTTGAGTATTTAAGGAAAGATGAAAAGGCTGCCGGGGCTACACCTTGCTACACCTTAAGGTCGCGGCGGATGCCCATATTTTCAGCGTTGGAGAATGAGCAGGTCTTGCAGATGTCGAATTGCTTGAGGAAGCCGCGTTTGCGGGCGCGGGCGGCCTCGTCTGAACGGTAGGCTGCAAGAAATCCGTCTTTTTCGACATTTGGCAGCTGGATCACCTGGTCATAGTCTATGCAGCACAGCCCCAGGTCGCCGTTCCAAAACACCACCGATTGGAACAGGGGCACTGTACACATGGCATGGCTGGTGTGGCGCGGATGGCGTCGCAGCTCCTTTTGCCGTGGCAGAAAATGGGCAAACTCGCGCTTCTGATCGGCCGAGGTGTAGGATCCGATCGAGAAGGTCTTGAACCGCACCCGGTCGAAACCTGCGTCCCTGGCCCAGGTTTCCATCTCCTCCATTTGCGGCTCGGAGTAGCTGGTCAGCAATGTCTGCAGAACCGTGACCGGCGATTGGGAGCCGATCTGCTTCTTGATGGCCAGGAACTCTTCGATGCCGGATTTCACTTTGTCGAAATCGGAATTGACCCGGTAGGTTTCCTGTGCTTCCTTGGAAAACCCATCCATGCACAGGTTCACACGCGCCAGTCCCGAACGGATCAGTCGCTCGCTCATTTTCGGCGTCAGCCGGGTCGCATTGGTCGACAGGTAGGTGTCATGGCCGTTTTCATGGGCATAGGCGATGAAATCCGGCAGATCCCTGTGCAGGGTCGGCTCGCCCGAGAAGCTGAAATAGATTGCAGGCTTTTCGCGTTGATCCTTGAAATCATCAATGATCTTGCGAAAAACATCGGGTTTCATCATGCCGCGCTTGCGCTGCATTGCAAAGGTCACTGGGCAGACAGGGCAGCGTAGGTTGCAGCTGTTGGTGGCATCGATGATGATGATCTTCGGCGGCCGCCGGAAATATGCCAGCGGCAGGAACCGGGCTAGGAAATGCAGAGCGCGTTCGTGCAGCCCGGGGGGATTTTCGGGCAAGTCTGGCTGCGCGGAAACCGGTTTGAGATCCGGGGCAGGGCTTAGGTCTTGCATAAGGCTGGCTCCGAAGTGTGCGTGCGTATTCGACCATAAAGGCTGTCTAAGGTGTATATTGTCTATCAATTTTTTGAAAGGGCACGGGGGATGAGGTTTATGTGAGGTTACGCTGCCCGCACAGCGTTTTGACGGCAGCAGGGGAGGGGGCTGGACGGGCTGGCTTGCAACCTGCACAGTGGGCAGAATCTGCGGCAACTTGCCTCTGGTCAACCGGGAAGTTCAGCCATAGGTGGCGGCTTGCTGAGCTTGGATGCAAAATCCGACCGGAAAACATGATTGTGTGATACGCTTTTTGATCCACGTCAAAGTTCCGGCATCAGGCTTCTGTGACAAGAGCTGCACAAGTGCCACAAGACGGAGAGAGTCCGTGAGCGATTCCAACCCGGCCCCCAGTCTCTATGCCGCCAGAGAACCGATTTTTCCGCGGCGCGTATCCGGCAAGTTCCGGAACCTGAAATGGTACATCATGGCGGTGACGCTGGGGATCTACTATCTGACGCCCTGGATCCGCTGGGACCGTGGCCCTTCGCTGCCGGACCAAGCTGTGCTTTTGGATCTGGCCAATCGGCGGTTTTATTTTTTCTGGATCGAAATCTGGCCGCATGAGTTCTATTTTGTTGCCGGCCTTCTCATCATGGCTGGGCTGGGGCTGTTTCTGTTTACCTCGGCGCTGGGCCGGGTCTGGTGCGGCTATGCCTGTCCGCAGACCGTATGGACCGACCTGTTCATTCTGGTGGAGCGCTGGATTGAGGGTGACCGCAACGCCCGCCTGCGCCTGCATCGGCAGAAAAAGATGGATTTCCGCAAGGCTCGCCTGCGGATCACCAAATGGGTTGCCTGGTTCCTGATTGGGCTGGCAACCGGCGGCGCCTGGGTGTTCTATTTTGCCGATGCGCCCACGCTGGCTTATGATCTGGTGACGCTGAACGCGCATCCCATTGCCTATTCCACCATGCTGATCCTGACCGCGACTACCTTCCTGTTCGGCGGCTTCGCACGCGAGCAGATTTGCATCTACGCTTGCCCCTGGCCACGTATCCAGGCAGCCATGATGGATGAAGACACGCTGACCGTCGGCTATCGCGACTGGCGCGGAGAGCCGCGTGGCAAGCTGAAGAAGGGCCAGGTGGCCGAAGGGCAAGGCGACTGCATCGACTGTATGGCTTGCGTCAACGTCTGCCCCACGGGCATCGACATCCGTGAGGGACAGCAGATGGAATGCATCACCTGCGCCCTGTGCATCGACGCCTGTGACGACGTGATGGTCAAAATCGGCAAGCCGCGCGGGCTGATCGACTATATGGCTCTGTCGGACGAAGCCCAGGAGCGTGCCGGCAAGCCACCCCAAAGCATCTGGAAACACATCCTGCGCCCACGCACTATCATGTATACGGGCCTGTGGTCCCTGGTAGGCGTCGGCCTGCTGTTTGCACTGTTCATCCGCTCCGAGATTGAACTGACCGTGGCACCGGAGCGCAATCCGACCTTTGTGACGCTTTCTGACGGGTCAATCCGCAACACCTATGACGTGCGCCTTCGCAACAAACATGGCGAAGACCGGGTGTTCAAACTCTCGATCAAGGGCGATCCTGCAATGCGGCTGCAATTGGAAGGCACAGACTACCATTCGGTCAACGTGCCGGCCGACACGGCACTGCTGCAGCGGGTCTATATTGTTTCTGCCAAGGGTACCGCCCCCTCTCAAAGCGGCAGCACTCCGGTTCGAATTTGGGTTGAGGATCTGATAACCGGGGAGCGGGCCCACAAAGACACCAGCTTCAACGGCAAGGGGAACTGAACCATGGCCAATCGCGAGCGCGAGTTCACAGGCAAGCACGCATTGATGCTGTTCGGCGGCGCCTTTGCGGTGATTATCGGGGTGAATATTGCCCTGGCCGTCAATGCGGTGAAGACTTTCCCGGGACTGGAGGTGAAGAACTCCTATGTTGCCAGCCAGCAGTTCGACCAGCGCCGCAGCGCCCAGGAGGCGCTGGGCTGGTCAGTTTATGCATCCTCGGCAGGGGATCAGGTCAAGCTTGAGATCACGGATGCCGACGGCAATCCGGTGGAGGTCGCCAAGCTGAACGCGACGCTGGGCCGTGCGACCCATGTGCAGGACGATCAGCAGCCGCAATTCGTCTATGACGGACAGGCCTATGTGGCGCCGGCCAAGCTGGGCGCAGGCAACTGGAATATCCGCATGGTGGCGCGGGCTAAGGACGGCACCGAATTCACCCAGCGGGTGATCCTGCATGTGAAAGGCTGATTTCCATGACTGCCCAGCCCCGTCCTTCGCTGGCCGCCTGTCCGGCCTGTGTTGCGGCCCCGCAAACAGGGCTGGAACAGGCGCCGACCGAGGCGCGGCTGGCGCTGTCGCTGCCCGGCATCCACTGCCAGGCTTGCATTTCGACGGTGGAACGGGAGCTGAACGCACATCCGGGGATCCATTCGGCGCGGGTGAACCTGACCCTGAAACGCGCGCAGATAGAGGCCGATCCCGAGGTTCGTGCCGCCGATCTGATCCCGGTACTGGAGCAAGCCGGATTTGAGGCCCATGAATTGGATCTGGCGGCCCTTTCTGCAACCCGGAATGACAAGGCAGGACGCGATCTGTTGATGCGGCTGGCGGTCGCCTTCTTTGCGTCGATGAATGTGATGCTGCTGTCGATCTCGGTCTGGTCCGGGGCATCGGATGCGACCCGGGACATGTTCCACTGGATTTCCGCAGCCATCGCCTTTCCGGCCATCATCTTCTCGGCACAGCCGTTTTTTGCCAACGCCTGGAGCGCCCTGCGTGTCAAACGTCTCAATATGGACGTGCCGATTGTTTTGGCTCTGGTGCTGGCGCTGGCGACCTCGCTGTGGGAAACATCGCTGTCGGGTGAGCACGCCTATTTTGATGCGGCGCTGACGCTCACCTTCTTCCTGCTTGCAGGCCGCTACCTGGACTACCGCACCCGTGCCGTTGCGCGGTCAGCAGCGGAAGAGCTGGCCGCGCTGGAAGTGCCCCGCACAATCCGGTTGCTGGACGGGCAGGAGAGCGAGGTGTCAGTGGCGGATCTGGCCATCGGCGATCTGATCCTGGTGCGGCCGGGGAGGCGAATGCCTGTGGACGGGGAGATCGTCAAGGGGCAGTCAGAGCTGGACCGCTCGCTGCTGACGGGCGAAACCCTGCCGGTCTTTGCAGAGCCGGGGCTGGCGGTCTCAGCCGGCGAAGTGAACCTCACGGGGCCGCTGACCATCCGGGCGACGGCGGTGGGGGCGGATACCTCGCTGCACCGCATGACCGATCTGGTGGCCATCGCTGAGTCAGGGCGCTCGCGTTATACCTCGCTTGCTGACAGTGCGGCCAAGCTCTATGCGCCCGGTGTGCATATCCTGTCAGCGCTCGCCTTTGCCGGCTGGTATCTCTACACCTTCGACATCCGCACCGCGCTCAATATTGCCGCAGCGGTACTGATCATCACCTGCCCCTGTGCGCTGGGTCTTGCGGTGCCTGCGGTCACCACCGCCGCCTCTGGTCGGCTGTTCAAGAAGGGTATGCTGATCAAACACGCCACCGCGCTAGAGCGGCTGGCAGAGGTGGACACCGTGGTGTTCGACAAGACCGGTACGCTGACAGCGGGCACGCCGGACGTCACGAACCTCGCCGATCATGGCCGTGCGGATCTGGAGATCGCGCTGGCGCTGGCCGAGGGCTCCTCGCACCCGCTGTCGGCGGCTCTGACCCGGGCCGCACGGGAGGCCGGGATCAAGCCAGCCGCAGTGCGAAACATCACCGAGGTGCCGGGCTATGGCGCCGAGGGGCAGTTCTGCGGTCGCCGTGTCCGGCTGGGCCGCGCAGCCTGGGCCGGAGCAGAGCAGGGCAGCCAAACGGCGGCCTGGCTCGATAGCGGGGCAGGGCCGGCAAGGCCCTTCCTGTTTTCCGATGCCCTGCGCCCCGGTGCTGCAGAAGCTGTTCAGGCCCTGAAACAAGCGGGCAAGGACGTTCTGCTGATTTCCGGTGATACAACCGGCGCGGTGGAGGAACTGGCTCAGCGTCTTGGTATAACCGAATGGGTGGCGGAAGCTCTGCCTGCGGACAAGTCCGCCCGTGTGCAATTACTGTCTGAGCAGGGCAGGAGGGTGCTGATGGTAGGGGACGGGCTCAACGACACGGCAGCGCTGGCTGCAGCGCATGTGTCCATTTCTCCGGCGACAGCATTGGATGCTGCACGGGTTGCTTCGGATATCGTATTTCTGGGGCAGGATTTGTCGCCGATAGCGGAGGCTTGTGCAGTGGCGCAAAAGGTCACCCGCCGGATTCGCGAGAATTTCCGTATCGCCACTCTTTACAACGTGATTGCAGTGCCGCTGGCCATTGCCGGGCTGGCCACGCCCTTGATTGCAGCGCTGGCGATGTCTACGTCTTCTATAACTGTCTCCCTCAATGCGCTGCGGCTGCGCTAAGACTTCTAATCTGGTACTGACCCTATGAGCGTCCTTACATATCTGATCCCGGTTTCACTGATCCTCGGCACGGTTGGGCTTGCGGCGTTTTTCTATACGGTTCGCAGCAACCAATATGACGACCCCGAAGGCGATGCTCGGCGCATTCTCAGCGACGAATGGGATGACAAGCCCAAGCCCTGAGGGACTACTTTGCGGCAAATCGCTTCCGCACCAGAAGATGCACCGAGTGACACTGGGCTCTCTGGTGGCGGATTAGAATGTCCGCCTGAACAAGAGCAGATTGCAGGGCATGAAAAAAGGCGCCCTTGCGGGCGCCTTTACGGGGTGCAGTTCAAATACTGTTCAGGAAGGGCCGATCGGCTTGCAGGTCGCGTTGCGGGCATTCAGGCGACGGCAGGCCAGTTCCGCCTGCTCCTGGCTCATGCCCAGGAAATTGGCCTCGAACCCGCGGCGGGTCTTGGCCACCTTGCGTAAAGTGCCGTCCAGTGTTTCCAGCTCTGACAATGCTGTACGCAGCAGAACTTTTTCCGCCTGATACCGGCTGGTGTAGAGGCCGACATTGACCCCCCAGTAGCGCCCGCCGGAGGTGGACAGTCGCGTCACAACCACCAGCTCAGTCTCGGGAGAGGCCACGGCAAGGCTGGTGGGGCGGGCGACTGGGCGCAGGCCGGTGAATGGGACTTTTTGAACCGCGGCCATGACCGTCGGAGCTGCCGCTTGCGCCTCAGGCTGGGGTTCGGCCTCGGCTTCAGCCAGAGCAACAGCGATGCTTTCACGCAGTGCATCTCCCTCTACGGCGCCGCTGACGCTGACAGTCTGAACCTTTTCGATTGATCCCGTGGCCGCTTCTGCTGCTTCGGTCGCCGCCTCGGCGTTTTCGGTTTCGGAGGGACGCAGTGCCTCTTCAAGCGCGGCCACCAGCACCGGAGAGCTGTTGTTGCTTGGGCGAAGCTTCGGGCGCAAGCTGGTGTTGACCTGGCCGCTCATGCGGAGAGTCTTGCCAGCGGCCTCATTCGCCGACTCGGTGCCGGTATCCGCAATCTCCACTTTCCCGGCCCCCTGATAGGCTGGGCGCCGTGGTTTGCGCAGCGCCGCACGCGACGGTGCCCGGCGGAAGCCGAGGTCCAAAAGCTCTGCCACCTTGGCATTGCGTGAGGTGGTGGACTTGCCGCCGAAAACGGTCGCAATGATCCGTTCATTGCCACGCTTGGCCGAGGCGACAAGGTTAAAGCCGGCGGCCCGAGTGTAGCCGGTCTTGATCCCATCTGCACCGCGGTAAGCTGCCAGAAGGCGGCGGTTGGTATTGGGAACTTCGCGGATGCCGGCATGGGTCGTGCGGCGGGAAAACAGGTTGTAATACTCCGGGTAATCATAAAGCAGATGCCGCCCCAGAGTTGTCATGTCGCTGGCAGTGGACAGATGCCCGCTGGCGGTTAAGCCGTGGGCATTCTTGAAGGTCGTGCGGGTCATCCCCAGGGCCTTGGCCGTGCGGTTCATCCGGCGGGCAAAAGCGGCTTCTGAGCCGGACAGAGTTTCGCCGATAGCCGTGGCGGCATCATTGGCAGACTTCACCGCTGCGGCGCGGATGAGGTAGCGGAACGCAATCCGCTGGCCAGATTTCAGCCCCAGTTTCGATGGCGGTTCAGCAGCGGCGTTGCGGCTGATCTTCACTTTGGTGTCCAGGGTGATCTCGCCGTTCCGCACCGCTTCAAACGCGATGTACAGCGTCATCATCTTGGTCAGCGACGCAGGGTGCAAACGGGTGTTTGCATTGCGCGAATGCAGCACTTCGCCAGTGCGGGAGTCGATCACCATCGCAGCATAGGGCGCAGCCGCAGCGCGCTGTGGCTGAAACAGCAGCACAAAAGCTGCAAGGAGAAAGACTGCGACTGCCCATAGGAACCGGGCACGGTAATACCGACCAGACGCCGGATTGACCTGCGTGATAACTGCCATGTTTGCCTCGTGTCGCCGATTTTCCGGCTGACGTTTTTTGCCTGTAAGGAAAAGCGTAACACAGGGTTTAAAAGGAATAAACAGCTGCGAAGAGGCGATCTCGGGAGGCTCAGCCAAAGACCGCCGACATCTTGTGTCTGGGGTCGGCTGTGCCGCTACATAGGGCAAACCCTAACGAAAGGTTATCAAAAAAACTTGCTGCTGATGCCCAAACCAATTGGCTGTGACACAGAGTAAGCAGGCTTTGGCGCGTAATTTGCCGGTTATCCGGGGTGGAAATGGGTCACATAGAAGGGGGAGGAATAGCTGAGTCCGAGCGAAAATTCGCAGGGCTGCTTCAGATGCGCCTTGATGCAGGATTCGAGCGCGGCCAGCAGAGCCGCGGAGAACGCCTGATCTCGGTGCGCTTTTGTCAGCAGAGCAATGCTGATGTTAATATGGGTGTGGTGGAAGCACTCCACCGGATAGGCGCGGCCTTTGCAAGCACCTGCGCCGCCGTCATGCTCCTGTATCACCGCCTCGATGTCCGCCAGGACAGCCTTGGCATCAAATTCAAGATCACTGGAATATTTCAATTCAGCGTGCGGCATCTATTTCAGGCTCCCTGTTTGGTTGCCAAAGGGGTAGCGCCGCAGGTGGCTTTCGTCCAGAACGGCCTAACCTAAGCTTCCCACCAGCGCGGCCAGCCCGCTCAGATCCGAAATCTCAGCATAGCGCGGGCTGTGCTCCGGTGCTTCCGCATGTTCCACCTCCCAGACCAGTCCGTGTGGCACATAAATTCCCCAGCTGCCTGCCTGGATCGGGGCTACGACATCGGAACGCATGGAGTTGCCAACCATCATGGCATGCTCTGCGCCGTCACCGTGGCGGGAAAATATGTCGGAATACACGTCCGGCGTTTTTTCTGATACGACCTCGACGGCATCGAACAGATCGCCAAGGCCGGATTGCGCCAGCTTGCGTTCCTGATCCAGCAGGTCGCCCTTGGTGATCAGCACCACCTTATAGCGCCCGGCGACGGCTTCCACTGCTTCCCGCGCATGCGGCAGCAGTTCGATAGGGTAGGAGAGCATCATCTGTCCGGCGGTTATCAGCTCCTTGATGACCGCTGCCGGAACACGCGCGCCGGTGACCTCAATCGCGGTTTCGATCATTGATAGGGTGAACCCTTTCACCCCGTAGCCATAACGCCCCAAATTGCGTTTTTCGGCGTCTAAAAGCTGCCGTTCCAATTGCTCTGGGCCGACGTCTGCCGGAGTGTGATCCAGCAGCAGGCTGGCGAATCGTTCCTGCGTCACGCGGAAAAATCGTTCATTGTGCCAGAGCGTATCGTCGGCATCGAAGCCGATTGTTGTCAAATTTCGTGTCAATCTGCGCGTCTCAGTCTCTTTTCCTAAACACTATAGAGGCTATATAAGCGACACAGTTAACTCCACGTATCACTGGACCGAATTGCTCATGCTGCTGCCGCCCGTAATGATGACGGATCATTCAGACGACGACACCGAATTCGGTGTCATGACCAAAACGCGGCCCAAGACCAAGCGTCCGCCGCGTTACAAGGTACTGCTTCTGAATGATGACTACACCCCGATGGAATTCGTGGTGATGGTGTTGGAACGTTTCTTTGGCATGACGCACGCGCAAGCGTTTGAGATCATGCTGACGGTGCACAAAAAGGGCGTTGCCGTTGTAGGCGTGTTCAGCCATGAGGTGGCGGAAACCAAGGTTGGACAGGTGATGGATTTCGCCCGCCGCCATCAGCACCCGCTGCAGTGCACCATGGAAAAAGAAGAATAAAGAGGCCCTTAGATGTCTGTTCGCTTGTCACTGGCCGCCCAATCGGGCGGCTTTGCTGTGCCGTCTGAGGGCCGCATTGCCGTGTTCCATCCGCGCGCGGACCACGATCTGTCGGCCTTGCCCAAGGATCAGGTTCTGGTCATCCAGCCGTTCCGCCCGGACCACGATCATTTTGCCACCCAGGGCTTTGCCTGTGCCCCGTCGCTGGAGGCAGGCGCGGACTATGCCGCGGCCGTTGTCTTCCTGCCGCGGGCCAAGGCGCTGGCCCGTATGCTGGTGGCGCAAGCCGCCGCCGCGGCTTCGGGGCAGGTGCTGATCGATGGTGCCAAGACGGAAGGCATTGATTCGCTCCTGAAGGACCTGCGCAAACGCTGCGCTCCTTCGGAGCCGGTGTCCAAGGCACATGGCAAGGTGTTCTGGATCGACGGCGGGACTGCTCTGCCTGATTGGCTGCCGGATGGTCCGCAGCAGGTCGAGGGGTTCATAACCGCGCCCGGAGTGTTTTCGGCGGATGGGATCGATCCGGCTTCGCGAATGCTGGCAGCAGCGCTGCCGGTGAAGCTGGGCCGCTGTGTGGCCGATTTGGGGGCCGGCTGGGGTTATCTTTCGACCCAGGTGTTGCAACACGAAGGCGTTGAAGAAGTGCATCTGGCAGAGGCCGATCACGCTGCACTGGCCTGCGCCCGGTTGAACGCAGCAGACCCGCGGGCGCAGTTCCATTGGGCCGACGCCCGGACCTGGAAGGCGCCGGGGGTGGTGAACACGGTGGTGATGAACCCGCCGTTTCACACCGGACGCGCGGCGGAACCGTCACTGGGGCAGGCCTTCATCGCGTCGGCGGCGTCCATGCTTGCGGCCAATGGGTCACTGTGGATGGTTGCCAACCGGCATTTGCCTTATGAAACCGTACTGGCAGACCGTTTTTCCCAGGTGCGCGAAGAAGGCGGCGACAACCGGTTCAAGATCCTGCACGCGGCCAAGCCGAGGCGCGGGCGCAAGTAACCACACTGGTCGCGCAATGGCGGTTTCCAAACCGGCAGGCGCGGTCTAACGTGCAGACCAGATTGCCTCAGGGGAGTACCCTTTCATGTCCTTTTCCATTTCCGGTAAAACCGCCATTGTGACAGGCGCCTCCAGCGGTATCGGCCTGGCGATCGGCAAGCAGTTCGCCGATGCCGGCGCCAATGTAATGTTTGCTGATCAGTCCGAGGCACAGCTGGTAGATGAGCTGGGCGAACAGGCTGACGAAAGCAACATCCGCTATTTCGCGGGCGATCTGCGCGAACGGCTGACCATTGCCAACCTGCTGTCGGCCACCATCGACGCCTTTGATGACATCGATATTCTGGTCAATGGCGCTCGGCAGGTTGTGGCAACTGACCCGCTGGACGCCCAGGACGACACTCTGGATCAGCTCATGAACCAAAGCCTGCTGCCGACGGTGCGCCTGTCCCAGCAGGTGGCCAGGCGGATGATCAAGCAGAGAGAAGAGCGCGAAGAGGACGGCCCCCTTGGCAGCATTATCAACCTGTCCTCAATTGCGGCCCGCCGCACCCACCCTGAGCTGATGGCCTATTCCGTGGCCTCTGCCGCATTGGATCAGGCAACACGCTCTCTGGCGGTGGCGTTGGCCCCGCACCGGATCCGGGTGAACTCGATCGGCTTTGGTTCAGTGATGAGCGCTTCGATGCAGGCAACGCTCAAGGAAAACCGCAGTTTTCGTCAGGACATCGAGGCGCACACCCCGCTGGGCCGGGTTGCCTCCCCTACGGAACTGACTGAGACTGCGCAGTATCTGGCTTCCGACGCCTCTGGTTTCATGACCGGACAAGTGGTGACACTGGATGGCGGCCGTACCCTGCTGGACCCTGTGTCCGCGCCGATGCACTGATTGGATACGGGCTGTGACTTCTGAAATGACAAATGAAAAGGCTCAGGCTGCCGCCTGGTTCCGGGAGCTGCGCGACCAGATCGTTGCCGCCTTTGAGGGGCTGGAAGACAGCCACGGCGAAGGCCCCTTTGCAGAGATGGAACCGGGCCGGTTCGAGGTGACGGAGACGAAACGCACTTCGGATGATGGTTCCGACGCAGGCGGCGGGCTGATGAGCGTGATGCGCGGTGGCCGGGTTTTTGAGAAGGTCGGCGTCAACATCTCCGAGGTTTACGGCACCCTGGGTGAGCGCGCGCAGAACGCGATGGCGGCGCGCAAGGGCATTCCCGGCATGAAGGAGGATCCGCGCTTCTGGGCTTCGGGGATTTCGCTGGTGGCCCATATGCGCAATCCGCATGTCCCGGCCGTACATATGAACACCCGCATGTTCTGGACCCCGCATGCCTGGTGGTTCGGCGGCGGTTCCGATCTGAACCCCTGCATCGAATATGATGAGGACACCGCGCATTTTCACCGGACACAGAAACAGTATCTGGAGCCGCATGGCGAAGACCTCTACCCGCGGCTTAAAGAATGGGCAGACGAGTATTTCTATATTCCCCACCGAAAGCGTGCCCGCGGGGTGGGGGGCATTTTCATGGATGACCACAATACCGGTGATTGGGCTGCGGATTTTTCTCTGACACAAGACATCGGCCGCGCCTTTTTGCCGGCCTTTGTTCCACTAGTCGAAAAACGCCGTGTGCAGGCGTTTGATGACGCCGACAAGGACGCGCAACTCGTTCATCGCGGGCTTTATGCTGAATACAATCTGGTCTATGACCGCGGCACCAAGTTCGGCCTGGAAACCGGCCACGACGCCAATGCGGTGCTGATGAGCCTGCCACCGCTGGCCAAATGGGTTTGATCTGCCTCTGATGACCGCGCAACGCGCCGCCCCTGGGTCGCGCGTTTTTCTTGCGGCGGATTTACGCTGATATGTGCTCATTGGGGCGCGACTTTGCGTCGCTCCACGCTAAGATGGAAATCAACAGGCAAAGAAAAGAGCAGTTGGAACGAAGCAAGGCAGGGAGCACATCACATGCGCAGACTGGTTCTTGGGGTATTGGCACTGACATTGGCAGCGGGGTGCGGAGGGCCGGCGGAAAGGAACGCCGACACTGCGCAGGTCACCCGCACGGAACCTGCAAAGGCAAAGCTGGCCGGTCTTGCGACTTATCCGCGTTTTGGTGACCGCGACCCACATGACTGGGAAGGTCGCAAGCCCTGGTCCTACCCGGTGCACGGCATTGACGTCTCACGCTATCAGGGAGACATCAACTGGGGCAAGGTGCGCCGCGCCGGCGTGTCCTTTGCCTATATCAAAGCGACTGAGGGCGGCGATCATACTGACGAACGGTTTCGCGAAAACTGG
Organism: Leisingera sp. S232; assembly: GCF_049800895.1. Taxonomy (NCBI): domain Bacteria; kingdom Pseudomonadati; phylum Pseudomonadota; class Alphaproteobacteria; order Rhodobacterales; family Roseobacteraceae; genus Leisingera; species Leisingera sp. S232. The sequence goes on along the minus strand of NZ_JBNAFX010000005.1, from coordinate 65,217 downwards.
CGCGGCGCGCGGGCTGCGGGGTTGAAGCGCGGGGCGTATCATTACTATTATTTCTGCCGCCCGGCGGCCGAGCAGGCCCGGTGGTTCATTCGCAATGTGCCCAAAGACTCGAAGGCGTTGCCGCCGGTTCTGGATATGGAATGGAACCACCGCTCCCGCACCTGCAGGCTGCGCCCCGACGGCGCCACAGTGCGGGCTGAGGCGCGCAAGTTCCTGAACATTCTGGAACGCCATTACGGCAAGCGCCCGGTGGTTTACACGACAGTGGATTTCTACCGTGACACCGGCATCGGACGGCTTGGCGGCACCGAGTTCTGGCTGCGCTCCGTCGCAGGCCATCCGCGCAAGGTCTACCCCGGCGAGACTTGGAGTTTCTGGCAGTACACCGGCACCGGCCAGGTGCCGGGGGTGAAAGGGGATGTAGATCTCAACACCTTCCGTGGCAGCCCGGACAGCTGGCTCAGGTGGTCGGGGCAGATCTGACCCTGAGGCAGGGGGCTTTGCCCCCTCGCGCCCTGGGCGCTCACCCCCAGGGTATTTCCGGCCAGAAAGAAGCAGGTTTCAGTGTCTGGTCGGCAACGAGCCGGAGCGCGATGCAGGGCCTTGCTTCAGGCTTTCCAGTCAAAGAAGCCTTTGCCTGCCTTCTCCAGCAGTTTGGCGGCCATCTCCCGGCCCAGCCCCGCACCATCTTCAATCGCGCAGCTCTGGTCATCATGGATCGCCTCAGACCCATCCGGGCGCAGAACCTCGCCGCGCAGGCGGAGGGTGGTGCCGTCGAGTTCTGCCAAGCCGGCAATCGGTGTCTCGCAAGAACCGTCAAGCGCTGCCAGGAACGCCCGCTCTGCCGCCAGCCGTTGGCCTGTCTGATGATCATGGATCGCTGCCAGCATATCACCCGCGCGGCTGTCATCGGCGCGTCGTTCAATGCCGATCGCGCCCTGAGCCACCGCGGGCAGCATGTCACGGGTCTCAATCGCATTGGCAGGCACATCTGTCATTGCCAGGCGGTTCAGCCCTGCCATGGCCAGGAAGGTGCATTCCGCTACGCCCTCGGACAATTTGCGCAGACGGGTCTGAACGTTGCCGCGGAATTCGACCACCTGCAGGTCCGGGCGGCGGTTCAGGAGCTGTGCCCGGCGGCGCAGCGACGAGGTGCCGACCACCGCACCTTTGGCCAGATCATGCAGCGATGTCAGCGAAGGTGAGATAAACGCATCCCGCACATCCTCGCGCGGGAGATAGGTGTCGAGCGCCAGCCCCTCAGGCTGCAGTACCGGCATGTCTTTCATCGAATGCACGGCAATGTCGATGGCGCCGGACAAGAGACCCTCTTCGATCTCCTTGGTGAACAGCCCCTTGCCGCCTAGTTCCTTCAGCGGCTTGTCAGCTGCAATCAGTGCCTGATTGTCGCCGGTGGTCTTGATCACCACGATGTCAAACGCCTCTGGCGGCAGGTCAAAGGCAAGAGCCAAGCGCGCACGTGTCTCATAGGCCTGGGCCAGCGCCAGCGGCGATCCGCGGGTGCCGATTTTCAGGGGCGAAGCGGGGGAGGGCAGGGTCAGTGTCATGCAGAAAGCCTTAAATCAGTTTGCGCCGCGGTGGAAACCGGTTTTTGCCTCTCACATGGCCGTCTTGCCGGAACCTTGATCTGGAACAAGGCGCCCCTGCACGCGGCGCGGCACATCGCCCCTGCTCTTGACATTCTGCCCCACAGGCGTGACCTCAAGGCAAGATCAATGTGAGCGGATGAGAGCGAGGAAACACATGGCGGGACAAAAGAAGCTGCTGCGCGCATTGGCGGGTGAGACACAGGATGTGCCGCCGATCTGGATGATGCGCCAGGCGGGCCGCTATCTGCCGGAATACCGCGCAACCCGGGCCGAGGCCGGGGATTTCCTGTCGCTCTGCTACAATCCTGAGCTGGCCGCCGAGGTGACGCTGCAGCCGATCCGCCGCTATGGTTTCGACGCGGCGATCCTGTTTGCCGATATCCTGCTGATACCGCAGGCGCTGGGCGCCGATCTGTGGTTCGTGACCGGCGAGGGCCCGCGGCTGTCGACCATCACGACCGAGGGGGATTTTGCCAAGCTGGGCCCGGTATCTGATATCCATGAGACGCTGAACCCGATCTATGAAACGGTCCGAATCCTGTCGCGCGCGTTGCCTGCGGAGACCACGCTTATCGGCTTTGCCGGCGCGCCCTGGACGGTGGCGACCTATATGATCGCAGGCCGCGGCACCCCGGATCAGGGGCCGGCACATGCCCTGCGCGAAGAAAACACCGCGTTGTTCGAGGCCCTGTTGGCGCGGATTACCGAAGCCACCATTGAATATCTTTCCAAGCAGATCGAGGCCGGCGCAGAAGTTGTCAAGATCTTCGACAGCTGGGCGGGGTCTCTGAAGGGGGAAGCGTTTCAGAAATACGCGCTGGAACCCTGCCGCCAGATCACCGCAGCGTTGAAAGAGCGCCACCCGGGTATCCCCGTTATTGGCTTCCCGCGCGAAGCGGGAGACAAATACGTAGGCTTTGCCAAGGCGACCGGTGTTGACTGTGTGGCGCTGGACAACTCCGTTGATCCGGCCTGGGCGGCGGCCCATGTTCAGGCCGACGGCTGCGTGCAGGGAAACCTGGCATCCCGGCACATGGTGACCGGCGGGCAAGAGCTGGTGGATGAGACGCGCCGCATTGTCGAGGCGTTCAGGAACGGCCCGCATATCTTCAACTTGGGTCATGGCATAACACCGGACGCTGATCCGGCGAATGTCCAGCTGATGATCGATACCGTCCGCAGCAGCTGACCCGCGCGGCCGACCCGGCCTTGTGCCGGGCCGCTGTTTCGGGCATCAGCGCAGCAAGACGCGCAGCGAACGAGGGTAGATCGGTGGATTACGGTAAATCTGGAGCACCTAAGATGGGCAAGAACAAACCACGTCACGCCGAACATAATGCCAAGGGGACCAAGAAGAACCCTTTTGGCAAGCATTCGGACAAAACTGAGCTGCTCAAGCGGATGAAAGCCGCAGCTGACAAGGCCAAGAAAGAAGACTGACTTTAGCGGGTCAGCTCTGCCAGGATCTCCTCGGTGTGCTGGCCACGCCGGGGGATCTCCGGCGGGATCCAGTCTGGTTGGCCTGAAAAGCGAGGGGCAGGGGCGGCCTGCAGTATGCCCCCCGCCGTCACCCAGGCGCTGCGGGCGTTCATTGGATGCTTCAGCGCTTCTTCGGGGTTCAGCACCGGCGCCACGCAAGCATCTGATCCTTCGAATAGAGCTGCCCAATGATCGCGCGGCTGGCTGGCGAAGATTCCGGCAAGACGGCCGGTCAGGGCGGGCCATTGGGTTTTGTCATGCTGCTGCTGAAATGCAGCATCCTCCGCCAGCCCCAGTATTTTCAGAAACAGCGCATAGAACTGCGGCTCCAGGCATTGGACCGAGACATAGCCTCCGTCGGCGCAGGCATAGGTGCGGCTCCAATGCGGCCCATCGAGCAGGTTTGCGCCACGTGTGACGCCAAAGTTTCCGGCCTGCCGGATGCTCATCAAAAGGTTCATCATATGGGCTGATCCGTCATAGATCGCCGCATCTACCACGCAGCCCTTCCCCGTGGCCCTGGTCTTTAGAAGGCCTGCCAGCATGCCGACAGCCAAATACATTGCACCGCCACCGATATCGCCGGTCAGAGTGGCGGGCGATATCGGTGCATCGCCGGGGGCTGAGGCATACCACAAAGCGCCCGACAGCGAGATGTAGGTGAGGTCATGGCCCGCCGCATGGGCCAGCGGGCTGTCCTGGCCCCAGCCGGTCATCCGGCCATAGACCAGGCTTGGGTTCACTGCATGGCATTGTTCCGGCCCCAGCCCCAGCCGCTCCATCACGCCGGGGCGGAAGCCCTCAATCAGCCCGTCGGCGGTGACAGTCAGAGCAAGAAACCTTTCCAAATCGTTGGCGTTCTTGAGATCCAGCTCTATCGAACGCTTTCCACGGTCCAGTAACGAGTGTTCAGGCATCCCGGGCGTGACACCACCGCCTGTGCGGTTAATACAGATTACGTCTGCTCCGAGGTCGGCCAGCAACATCGCGGCAAAAGGGCCGGGCCCCAGCCCTTCTACTTCCAAAATGCGGATGCCCTGCAGCATTTGGTGCCCCTCTCTGTGGTGTTCGGCGCTGGCAGTGTGCGGCGGGCTAGGGGCCTGCGGCAACCTGCTGGCGGAACTTCCGTGGCGGCATTCCGGTTCCCTTTGCAAACACCCGGCTGAAATGCGCAGGGTCGGCGAAGCCGAGCTCATAGGCAATCTGAGCGGCCGTCAGGCTGGTATAGATTAGCAGCCGACGCGCTTCGCGCAGAACCCGGCCGTTGACCAGTGCCGAGGCAGGCTGCCCGGTGGCCTGATGCGCGACCCGGTTCAGATGAGTGGGTGAGACAGCCAGTTCAGCGGCGTATTCCGACAATGGTCGGCGCAGCCGGAAATCGCGTTCTACTAGCGCTTCGAATCGGGAGAACAGCGGGCTGACTATGGGCAGAGCAGAGACATTTTTGCCGCTGGCAATGGAGCGTGCAGTCAGGGTGACTGCAGAAAGAGCCAAGCTGCGCAGCATCTGGGCCCTGCCAAATTCGTGGCCGGAGTATTCGCGGAAAAGCTGTTCAGTCACGCCCTGCAGACTGGCAGGTAATGGCAGCACCGCTGGCTGATCCAGAAGAATGCCCACGCCCTCTCCGGATGCCAGATGCTGGTCCAGAAGGTCTGAGGCCAGGGTGACAACCCAGCCGCTGGTGCCGCTGTCAAACCGGAAACCATGCACAACGCCGCGGGGCACATTGATCAGGCAGGGCGGCACCAGAGAATGGGTGAAACCGTCAATTTTCGTCGAACCGCCGCCGCCGTTCAGAACCAAAAACTGGTGCAGACGTGCATGCCGGTGCGGCCTCAGTTCCCAGTCGTGCAGTTCAGATCGTGCGCGAATGGTTTCAACATGCAGGATATCTGCAAGTTCGGAAGTCTCACCAAACAGGCTGAAGCTATCGATGCGGGGTGAGGTGCTCATGTGCGAAATATACAATTTCTGGCGTGTATGGTCCATTCGCTAGCAGGCATAAACAGCGCATACTTTCCTTCGCACGAAACGCTGAGGTCTCTTGGGGAACGCGCATGTCCGCACTTCAAACACAGGTCGTCATCATCGGCGGCGGCCCGTCCGGGCTGCTGCTGTCGCAACTTTTGCATCGCAAAGGGATCAGCTCCATCGTGCTGGAGAGGCAGACACGGAGCCATGTGATGGGCCGCATCCGGGCGGGCGTGCTGGAACATGGATTTGTAAACTTGATGCGCGAGGCAGGCTGCGGCAGGCGCATGGACCGGGAAGGCGAAGTCCACGCGGGGTTCTGTATCGCCCATCAGGGACAGCTGAACCGGATTGACCTTGCAAGCCGCACCGGCGGCGAAACCGTGATGGTCTATGGGCAGACTGAAGTAACCCGCGACCTGTATCAGGCGCGGGATGCGATGGGCGGGGTGGTAATCCACACAGCACAGAACGTGCAACTTCATGCCTTGAACGATGCGCGTCCCTTTGTGACTTGGGAGCTGGACGGTGTCTCTCAGCGGGCCGAGTGCGATTTCATTGTTGGTGCCGACGGGTTCCACGGGGTCAGCCGCAAATCGATTCCCGCAGATGTGCTGAAGGAATACGAGAAGATCTATCCTTTCGGCTGGCTTGGGGTTTTGTCTGAAACAGCGCCAGTGTCGGACGAGCTGATCTATGCCCGGCATGAACGCGGTTTTGCCTTGTGCTCGCTGCGCAGCCCGGTTCTCAGCCGCTACTATATTCAAGTGCCATCGACGGATCAGGCGAAGGACTGGAGCGACAAAGCTTTCTGGGCGGAGTTGAAACGGCGGCTGCCAGCGGATGTTGCTGCAGCTTTGCAGACTGGACCTTCTATTGAAAAATCCATCGCTCCGCTGCGCAGTTTCGTGGCAGAGCCAATGCGCTATGGCAATCTGTTTCTGGCCGGGGACGCGGCGCACATCGTGCCGCCGACCGGAGCCAAGGGGCTGAACCTGGCTGCGTCGGATATTCATTATCTCTATCACGGGCTGTTGGAATACTACGTGAAAGGCAGCTGTGCCGGGCTGGACGCCTATTCGGAAAAGGCGCTGGCGCGGGTTTGGAAGGCCGAACGGTTCAGCTGGTGGATGACGAACCTTTTGCACAGCTCGCCGGACGGGTCGGAGACCGACCTGCGGCTGCAATCTGCAGAGCTGGACTATCTGTTTTCGTCGGATGCGGCACAGGCTTCGATGGCAGAAAACTACGTAGGGCTGCCATATTGACGGTGTCAGTCGCTGCTGCTCTGCCGTTTCAGAGACGGTGTTTGCCGACCGCGAGGACAACGGGCAAGCGGAGCCGGGCAGTCCCCTGCGGGCTTGGCAGGGCCAGGCAGGGCAGCTAGGTCTGAAAGAAGATGAAATGAAACGCCAGGGAGACCCAGCCTATGCAGATGAGTGACCAAAAGGAGATCGCTGCTGATCCTGGAGCTGTCTATGCGGCGCTTCTGTCTCCGGCGGTTCTGAAAGCCTGCATACCAGGAGCGCAGGAAGTGACAGGCACGCCGGAAGACGGCTTTGAGGCAACGGTCACTCAGAAGGTTGGCCCCGTCAAAGCCACGTTCAAGGGGCAGGTCAACTTGTCGGACTTGGTTGAAAACAACAAGCTGACTATCCTGGGCGAGGGCAAGGGCGGTGCGGCAGGGTTTGCCAAAGGCGGGGCCGTGGTGGTACTGGCACGGTCGGAAACCGGCACGCTCCTGTCCTATGAAGTAGAGGCGAAAGTCGGTGGCAAGCTGGCGCAACTGGGCAGCCGGATCATTGATGGTTTCGCCAAGAAGATGGCAGATCAGTTTTTTGCCAACCTCCAGGCACATCTGGCGCCGCAGGAGGGCAACGGCAACGCTGAGCTTTCGGACGAGGAACAAGAGAAAAAAGGCTGGTTCAGCAAGGTCACCGGCCGCGGGTGAACCCTGCGCTGATGCACAGGCCATTCTGCAGCGCATTCCATGGTGCAGGGCTGGTCGATGCGACGAACCGCCGCTAGGGTGGCTGAGATTTGAGACCACCCCGGAGACACTATGGCGGCGATCCTGTCCATCCACGAGTTGCGCAAAACATACGAAGGCGGTTTTCAGGCTCTGAAAGGCGTCTCGCTGGACATTGAAGAAGGCGAAATCCTGGCTCTTCTCGGTCCCAACGGGGCAGGGAAAACAACCCTGATTTCGACAATTTGCGGAATCACCAACGGAACCTCCGGCAGCGTCAGTGTTGGCGGATTTGACAATGTCACGCATTTCCGGCGCGCACGCGCCCTGATCGGGCTGGTGCCTCAGGAAATCACACTGGAGCCTTTCACCGGGGTTCTGGATACGGTCACGTTCTCACGCGGGCTGTTCGGCAAACCCGCCAATCCGGCATTGGTGGAAGAGATCTTGCGCAAGCTGTCGCTGTGGGAGAAGCGGGACAGCCGGATTATGGACCTGTCGGGTGGCATGAAACGGCGGGTTCTGATCGCCAAGGCTCTGGCCCATGAACCGCGCATCCTGTTTCTGGATGAACCAACGGCAGGTGTCGATGTAGAGCTGCGCAAGGACATGTGGGAGATTGTGCAAGAGCTCAAAGCGGATGGCGTTACCATCATTCTGACCACTCATTACATCGAGGAAGCTGAAGCGATTGCCGACCGGGTCGGGGTGATTGCAAATGGCGAGCTGCTGCTGGTCGAAGAAAAAGACCAGCTGATGGCACGGATGGGACAGAAGCAGCTGGAAGTGCAGCTGAGCGCACCGGTCTCCGCAATTCCTGAGTCGCTGGCACAACACAGCTTGCAGCTTGTGAATGACGGCAAGGCCCTGCTTTACAGCTATGACACAAGGGCAGAACGCACCGGCATCACCACGCTGCTGAATGATGTGGCGCAGGCCGGTTTGGTGCTGGCAGATGTGCAGACGCGGGAATCCAGTCTGGAGGATATCTTTGTCGGCCTGGTGTCGGGAGAAAAATTACAGACCGAATCCGTTTCAGGAGATGCAGCATGAACTGGACAGCTGTTGCCACGATCTATAGGGCGGAAATGGCGCGGTTCTGGCGCACATTCCTGCAAAGTTTCATTTCGCCCGTTCTTTCGACCTCACTTTACTTTGTGGTGTTCGGCAGCGCCATCGGCAGCCGCATTCAGGAGGTCGACGGTGTCGAATACGGCGCCTTTATCGTGCCGGGACTGGTGATGTTGTCGGTTATCACCCAAAGTATCTCAAACGCTTCTTTTGGGATCTTTTTCCCCAAATTCATCGGCAACATTTACGAGATCCTGTCAGCACCGATCAATTTCCTGGAGGTGGTCGCGGGGTTTGTCGGAGCGGCTGCGACGAAGTCGCTGTTCATAGGAACGGTCATCCTGTGCACCGCCTCGCTGTTTGTCGATCTGGCTGTTCAGCATCCATTGGCAATGGTGGCGTTTCTGGTGCTGACCTGCCTCAGCTTCTCGCTCATGGGCTTCATTATCGGCATTTGGGCCCGGAATTTTGAACAGCTGCAGCTGGTGCCATTGCTGGTGGTTACGCCGCTTGTGTTCCTGGGCGGCTCTTTCTATTCGATCTCGATGTTGCCGCAGTTCTGGCAGACAATCACCCTTTTCAATCCTGTGGTTTACTTGGTCTCAGGTTTCCGTTGGGCCTTCTTTGGCCAGGCGGATGTGCCTGTTTTGCTGAGCCTTTGCGCCATCGGCGGCTTCACGCTGGCTTGTATGGGCGTTATCTGGTGGATCTTTAAGACCGGCTGGCGCATCCGGGCCTGACCCAAAGGACACAGAACAACGAAGGCCGCCAGCCAATTTGGCGCCCTTCGGTCGTGCCGCCCGGATGACCTCGTGACGCTGCGCGGGCCGTAAATACCACCGGCGCCCGGTCCAATCGGACAGAGGTGGCTTCAAGCTGCCAAGCAGACGGGCAGACGCACCAGGAATGCGGCGGGAACGGGCGTTGCAAAATTGCCCGTGGCTGTGCGGTTTTTGCATTTGAGGGCATTTCCCTCCGGGCCGCACCTTGTTTCACCGCGGGGGGGGCTCTACATCGGCGCCATGAGATTTCACCTGCCTTTCCTGAAAAGACAGCCGCTGGTGGCGGTGGTCCGCCTCAATGGCGCCATTGGTATGCCGGGCCGCGGCTCCCTCAGCGATGCTGCGCTGGCCCCGGTTCTTGAGCGCGCCTTCCGCAAAGGCAAACCCGCCGCCGTCGCGCTGGAAATCAACTCGCCCGGCGGTTCGCCGGTACAAAGCTCGCTGATTGGCGCCCGCATCCGAAGGCTGTCAGAAGAACTAGACATACCGGTCTATGCTTTCGTCGAGGACGTCGCAGCCTCAGGGGGCTACTGGCTGGCGGCTGCCGCGGATGAAATCTGGGCTGATGCAAGTTCCGTACTTGGGTCCGTCGGAGTAATCTCTGCCGGTTTCGGTGCCCATGTTCTGCTGGCCCGCCAGGGTGTTGAGCGTCGGATTTACACCGCGGGTGAGAGCAAATCCATGCTGGACCCATTCCGCCCGGAAAGCCCGGACGACGTGAAACGGCTCAAGGTGATCCTGAACGACATCCATGCGAACTTCATTGATCACGTTACGGAACGTCGTGGCCCCAAGCTGAAAACCGATGAAAACCTGTTCACCGGAGAAATCTGGCTGGCGCGGCGGGCTGAGGAATTGGGCCTGATAGACGGCATCGGCCACCTGAAGCCCAAGATGAAAGAACGGTTCGGCGAGAAAGCCCGCTTCCGCCGCTATGGCCTCAAGAAACCTCTGCTCAGCCGCTTCGGCATGCAAGTTGCGCAGGATGCGCTGACGGGAATTGAGGAGCGTGCAGAATATGCGCGTTTCGGGCTCTGACGTGCTGTTCAAGATCGTTGCAATCTTTCTGGTGGTGATGGCTGTGATGGCGATGTTCGGCAAGCTGCGCTTTCCCGGCCAGAAACAGATCAATTCCAAGCGCTGCCCGTCCTGCGGTCGCTTCCGGATCGGCAAAGGCCTGTGTGCCTGCAAGAAAGGAGGGCCTGGCAAATGATGCCATGGCTGTATTCCGCCCTAGGGTTGGTCATCCTGCTGCTGGCCGGCGATGCGCTGGTTCGGGGTGCGGTGAATCTGAGCCTGCGGCTGGGGGTGCCCGCGATGATCGTCAGCCTGACGATTGTTGCCTTTGGCACCTCAGCTCCTGAACTCTTGATCGCCATCAGTGCAGTGCATGAAGGCGCGGATGGCATCGCCCTGGGCAATGTTGTTGGCTCCAACACCGCCAATATTCTATTGGTGCTGGGCATCCCCGCCATAATGCGCGCCCTTCACACCAGCGAATGCAACACTCGCAAGAACTACATTTTCATGCTGGGAGCGTCCTTTCTGTTCATCGGCCTGGCGTTTTGTGGAACTTTTACCATCTGGTCCGGTTTGATCCTGCTGGCGGTGTTGGCAGGCGTGCTGGGGGTGGCTTTCCATGAGGCGCGCAACCATCGCCGAAACGGCAAGGAATGCGCCTGTGATGACGACCTCGAAGAGATTGAGGAAGCCGATCCTGACATGCCTTATTGGCGGGTCTGCACCTACCTTCTTCTTGGGTTGATTGGCCTGCCGCTGGGTGCCGATCTGCTGGTGGACAATGCGACTGTCATCGCCCGCACTTACGGGATCACCGAGACCGTAATCGGCCTGACGCTGGTCGCCATCGGTACGTCGCTGCCGGAGCTGGCGACCACCGTGATGGCGGCGATGCAGCGCCAGGCGGATGTCGCGCTGGGCAATGTGATTGGCTCCAATATGTTCAACCTGCTGGCCATTATCGGCATTGCCACCTTTGTTGGACCGATCAGTGTCGATCCTGAGTTCCTGTATTTCGACCTGTGGGTCATGCTGGCCGCTTCGCTGCTGCTCATCCCTTTTGTCTTTTTCAAACAGGACATAACCCGAGTTTGGGGGGGCGTTCTGACGGCGCTGTATCTGGCGTATATGTTCGTCCTGTTCTAACGTTTTACTGCACTATCAGCAGGGGGCGCAGATGCGGGCATTGGTGACCGGAGCGGGCAGGCGGCTTGGCCGCGCTATGGCTTTGCGGCTTGCGGCGCAAGGCTGCGATGTCGCGGTTCACTACGCGTCTTCGGCCGACGATGCAGAGGAGACAGCGGCGCAGATCCGTGCACTGGGCCGTCGTTCCCTGACTTTGCAGGCGGACCTGATGGAAGAGGAGCAGGCCAGTTCGCTACTGCCGCGCGCAGCTGAGGCGTTGGGCGGTCCCGTGTCATGTCTGGTTAATAACGCCTCCGTTTTTGAATATGACACGCTTTGTACCGCCACGCGGATCAGCTGGGACCGGCATCTGAACAGCAATCTAAGAGCGCCGTTTCTGTTGTTGCAGGCGATGGCTGAACAAGACGTGCCGCTGGAGATGGATCGCGGAGGAGAGCCGCGCGCCTGGGGGCTGGCAGTCAACATGATCGACCAGCGGGTGCGCAAGCTGACGCCGGAGTTTATGACCTATACCCTGGCCAAATCGGCGCTGTGGACGCTGACCCAAACCGCGGCTCAGGCACTGGCGCCGAAGATCCGGGTCAACGCGATCGGCCCTGGCCCGACCTTGCAGGGCGCACGGCAAAGCGAGGACCAGTTTTTCCGTCAGCGCAAAGCCACAATTCTTCAGCGCGGCGCTGATGCGGAGGATGTCACTGCGGCGCTCAGCTATCTTTTGCAGGCGAAGGCCGTGACAGGGCAGATGATTTGCGTCGACGGCGGTCAGCATCTTGGCTGGCAAACCCCGGACAGCGAAGGGCTTGAGTGACGCATATCGGGGTAAAACCGTCTCTTTCGCCAGAAGTTTTGCACCGTTGCACGTTCCGTCACAGAAGCGTTACAAAAGAATCTTTCTTTTCAAAACGTTGACAGGTGGAAGGAAAAGTTTTCCATTAAATCAATATCTTACCATATTGCCTAAAATTTAGGCGTTTATCCAAAACCGCTCTGAAATAAGGGAAAAGGCGGGATAGCCCAAAGATATCTCCGTAGTTATCCACAACTTCCGTGGATTTCCTCACTCTTGATCCGGGCAGGCAAACATTGCAGCCGATGGCAGGGAATCATATGTCTGGACGCATGACTGACCTGCCTTCCGATAACTCTCTCGAAACGCCTGCCCGCACCGGATATGCGGTGATCAAGGATTATGTAAAAACACTGGATGCTTCGCCCGGCGTTTACCGGATGCTGGATGCGGACAGCAGGGTTCTTTATGTGGGCAAGGCACGCAATCTTAAGGCGCGGGTGTCGAACTACACACGGCCGGGCAACAGTCCGCGGATTGAGCGGATGATCGCTCTGACGACTTCAATGATGTTTCTGACCACCCGTACCGAAACAGAAGCATTGCTCTTGGAGCAAAACCTGATCAAGCAGCTGAAGCCCAAGTACAACGTGCTGCTGCGTGATGACAAAAGCTTTCCCAATATATTGGTCGCCAAGGACCACGCCTTTCCACAGATCAAGAAACACCGCGGCGCCCGCAAGCAGAAGGGCAGCTATTTCGGCCCCTTTGCCAGTGCAGGTGCCGTGAACAGGACGCTGAACCAGCTGCAAAAGGCATTCCTGCTGCGCAATTGTTCGGATTCGATGTTCGAGACCCGCACCCGGCCTTGCCTGCAACACCAGATCAAACGCTGCACCGCGCCTTGCACGGGGCTGATCAGCGAGGAGGATTATGCTGCCAGCGTTCGTGATGCAGAACGTTTCCTGTCGGGTCGGTCCACCAAAATTCAGGAAGAGCTGGCGGAACAGATGATGGCAGCATCTGAGGCGATGGAGTTCGAACGCGCGGCGGCGCTGCGCGACCGAATAAAGGCGCTGACCCAGGTGCAGACCTCGCAAGGCATCAATCCGCGCGGCGTGGCAGAAGCAGATGTGATCGGCCTTCATATGGATGGCGGACAGGCTTGTGTGCAGGTCTTTTTCATTCGTGCCAACCAGAACTGGGGCAATCAGGACTTCTATCCGCGGGTTGATGCCGACAATAGCCCGGCGGAGATCATGGAGGCCTTTCTTGGGCAATTCTACAGCAACAAGGAACCACCGCGGCAGCTGATCCTGTCTGATGGCATCGAAAATGCCGACTTGATGGAGGAGGCGCTGAGCGCAAAAGCAGAGCGCAAGGTGGAACTGCTGGTGCCCCAGCGCGGCGAAAAGACCGAACTGGTTGCCTTTGCCGTGCGCAATGCCCGTGAAAGCCTGGCCCGGCGCATGGCTGAAAGCGCAACCCAGGCCAAACTGCTGCGCGGGCTGGCGGAAGCCTTTGGTCTGGAAGGGCCGCCGCAGCGGATCGAGGTTTACGACAACTCTCACATACAGGGCACAAACGCAGTTGGCGGTATGATTGTCATGGGGCCGGAAGGTTTCAGGAAAAACGCCTACCGCAAATTCAACATCAAGGGTGATGATCTGGTGCCGGGTGATGACTTTGGCATGATGAAGGAAGTGCTGAATCGCCGTTTCTCGCGCCTTCTGAAGGAAGATCCAGACCGCGAAAAAGGCCTCTGGCCCGACTTTCTGCTGATTGACGGCGGTGCCGGGCAAGTTTCTGCAGTGGCAGAAATCATGGAAACACACGGGGTCCAGGACATCCCAATGGTGGGGGTTGCCAAGGGCGTAGACCGCGACCATGGCAAAGAAGAGTTCTACCGCCCGGGCGCGCGCGTGTTCGCCTTGCAGCGCAATGACCCGGTGCTCTACTTTATTCAGCGGATGCGGGATGAGGCGCACCGGTTTGCCATCGGTACCCACCGCGCCAAACGCGCCAAGGCACTGAGTGCCACTCCGCTGGACGAGGTGCCGGGTGTCGGGGCATCGCGCAAGCGGGCATTGCTTGCGCATTTCGGCAGCGCCAAGGCCGTGAGCCGCGCCAACCTGGTCGACCTGAAAGCGGTTGAGGGGATCTCGGAAGCTTTGGCGGAGCGGATCTATGACCATTTCCACGCGCAAGGTTAGCAAGCTGATTTTGAGTTGAAGGGCAACCGCGCTACGTTAGCAGGACAGCTTGTGACTGGGCGGAGAAATTATGCCGGTATCCTTGACCGTGAAAAATGTTGTCTATGACACCTACTCAGTGTCGGGAAAAACGCTGCCCGACATTGCCAAAAGTATCAAAACAAAGGGGCCGAAAGACCCCAACGACAACAAGAAGGTGGCGTTTCTGACCACCACGGAACTGGAGTGCCTGACGGCCAAGGGGAAATACGTTGCAGAGGGCAAGCCCAGGATCGACAAGAAAACCGGATGGTTTGAAGTGACTGCAAAGGTCTCCGCGCTGAAACTGATCCTACACACGACAGTCCGATGCCCGAAACGTTCTGTCAGCGGACTGACCCCGCGGGCGCTGATTGAATGGTACCGGTTCTATGCCTGCTGTCTGGTCCACGAGGCACAGCATTTGGACAAGGCCAAGAAGGAATGCGACAAGATAGCCAAGGATCTGAATAAACTCAAAGGCTCCGGGCTGGCAGAGACCGAGGCTGAGGCCTTGAAATTTGCCAAAGAGGATTTGCAGCGGGTGATCCACAATCACATCTTTTTGGACCGGGACCGGTTGAATGAGGTCCATCGCAAATTCGACCACTCCAGTCATCATGGGGAAAAGAAAGGTGCCTTGCTGGACACCTCCATTGGGTGAATGTGACACGCATTGCGTGTATGTAGTGTTGATTGCCGCCGTTGGCCGCAGCCGGTCCACACAGGCGATTGCCGAATTTTGACGAAGCCTGCTTTCCACTTGCCGAACAGCCAGATAATGTGCGCGGCATGACGTGGACTTTGCCCAATATCCTCACCCTGCTGCGGCTGATTGCAGCGCCCGGCTTGGCCGTGATGTTTCTCTATTTCAGCCGCCCCTATGCAGATTGGTTTGCCCTTCTGCTGTTTGTGACAGCAGCCGTGACCGATTGGTTCGACGGCTATCTGGCGCGGGCCTGGAAGCAGGAAACCAAGATGGGAGCCATGCTGGATCCGATTGCCGACAAGGCGATGGTTGTGATTGCACTGATGATTCTGGTGGGCTATGCCGCCGAACAATGGACCCCCTGGCTGGTGCTGCCTGCGACGGTGATCCTGTTCCGCGAGGTGTTTGTGTCCGGCCTGCGTGAATTCTTGGGAGATACCGCCGGCACGCTGAAGGTGACCAGACTTGCCAAGTGGAAGACAACCGCCCAGATGATCGCCATCGCGACGCTGTTTTCGCAGGGTATTTTTGAACATTACCTGGTGATGTCGTCCTTTGGTATGGACCAGGCGCTGATTGACCAGATCATGACCGGGCAGGTGTCCGACGAAATGGGATTGCGCTGGAAATTCGACGGGATGATCTGGACTGGCCGTATCGGGCTTTGGCTGCTGTGGATTGCTGCGGCGCTAACCGCCATTACAGGGGTCGATTATCTGCGCAAGGCGATGCCACATCTGAAGGAAGTGCATTGATGGATGTTCTGTATTTCGCCTGGGTGCGTGAACGCATCGGTCTGCCGCGCGAACAGGTGGAAACGTCAGCGGCCACCGTCGCCGATCTGGTAGAGGAGCTGCGCGCGCGCGAAGAGCGCTATGCGGCGGCTTTTTCTGATCTGTCTGCACTGCGGGTCGCATTGGATCAGGAGCTGTCGGAGTTTGATGCATCTTTGGAGGGCGTGCGCGAGGTGGCCTTCTTTCCGCCAATGACCGGAGGCTGAGGCGATGCGGATCTCCGTGCAGGAAGCCGCCTTTGAGCTTGGCGCAGAGAGCGATGCCTTTGCCGCAGGAGTTGCGAATGCAGGCGCTGTGGTAACATTCACGGGTGTGGTGCGGGACGCTGATCAAGGCGGCCTTCAAGCGATGGAAATCGAGCATTACCCTGGTATGACCGAAAAGGCACTGACGGCCATCGCCGAAGAGGCCATGGACCGCTGGTCACTGGCCGATACGCTTGTGATCCATCGGCATGGTCGCTTGGCCCCGGGCGAACGTATCATGATGGTCGCCACCGCCGCCCGTCATCGCAAGGATGCGTTTGAGGCGGCAGAGTATCTGATGGACTACCTGAAATCCCGTGCCCCATTCTGGAAGAAGGAAATCCTCAGCGGCGGCGGGGCGGATTGGGTGGCCGCCAAGGACGCTGATGAAGATGCACTGAAGCGCTGGCAGGGCGGAAAATCTCCCGCCAGTTGATCAATCATCAAAGATGATTTCCGCCTGTTGGGCGTGGGGGGGGCCGGGGGGGGGGGCGCCCCCCCCCCCGGGCGGGAGCAGGGGGGGGGGGGCCCGGGGGGGTGGCGCCGCGCTTTGCGCGGCGCCACGCCCAAGGCTGATCAGACTGTGCTGGCGCAGCCAGTGCGGTCTGCAGGCGCGGGAGTGCCGCGCTGGGCTCTGTTATCAGTGCGGGATCTGGCTGCGCAGTTCCTCGGTTTCGCGGCGGGCTTCGCGCAGGCCATCCATTGCCGCACGCAACTCCGCTTCGGTTTGGGTCAGCTGATTGGTCAGCTCCGCCTCGCGCTGCTGCAGATAGGTGATCGCCTGATCCCGGGTTTCCTCTGCCTCATGCAGCTCCTGGCTCATTCGGTCGAGATCGGCGACATCGCTTTGCCGCACGCGGGTAAACCGGTGCACCAGCCAATTGGCGAACCACCCCATGGCAAAAGCCACAAACAGGATGATCGCGGTGGTGATGATGAACTCTGTCCTGTTCATTCCTCTGGTGTCTCCTGTGCATCATCTGCGCTTTCGGCTTCCGGGCTGCTGCCGTCGTCGCTTGTTTGTGTCTGCTCCGCCGGACGGATCAGCTTGAATTCTATGCGGCGGTTGGCTTCGCGGCCTTCCTCGGTGCCATTGTCGGCAATCGGTTCGCTTTCGCCGTAACCTTTGGCAGCAAATGTCGAGGTCACCACCCGGCGCGCGCGCAATTCATTCAGAACTGATTGCGCGCGCGCCTGGCTAAGGTTCTGGTTCATGGCTTGACGGCCCTGGCTGTCGGTATGGCCTTGGATCTCCAGGCGGACCGGGCCGCAGCGGCTCAGGACTTCGGCTATCCGGTCCATGGTGCCGGCGCTTTCCGCCGCAATGGTGGCAGAGCCCGGTTCAAAAGTGATTTTCGACTCGCTTTGAGCACCGGCGAGCTGGGCTTCGCACAACTCCGGCGGGATTGGCTGATCCTTGGGGGCCGGCGGTTCTTGGTAAGATACATCAAGGTCATAAGTCTCTGCTTCGCCCAGCTTGGCAGACAAAAAGCGCGCGATTTCGGAAGGGGCGTTCTTGCGGTAGCTCATGCCGCGCAATTCCAGGTTTTCCGGCGTTACCGTCACTGAACCGCGCTGCAGATATGAGAGCGCTTCCAAACCCGCCAGCACCCGCACCGGCCAATCGGCCGGCAGGTCCGCAACGGCCCGGGTGGCCGTATGCACATTCGCCGAGCCAAAGCGTGCCTTGGCATAGCTGTCGGCTACGGTGCGCAGGGCGGCGTCACTTAGTCGGCCTCGCAGCTGGACTTGGCCTTCGGGGCTGAGGGTCGCAGTGAACTCCGGAGGGCCGGCGGTGTCAGATGCCACGGGAACCGGCAGCACTGCGTGCAAGGCAAAAACACGGGGCAGGGCGGTTTCCAGCTCTCCGACCACATGGTCGAAGGTGCCGCTGGCAGTGCCTTCTGCAGCAACAAGGGTGATGTCGGCATTGGCAATGGTTACGGAACCGCCACCCAGTTCAGCCAGGCTGGCGATGCTCAGCTCTGCTGCGCGGGCCCAGTTGGGTGAGGGCACGCCCATGCCGATCACACAGTCCGTATCGCTTTGCAGTCCGGCCTCTTGTGCGGCGTCGAGGATGCGCCTGCGGCTGGCTTCACTCTCGGCGGTGCAGGCATCAAACTGGGCGCCGTCCTTGGTCAGCAGGAACCGCAAGGTGAATGGGGTAACCACCGGCCTTGGCGCCGCGATATCCATTGCCAGCCGCAATCCTGGCGGAGCCAGTCGGCCAAGCTGCTCCTCCAGCTGGTGCTTGGCTTCTTCACTGCCTGAAATGGCGGTGATGGAAACCGCGCCGGCCTCTACTGAAATCTTGGCACGTGGCAACAGTTTCAATGCTTCCACGGCAAAATCCAGGGCCTGCTGCCAGCCGTCGGGTTTGGTGTACTGAGCCGTTTCCAGAAGGTCCGCCACGCTGCCGTCCGCTGCTAAGGCGTTCAACTGTTCGACCATTGCCTCGCGGCCGGATCCTTCCGGAATCAAGCCGATAATCGAAATGCCGCTGTCATTGCGCAGAATTTCCGCGGAAAACCGCGGTGGTGTCAGCCCTTTGGTCGGCGGAACTTCCATCCCGTCGATGATCCGTGCCGCATCCACCACGCTGCCGATCAGAGAAATCACTGTGAACCTGGTCGCCTCGTCGGGGGGCGTGCCTTCGGCCAGGACTTGCAGACCGTCCGCCGTGACTTCGGCCCAGGTATGCCCGGCAGCGTCGAGCGACTGCCGTACCGCGGTTTCGGTGCTGCGTTCCACCGTGGTGACGGCAAACCCGGCAGCAACAAGGCTCAGCCCTGCGGCGGCAGTGAAGGCCAAGCCTGGGATCAGCAGAGAGGACAAGCGCATGTGGCGGCAGTTTCCCTTGGTCAGTTAATGGCTCTTACCCTGCGCAGAGAAATGGTTCAATCACGCGAACATGGCCAAGGCAAAGAAGATGAGCGGGATCAGGCCGGTATCGCGGTTCAACCGGAACAATTGCAGCAGCCGGGTATTGTTCTCCGCGTCAAAAATACGCAGCTGCCAGGTCAGGTGCCAGCCCATTGCCCAGGGCGCTGCCAGCGCCAGCACCAATGCCAGCACAGAGGCCGTTTCCAGCATTGCCCCGATCACCGCCATGGCCATCAGGCAGACAAAGGCCACGATGAAACGGCGCAGCCACATCGGAGTTTCTGTGCCAAACAGCCGGGCGGTGGATTTCACACCGATTAGCGCGTCGTCCTCTGTGTCCTGATGAGCATAGATAGTGTCATAAAACAGCGTCCAGGCGATGCCGGCCAGATACAGCAGCACCGGAGGCCAGCCCATTGTGCCGGTATGTGCGACCCAGGCCAACATGGCGCCCCAATTGAAGGCGAGGCCCAGAAACACCTGCGGCCACCAGGTAAAGCGTTTGGCAAAAGGGTAAACAGTTACTGGCAGCAGCGACAGGATGCCCATAGCGATGGTCGCTTGGTTGAAGGTCAGCAGGATCGCCAGGCCTAGAAGACATTGCAGCCCCATCCAGGCCAGCGCGCCTTTGACTGTGACCTGGCCCGAAGGGATCGGGCGCGAGCGGGTGCGTTCCACTTCGCCGTCGAAATTGCGGTCGGTTATATCGTTCCATGTGCAGCCCGCGCCGCGCATCAGCCAGGCGCCGGCTGCACAGCCAATGGCGATCCACAGGTCGCTCCAGCGCGGGCTTTGGTCTGCCAGGATGGCCAGGGCCAGCCCCCACCAGCAGGGGATCAGCAGCAGCCAGGTGCCAATGGGCCGGTCGGCACGGCTGAGGCGCAGATAGGGCCGGGTCCATTCCGGGGCATATATGTCCACCCAGTTTCCCTTGACCGCGTCCGCGACCTGACCCTCTGGTGCTGGCTTCTGGCCTTGCATATGTAGGACCCCATGAGTGCAAAAATCAGACTGTATGTAGAGCACCCTTTGGGGGCAGGGCAATCGGTTCCCTTGGATCGTGATCAGGCGCATTACCTGTTCGGGGTTATGCGGCAGGGCGCCGGTGCGCATGTGGCGCTGTTCAATGGACAGGATGGCGAATGGCTGGCGGAGGTTGCCGAGGCCGGCAAGCGCGGCGGTACGCTTGTATGCCGCGAACAGACCAAGCCGCTACAGCTGCCGCCGGATCTGTGGCTGATGTTCGCGCCGATCAAGAAGGCACGCACCGATTTCATTGTCGAAAAAGCGGCAGAGATGGGCGCCGCCCGCATCCTGCCGGTGCAGACCGAGTTCACCAATTCCGAGCGTATCCGTCAGGACCGGCTGCAAGCGCATGCGGTTGAAGCTGCTGAGCAATGCGGCGGCACATATGTGCCCGAGGTTGGCGAACTGCAAAAACTTTCGCGCCTGCTGGACGCCTGGCCGCAGGAGCGGCAATTGATGTTCTGTGATGAGGCCGAGGTGGGCAAGGCGCTGCAGTTGGCTGCCCAGACGCAGGCGGGGGCGCCCTGGGCGATCCTGATCGGCCCCGAAGGCGGGTTTTCCGATGCCGAGCGCAAGCGTCTCCACACCCTGCCGCAATCCCATGTGGTTAGCCTCGGTCCCCGCATCCTGCGTGCGGACACCGCTGCGGTGGCAGCCATGACCCTTTGGCAGCAGGCGCTGGGGGACTGGTAAACGGTTGCTTGCCCCCTGAACTCAGACTCTGGAAACCAATTCCTGCTAAATTGATCGCAACCCGGAGTTGATTAGGCCCTGTTGCCACCACATGCTCGGTACAGGCCTGCCGTTTCGGGCGGCAATACAAGGGCTGGTTCAGATCATGGAGGGCAAGATGATTCGCAGGGCAGAACAGGGTGATTTGCAGGCAATTGAGGGGTTCCTGGCTCCGCGCGCGGCAACGTCCATGTTCCTGTCGGGCAATCTGCGTGATCACGGGCTGAATGCGGTTGGCCACCCGAAGGCAACCTCGGTCTGGCTCAGCGAGGATGCAAGTGGTTTGAACGGTGTCTTCGGCCTGACAGAGGACGGCTTCCTGACCTTTGAGGCCCCTGGCATTGGACCCGCTGCAGGCGGCGCGCTGCGGCGCGCGCTGGACGGGCGGC
Source organism: Leisingera sp. S232 (assembly GCF_049800895.1). NCBI lineage: Bacteria > Pseudomonadati > Pseudomonadota > Alphaproteobacteria > Rhodobacterales > Roseobacteraceae > Leisingera > Leisingera sp. S232. Next base: position 44,373 of record NZ_JBNAFX010000005.1, on the reverse strand, counting down.
GGATTGCGGCGCTGAACGGCGAGGCGCGGCAGGCTGATGCGATGCTCGAGGTTCTGAATGTCGATTGGGAGCAGATCGGATTCTCCGACACTGAACCTCATTTCCGCTTACCTCTCAAAGACTTGCAATTGCCCTCTGGCGGCAGCACCCTGCGTCCCATGCATCCCGAAGACGTGCCGCTGATCACGGAATGGCGCCATGCCTACGACAAGGAGGTTTTTGGCTCCGCAGACCTGCCCGAAATCCGGCAGCGGTCGACTGGCCGGGCGGAGGAGCTGGTGGAAAGCGGCCGGGGCCGGATTTTGGAACTGGGCGGTCTGCCAGTAGCCATGACTGCCTTTAACGCGGCATTGCCAGAGATCGTGCAGATCGGCGGCGTCTTTACACCGCCCGGACAGCGCAGCCGCGGCTTCGCCCGCCGCGCTGTTGCGCTGCATCTGGCCGAGGTGCATGAGGAAGGCGTTCAGGAGGCTATCCTGTTTGCTTCCGGCGCGGCAGCGGTCAGGGCGTATCAGAAGCTGGGTTTCCAGAGAATCGGGGATTACCGGATCATTGAGTTCAGCGAGCCGGTGACGGTTCGTTGCGAATGACGGCGGGGCATCGGACAGTTTACTTGCACGGGCCATTGCATCAGCCGTCAGGACCGCACAGATAGGAAGGGCAGGCCGGGTGCTTGCCCGACCGGAAAGAATGAGGCGAAACACATGAGTTTCATCCGCCCTGAGGCTCGCGCTCAACTGTGGCGTTGGCGGGAAGTTATAGCCGCTGTTCTGATGTTCCTTCTGGGCGTCAAGCTGGCGTTCGCGTCCTTTGGCTTCACGGCAATCACTGGCTGGGCGTTGGTGGCAACGGGGCTGGTAACTGCGATCATCGGCGCTCAGCGTATGCGCTTTCGCAGCGGCACGGGCGGACCGGGTGTCGTGCAGGTTGATGAGGGGCAGATCGCCTATTTCGGCCCTTTGACCGGCGGGGCGGTGGCTGCGTCCGAGTTGGAACGCCTGGCGCTTGATCCTTCGTCGAAACCGCCGCATTGGCTGCTGGAACAGCCGGGCCAGGCGCCTCTTGCGATACCTGTCAACGCTGAAGGCAATGAGGCATTGTTCGACGTCTTTGCCGCCTTGCCGGGTCTGAAGACCGAGAAGATGCTGAGCGTATTGCGCAATGCAGGCCCTCACCAGGTCGTGATCTGGGAGCGCTCTGCCAGTCGCCCGGATCATCAGCGCCTGCATTGACACTGCCGGCGATTCCGCCCACGACTGATCCTTCAAAACATCTCTAACAGGACGGAGTGCCAGGCATGTCCATTCCCCAGTCCGGCGGCGGACCGATTGAACGCCACGAGCAGCTTGCCGAGTATCTAGCCGACGGCTGCAAGCCCAAGGAAGACTGGCGTATCGGAACCGAGCACGAAAAATTTGGCTATTGCAAGGACACTCTGAAACCGCTGCCTTATGCCGGTGAACGCTCCATCGAAGCTGTGCTGACCGGCTTGCGTGACAGCTATGGCTGGGCGCCCGTGACCGAGGCTGGCAATCTGATTGGTTTGGAAAAGGACGGCGCCAACGTCAGCCTGGAGCCGGGCGGTGCCTTGGAACTGTCCGGGGCCCCGCTAGAGACCATTCATGAAACCTGCGATGAGGTGAATACGCACCTGCGCGAAGTGAAAGATATTGCCGACAAGATCGGTGTTGGCTTCATTGGGCTTGGTGCGGCGCCTGAATGGCAGCATGAGCAAATGCCGCTGATGCCCAAGGGGCGTTACCGGCTGATGAACGACTACATGGAAAAGGTCGGCACCATGGGTCGTGCCATGATGCGCCGCACCTGCACCGTGCAGGTCAACATCGATTTCGGCTCCGAAGCAGACATGGTTCAAAAGCTGCGCGTCGCCCTGGCTTTGCAGCCGGTTGCTACCGCGCTGTTCGCCAACTCCCCCTTTTTTGAGGGCAAGCCCAACGGTCACAAATCCTGGCGCAGCTACATCTGGCGCCACCTCGATGATGCCCGCACAGGCATGCTGCCGTTTGTCTTCGAGGAAGGCTTCGGCTTTGAACGCTACGTGGAATATGCGCTCGATGTGCCGATGTATTTTGTCTACCGCAACGGCGCGTATATCAACGCGCTGGGCATGTCGTTCCGTGATTTCCTGAAAGGGGAATTGCCAGCTTTGCCGGGTGAAACGCCATTACTGTCGGATTGGGCGGACCACCTGACAACGGCCTTCCCGGAAGCGCGGATCAAGAAGTTCATGGAGATGCGCGGCGCCGACGGCGGACCCTGGCGCCGCCTGTGTGCCCTGCCTGCCTTCTGGGTTGGCCTGACCTATGATCAAACGGCTCTTGATGCAGCCTGGGACCTGGTCAAAGGGTGGGATGCAGATACCCGCGAAGGACTGCGTATTGCGGCCGCTGAGCATGGTTTGCAAGCCAAGGTGAACGGCATCAGCATGCATGAGCTTTCCCGCGAGGTGGTGGCAATTTCCGAAAGCGGCCTCAAAGCGCGGCAAAGACCGGGCGCAGGCGGGCTGGTGCCAGATGAAACCCACTTCCTGAACGCACTGAAAGACAGTCTCGACAGCGGCAACGTGCCTGCGGATGAGCTTTTGGCGCGTTACGATGGTGCCTGGGAAGGCGACTTAAGCCGTATCTACAGTGAGTTCGCTTACTGATGTTGCATTGAAAAGGCCGCGCTCCAGGCGCGGCCTTTTCCTTAAAGAGGCGGGCGGTGGGTGATCCCACCGCCCGCTTTTTTGCACTTGAGTGGTGGCTTGTGCCTTACTGCGCCTGCAATTCAGACGGCGTTTTTTCGGCGATGTCTTCCCAATTGGTGTTGGCGTTCTGCACCATGCCCGGAATGTCGCCTTCCCAGCGTTCCTGAATGTCAGCCGACAGGTTCAGGTACAGGGTGTTGTCAACGATCTTCCAGTGGTTCGGGTCACCGTCGAATTTGAAGCCCATTGCAGTACCAAAGGCGCAATAGCCGCCGTATGCCGGCAGATAGGCTTCGGGATTCTTCTCAAAGGCCGCTTTGTGCTCTTCCGAGGCAAAGCGGTAAGTTGCGTCATTGAAAACAGTTGTGATTTTATAGCTGCCCTTGGTGGGGGCACCATCTGTGAAATATGCGACCGGGTCATAGCCCTGCATGGCCAGGCCGGTGGAGGATGCGTTGATCTCAACACCTGCTGCCATTGCCGAGGTTGCCAGCGCAACCGACAGAGCCACACCGCTGATCAGTGCCTTTACTTTATTCATGGTTTCTATCCTTTCATAATCCGGCCTGCTTATCGGAATTGATCTTCCGGCCGGGGTTTCACCATGCGTGCCGCGGTATGCTGCGGGTCACGGAACCCATGTGGAGAGCCGGCCGATCACGTTCAAAACAACTCAATTTGAATGTGCGCAGAACCAGTTATGCCTGTGCACACATGCGCAAATCAGGTGACAGCCGGATGTCCGCAAGGCAGACTGGGTGCAATCCAAATGGAGGTGAATATGACATTGGCGACCGGAACCCGCCGGACAATCCTGGCCTGTTTTGCGGCGCTGACCTTGTTTGCGGTGCCAGCCGGCGCCCAAAGTGTCGGCGGCAGCTACAGTGCAGAAGGCCGCAATCCTGATGGCAGCACGTACTCCGGCACAGTGCAGATCCGTGACAACGGCGGCATGATCGAGATGAGCTGGCAGGTTGGCGCCCAGTCTTATGCAGGGACCGGTACCCGCAATGGCGATGTGGTCTGGGTTGATTGGGGGCAACCGGATCCGGTTGTCTATGTCCGAATGCCCAGCGGAGAGCTGCACGGAACCTGGGCAAACGGCCGTGGGCTTGAGCGGCTAATTCCGTAACCACATGTGCCAGTACGAAGCGGATGACCATTTCTTTGGGCATGTCGCAAGGCGTCAACAGCGCGCCGAAGACCAGCCGGTTGGGTGCCGGGCAGATGTAATCTGTTCCGCCTGGTTCGCGCGCCACCCGCATTTGGGCTTTGCCGCTCACCAGATCCTCTCAGAGGACCGAATACGTCTGCCTTTTGGCAAGACCGGTCAACCTGCTCAAAGGCCGCGCGTCAAAGGCGGCCACAAAGGCAGTCTGCCTGCCTTTGACTGTTTCCGGGCTTACTTCTGGCCGATCCGTGGTTCGGTGCCTGCGCGCAGCCGAGCAATATTGGCAGAGTGGCGGAAGTAGACGACAGCCGCCAGAAGAACAGCCAGAACCGTCACAGGCTGATAGCCCAGCAGCAGAGCCCAGACCGCGCCAGAGGCTGCCGAAACCAGTGCGCCCATAGAGGAAATGCGGGACATGGCTGCTGCAGCCAGCCAAGTCAGGCAGCAGGCGATCCCCACCGGCCACGCCAGCGCCAGCATCAGCCCCAGGAAGGTCGCGACGCCTTTGCCGCCTTTGAATCCCAGCCAGACCGGGAAACAATGGCCGAGAAAGGACATGAGCCCGGCCAGTTGCGCGGCATCTTCGCCGGCCAGAAAACGGGCCAGCAGCACCGCCGCCGCGCCCTTGCCACCATCCAGCAGGAGTGTCAGTGCCGCGGCGGCCTTGCTGCCGGTGCGCAGAACATTGGTGGTGCCGATATTGCCCGAACCGATTTCACGCAGATTGCCGAGGCCGAGAACCTTGGTGACCACCAGGCCGAAGGGAACCGACCCCAACCCGTAGCCGATGACGGCCCAGAGGATCAGAATGGCTGCAGTGCTTTCAAAAACCGGCATCAGTCCCTCCGGTAGACAGGTTCGCCTGCCACATAGGTTGCTTCGACCCGTCCCTGCATGCGCTGGGTGTCATAGGGCGTGTTCTGCGATTTCGAGCGCAGCTTGAACCGGTCCAGCACAAACGGCACGTCGGGGTCGAACAGCACCAGATCCGCAGGCGCGCCGTCGACCAGACGACCGCTTTCCAGCCCCAGGCGCTTGGCGGGGTTCAGCGACATGGCGCGGAACAGGGTGGGCAGATCCAGCAGTTCAGCATGATACAGCCGCAGCGCGGCCGGCAGCAGGGTTTCCAGCGCCACGGCACCGGCGGCGGCTTCCTCAAACGGCAGCCGTTTGCTTTCCTCGTCCTGCGGCGTATGCATGGATGAGATGATGTCGATCAGCCCGCTCCGCACGGCCTCGACCACGGCCAGCCGGTCGTCCTCAGAGCGCAGCGGCGGCTTCACTTTGAAAAAGCTGCGGTAGCCCGCCACATCCAGTTCATTCAATGTCAGGTGGTGGATCGACGTGCCCGCAGTGATATCCAGCCCATTGGCCTTGGCGCGTTCCAGCGCGGGCAGGGCGCGGGCAGTGGTGATCTGGTCGGCGTGGTATCTGGCGCCGGTCATTTCCAGCAACGCGATATCGCGGTCCAGACCCATGCGCTCTGCCATGGGCGACACTGCGGGCAGACCGTAAAGCGCGGCGAATTTGCCGCTGGTTGCAGCCGCGCCTTTGCTCAGAATCGGCTCTTGCGGATGCGCGATGACCAAAGCATCGCAGGAGCGAGCATAAGACAGAGCCCGTTGAAACACTTTGGTGTTGCTGACCACATGGTCGCAGTCAGAAAAGGCCACCGCGCCGGCATCCATCAGGAAGCCGATTTCTGTCATCTCGCGGCCCTCGCGCCCTTTGGTGAGCGCCGCCATCGGCAGTACGTGCACAGATGTGTCGGCCTGGGCACGGCGGGTCACGAATTCCAGCGTTTCTGGGCTGTCGATGGCCGGGGCGGTATCGGGGCGGGTAACAATGGTGGTGACACCGCCCGCCGCCGCCGCAAGACCGGCGGATTTATAGCTTTCCTTGTGCCGCTCGCCCGGTTCGCAGACTTTGACGCCGATATCGACAATCCCCGGCGCAAGGCATTTGCCGCTGCAGTCCACTTTTGTCACGTCTCTCGCTGCAATGCCTCGGTCGTGCAGCAACTGGGCGGGATCTGCGGCGCCTTTTTCAACCGCGGCAATCCGCCCATTCTGCAGCAGAACAATGCCGGGCGTATCGGTGCCTGCTGCGGGATCAATCAGGCGGGCGTTGGTGAAAAGGGTTGCTTGGTCAGTCATTTATGAACCTCTTGAGCCTGTTTCAAAGCCCGGATAGCCGCATCCGGATCAGACAGGTGGTCAAAGGAGAAAGAAGGGTGGCGTTCAAAGTCAACTCCGTGCCGGGTTGCTTTGAAATGGAGAAACATGTCGATGGGCAGGTGTTTGGACTTGGTGAATTTGTTCAATTCCCAGGCGTTTCGGGTTGTGACTGCATATCTGCAGTTTCTGCGGACGTGTTGATGGCCCAATAGGCCAACAGCGCATCCCGCAGTCACCAGCAGCAGCTTCCAAAAATCCCATGCCGTGGGTTGATCAAATGGCAGTATCATCCATAACAGCGGAATTATCACGCCGAATGGGTAGTAGAGCCACTTGAAACGAGGCGGGACCAGAGCGGCTGATGGCGGGCTGGACCACAAAACTTGCTCATCTTCACTGAGTTCCTGTTGCCACCATTCCCGCCCGCTCATGTCGCAGCCCTTTCGATGGTCATAGCCGTCGCGCTCGGGTTGGCCTGGTATTTGATCAGGTGCTTGTCGCCGCTCTTGGTGATCACCTGCACATAGCTGCCCATGGTTTTGACAGTTTCAATCTGACTGACGTGAACAGAGCGCCCGACGGGGCCTGTCAGAGTTTCCTTGGTCAGGGTCCAGACCACGGCCATTTCCTCGCTGGCCATGTACCAGCCGCGCAGGCCGATTGCAGCCAGCCCGCCAACAGCGCCGGTCCAGACATGCGGGCTGTTCAAAGCCCACAACAGGGCCATGGCACCGCCCATGCCAACCGCTGCCATCCAAGCATGCGCCCGGACATAGGCGCTGCGGTCCGGCGTGAAAGAGGTGTCCTCCATCACAACACCAGCGCCCAGACAGCCAAGGCGATCAGGGCCATGACAAGTGCAAACAGCGTGGCCCCTATGCGACGGGCCTGCGCCCGGGCCAGGCGCGGGGAGAGCTTTGGCGCAGAATAGGGTTTGGCGCTTTCGGCACTTGCAGGTGCCGCGTTCCAATTGGTCTGGCGCTCACCATAGGTGCCCTGCAGCATGATCTGATCCGCCGGCGTCAACCGGGTTTCCACATCGTCAAAGGCACGGGAACGGATCAACAGAACGTAGCCCTCCAGCCCTTGCAGCAATTCACGGTCTTGCTCAACCTGGGCCCGCGGCACGCCGCATCCTTCGCTGAGATAGCCCACCAGGCCTATGTCCTCCAGGTCGCTGACCGGGAAGATCTCCACCTGATCCATGTCCAGCGCCGCAATCCCCAGCACCTGCGCCAGCGCGCCGGGTTCCTTTAGAAACGCCGCCTGCTCGGGCCGCATGTCGAGTGCAAAGAGACGGATCACACCGCGCTCGCCTGCCGGGATATGGATGACACCTTCCAAGCGGTTCAGCCTGCCTTGGCCTGGCGCTCTGCGCGCAGGTTGCGGGCCAAGAGATCCATCGCCGCCATCCGCACAGCGACGCCCATCTCGACCTGTTCCTGAATGACTGAGCGGTTGATGTCATCTGCCAGCGTGCCGTCGATCTCCACCCCCCGGTTCATCGGGCCGGGATGCATGACAATGGCATCGGGCTTCGCCAGTGCGAGCTTGGCAGCGTCGAGGCCATAGCGGTGGTAGTATTCGCGTTCCGAGGGGATGAAGCCGCCGTCCATCCGTTCTTTCTGCAGGCGCAGCATCATCACCACATCCACGTCCTTCAGCCCTTCGCGCATGTCGTCATAGATTTCTGCGCCGAATTCGGCGAACTGGCCGGGCACCAGGGTGGGCGGGCCAATCAGGCGGATGCGGTTTTCCATCTTGCCGAGCAGGATCAGGTTGGAGCGCGCCACGCGGGAATGCGCGATGTCGCCGCAGATGGCGATGTTCAGCCGGTGCAGACGCCCTTTGGAACGGCGGATGGTCAGCGCGTCCAGCAGGGCCTGGGTGGGGTGTTCATGCTTGCCGTCGCCAGCATTCAGCACCGCGCAGTTCACTTTCTGGGCCAGCAGATCCACCGCGCCGGAATGCGGGTGGCGCACCACCAAGAGGTCCGGGTGCATCGCATTCAGCGTCATCGCGGTGTCGATCAGGGTCTCACCCTTTTTGATCGAGGATGCTTGCATTGCCATGTTCATGACATCCGCCCCCAGTCGCTTGCCGGCCAGCTCAAAACTGGCCTGCGTGCGGGTGGAATTCTCGAAGAACATGTTGATCTGGGTAAGGCCTGCCAGAACGTCGGAATGCTTCTCGGGGCGGCGGTTCAACGCGACGTAATCGTCTGCCAGGTCGAGGATCGCGGTGATCTCATGTGGTTTCAGCGGTTCGATGCCAAGCAGGTGGCGGTGTTCGAAGGACATAGGGGGCAGCTCCGCTTGATTTGCGGGTTCTTATAGGCGGGGTGGTGCCGTGCGGCAAGGCTGAGCAGGCCAGGGAGGACGGTCCCGCGCGCTCGCCGGAGTATTTGCACAAAGAAGCAGGGTTTGACGGAGAATACTTGGGGGCGGGGTGTTCCGCTTGCCTGGCGGGCGGGGTAGCTTGGGTGCATGGAATCGGCATTGGATTACTGGAGCGCCAAGGCGCTGTTGGAGTGGCAGGTTGAGCTTGGTGCCACCGAGGCGCTGTGCGACGAACCTGTTGACCGCTATGCGCTGGAGCAGGCGGCCCCCAAGCCGAAACCGGGTGCTGCTCCTGCAGCGCCGCCCAAACCCAAGGAAGTCGACCCCGTCGACGCTGCCAGAAAGGCCGCAAAGGGGGCTGCCTCTCTGTCGGCCTTGCGCGACGCGATGGAAAACTTCAGTCACTGCGAGCTGAAACACGGCGCCCGCAATCTGGTGTTCTGTGATGGTCAGGCGGGGTCTCGGGTGATGATAATTGGCGAAGCGCCGGGCCGCGACGAGGATCTGCAAGGCAAGCCTTTTGTGGGCCGCGCCGGACAGCTTCTGGACAGAATGCTGGAGGCTATCGGTCTCAGCCGGTCTGAAAATGTCTATATTACCAATGTGCTGCCGTGGCGGCCGCCGCAGAACCGTGACCCGCTGCCGGCGGAGATTGCCATGATGACGCCCTTCCTGGAACGGCACGTGGCGCTAGCGGAGCCGGAAGTGCTGGTGCTGATGGGCAACATCAGCTGTCAGGCCATGCTGGGCAAACGCGGCATCACCCGGCTGCGGGGGCAATGGGATCAGGCCTGGGGCAAGCCGGCCATTCCGATGTTCCACCCTGCTTACCTGCTGCGTCAGCCCTTGCAGAAACGGCTGGCCTGGGCCGACCTGCTGGAACTGAAGGCGCGGCTTGGCAGTTTGACCTGAGGCAGCCCATGAAAATTCTTGCATTCTCTGATCTGCACCTCTCAGCGTCCCATGCTGCTGATATTGTGGCAGCCAGCGCGGGTGCGGATCTGGTGATCGGAGCCGGCGATTTCTGCAACATGCGTCAGGGGCTGGACCGGGCGGTGGCCATGCTGTCGGGTCTGAAGGCGCCGATGGTGGCGGTGCCTGGAAATGGTGAAAGTGCGGATGAACTGCGCTCTGCCGGTTTTCCCGGCACTTCTGTATTGCACGGTGAGGGCCTGGATTTTGAAGGGCTGCGCCTGTTCGGGCTGGGGTACGGGGTGCCGGAAACGCCTTTTGGCGGCTGGTCCTGCGACCTGAGCGAGGTTCACGCTGCAGCTATGCTCGCAGCCTGCGATCATGCGGACATAGTCATCTCCCATTCGCCGCCAAAAGGTTTTGGCGATGTGACTTCGGGCGGAGTTTCTGTTGGCTCCACTGCAGTCCGGGCGGCGGCGGAACGGCTCCAGCCGCAGGTGCTGCTGTGCGGGCATGTGCATGATTGCTGGGGCTTTCGCGGCGCTCTGGGAAAGACGCAGGTCGCCAATCTGGGTCCGGCAGCCAACTGGTTCGAGGTGGAGCCGTGATCGATCCTGTTACCTTGCTGGTCTTCATACCGGCTGCGCTGGCGCTGAACCTGACACCTGGTGCGGACATGCTGTTCTGCCTGGGCCAGGGGCTGCGGTCCGGCCGCGCCACGGCGGTGGCGGCCAGCGCAGGTATTTCAGCTGGCAGCATGGTGCATGTGGCGCTGGCCGGGCTTGGGTTGGGGGCGGTGGTCTCTTCCCTGCCGGGGCTGTTTGATGTGATCCGCTGGATCGGCGTTGGCTATCTTGTGTATCTTGCCTGCAGCGCCCTGCGCAGCGGGCCGGTTCGGACCGATATGCCTTCGGTTCCTGCCCGACGGGCGTTCCGCTCCGGCTTCCTTGTCAATTTGGCCAATCCCAAGGTGATCCTCTTTGTGCTGGCATTCGTGCCGCAATTTGTTTTGCCCGAGGCCGGGCCGGTGCTGGTGCAATTCCTGATTTTCGGATTGATCCTGGCTGTGGGCGGGTTCTTTATCAACGGCATGGTGGGCATCTTTGCGGATCAGGCCAGACAGCGGCTGACCGGCTCTGCGGTGTTTGCCCGCTGGCTGAGCCGGATCTCGGCAGGAATATTTGCAGGGCTGGCCGTTCGGCTGGCAGTAATGGAGAGGGCGTAGATGTCCCGGATCGACGAAAGCATGGATTTCATCCCCGTTCGTATCGCGGTGCTGACGGTTTCAGACAGCCGCAAGCTGGAGGAGGACCGGTCCGGACAGGTTCTGGTCGACCGGCTGCAGGCGGCGGGGCACACTTTGGCGGACCGTCAGATCATCCGGGATGAGCGGGCAGAGATTGCGGCGCAGCTGCGTGTCTGGATTGCCGACCCAAAGGTGGATGTGGTGATTTCCACAGGCGGTACGGGGCTGACGGGGCGGGATGTGACGGTAGAAGCGCATCGTGATGTCTATGAAAAGGAAATCGAGGCTTTTGGCACGGTTTTCACTTGGGTTTCGATGCAAAAGATCGGCACCAGCGCCGTGCAGTCGCGGGCAACTGGTGGCGTGGCAGGTGGGACCTATCTGTTTGCGCTGCCCGGCAGCCCCGGGGCCTGCAAGGACGGCTGGGACGAAATCCTGTCAAAACAACTTGATTATCGTCACCGGCCCTGCAATTTCGTGGAAATCATGCCCAGATTGGATGAACATCTGCGGCGGAAGTAACCGCGCGCGGCGTATAACCTCGTAAACCTGCGCGGAAATTCTATATTTTCAAACAAGCGGGGGCCATGCGCAGTTGCGGCATTTGCTCCGCAGCTTGCCATATGAAGTCCCGGCAGCCGCCGCCACCGGAAGGAAGAGACATGCGCTTTTTGCGTCAAAGTATGATGGGGCTTTTCCTGGCGTCGCTGACGGCGGCCCTGTTGCTTTATGCAGGGCATCTGATTTTTGGAGCAATCGACGCGCAGCTGAATGCCGAACGCAAAGTGCCGCCCGTGCGCGAGCGGGTCTATGCTGTGAATGTTGTGACCGCTCAATTGCAGACGGTGGCACCAGAACTCACAGCCTTTGGCCGCGTCGAAAGCCGTCGCACGCTGGAGCTGCGTACAGCTGCTGGCGGCAGGATAGTGCAGCTTTCGGAGGACTTCGAAGAAGGCGGGGCAGTCCGGGCCGGTGAAGTGCTCGTGCAAATCGACCCGGCGGATGCGCAGGCTGCGCTGGACCGCGCCGAGGCCGATATGATGGACGCCCGCGCCGAGGAACGCGATGCGGGCCGGGCGCTGATCCTTGTACAGGACGAACTTCAAGCGACCCAGGATCAGGCGCAGCTGCGTGAACGTGCTTTTCAGCGGCAAGTGGACTTGCAGGAACGCGGTGTCGGGACCGCAGCCACTGTGGAAACCGCCGAACTGGCTGCGGTGCAGGCCCGTCAGACTGTAATTTCGCGCCGTCAGGCGGTCAGCCAGGCAGCGGCGCGCACGGATCAGGCCGCCACCCGGGTAGCACGGGCGCAGATTGCGCTGGATGAAGCGCGCCGCGACCTGGACGATACCACTATCACGGCGGGATTCGACGGTATCCTGCAATCAGTGAGCCTGGTGCAGGGTCGGCTCGTGTCCGCCAATGAAAAACTTGCGGATTTGGTTGACCCGGGATTGCTGGAGGTCGCGTTCCGTGTCTCCACCGCGCAATATGCCCGGCTCCTTGATGGGGACGGCCGCCTGTTGGAAGCCCCCGTACGTGTGCGGCTGGATGCGGCTGGCGCCGGGCTCAGTGCTGAGGGCCGGGTTTCGCGGGCCAGCGGCGCTGCGGGTGACGGGCAGACCGGACGTTTGGTCTATGCCAGTCTCGGCCTGGCTCCGGGATTCAAACCAGAGGATTTCGTAACCGTCCATGTGACAGAGCCAGAGGTCCGCGCGGTCGCACGGGTGCCTGCCTCTGCTCTGGGCGTTGACAGCACTGTGCTGTTGCTGGACGGGAAAGACCGGTTGGAGACGCTTCCTGTCGAGCTGGTGCGGCGCCAGGGCGAAGATGTTCTGATCCGTGGCTTCGGTTTGGAAGGACGTGAAGTTGTGACTGGTCGCACGCCTTTGCTTGGCGCAGGCATCAAAGTGCGCCCACTGCGCCAGGGGGCTGAGGCGCAGGTCCTGCCTGAGTTGATCGAACTGACGTCGGAACGCCGTGCCCGGCTGATGGCGCTGGTTGAGGGTAACAGCCGGATGCCCACTGAGATGAAAGCCAAAATGCTGCAGCAGCTTGCTGAAGCCAAAGTGCCTGCACGACTTGTCAGCCGGATCGAATCCCGGATGGGAGGCTAAAGCACATGGCGCGCAAGCTACCCAGGCCGGCCCGCGGGCTGTTCAGCTATTTCACCCGCCATCGTACTGCGGCCAATCTTCTGCTGCTGATCATGCTGGTGCTGGGCGCGGCGGCGATGCCCAACATGCGCGCGCAGTTCTTTCCTGATGTGATCGTCGAGCGCGTCACAGTATCTGTCGAATGGGACGGTGCCGGCCCCGAGGATGTGGACAGCGCCATCGTACAGGTTCTGGAACCTGCTTTGCTGGCCGTGGACGGCGTAGAGGAAACCTCTTCCATTTCGCGCGAAGGGCAGGCCACCCTGACGCTGGAATTCGAGCCTGGCTCCGACATGGGCCAGGCCACCGACGATGTGCAGACCACAGTGGATGGCATCACAACCCTGCCGGAGGAAGCTGAAGAGCCGGAAGTGCGGCGTGGGGCCTGGCGGGACCGGGTGACGGATGTGGTGATCTCCGGTCCTGTAGGGGCAGGGCAACTGGGCCTCTTTGCGGATGAGCTGGTTGCGCGCCTGTTTGAAGCCGGTGTCACGCGCACCACAATCCGCGGCGTAGCAGCGCCCGAAACCATTGTCGAAGTGCCAACTGCCAAGCTGATTACTCATGACATCACCATGCAGGAGATTGCCGAGGCGATAGCTGCAGAGGTTGATGCCGATCCTGCCGGCGATGTGGCCGGCGCCAATGCGCGGGTGCGCACCGGCAGCGAGAAACGCAAACCGGATGAATTGGCTGCCATTGTCCTGCGCACCAATGCCGACGGTTCGGTGCTGACCATCGCAGATGTGGCGCAGATCCGGGTCGAAGGCGTCGACCGTAACCGGTCTTACTTTGTCGATGACAACCCGGCGATGTCGATCCGGGTGGACCGGTCCGACCAAGGCAATGCCATCCGTTTGCAGGCGCAGGTTCAGGATGTCGTGGATGAGATGCAGGCCAGCCTGCCGCAAGGGGTGTCGGCAGAGCTGATCCGCACCCGGGCCCAGTCGATCACCAACCGGCTGGATATTCTGATTGACAACGGCCTGATGGGTCTGGGCCTGGTGCTGTGCCTTCTGTTTCTGTTTCTGAACACCCGTATTGCCTTTTGGGTGGCGATGGGTATCCCGGCCTCGATGTTTGCCGCTGTTGCCCTTATGTATGCGGCAGGTATCACCATTAACATGGTTAGCCTGTTTGGCCTGATCATCACCCTGGGCATTGTGGTGGATGACGCCATCGTGGTGGGTGAGCATGCCGATTTCCGGGTCCGGCGGCTGGGTGAAAGCCCGATCCAGGCCGCAGAGAACGCAGCCCGGCGCATGGCAATGCCAGTCTTTGCCGCAACCCTTACAACCATCATCGCCTTCTTTGGCCTGACGCTGGTTGGCGGGCGGTTCGGTGAACTGATCCGCGACATCCCTTTCACCGTGATTGCGGTGCTGGCGGCCTCGCTGGTGGAATGCTTCCTGATATTGCCCAACCATATGGCCCATGCGCTGACCCATGCCCAGGCACGGCATTGGTATGACTGGCCGAACAGGATGGTGAACCGCGGGTTCCGCTGGCTGCGCGACCATGCCTTCCGTCCGCTGATGGGCTGGATCGTGACTGCGCGCTACGCGGTGCTGGCTGGCGCGTTGGCAATCCTGGCCAGCCAGGCGGCCCTGTTCATCAATGGCGATGTGCAATGGCGCTTTTTCAATGCGCCCGAGCGCGGCTCGGTCACCGGCAATTTTGCCATGGTGGAGGGCGCCAGCCGCGCTGACACCATGATGATGATGCAGGAAATGCAGCGCGCAGCTGAGGCGCTGGGCGCCGAATACGAAGACCGCTATGGCCGCAACCCGCTGGATTTCGTGATCGCCGAAATCGGCGGCAATGCTGGCCGCGGCCTCAGCGGAGTAGAGGCAAAGGATACGGATCTTCTGGGCGGCATTTCCATCGAACTGATCGACGCCGATCTGCGCCCCTATTCCAGTTTCGCCTTTGTGGCGGAGCTGCAGCAGCGGGTGGCGCGTCACCCGATGGCAGAGACAGTTTCCTTCCGCAGCTGGCGGTCGGGGCCTGGTGGTGATGCATTGGATGTCCAATTCTCAGGCCCCAGCGTGCAGGTGCTGAAAGATGCCTCCGAAGACCTGAAAACCGCATTGCTGCGGTTCCCCGAAGTCTCAGCGGTTGAGGACAATCTTGCCTACGACAAGGAGGAAGTGATCCTCGACCTTACTCCTCAGGGGCAGGCGCTGAACTTCACCATTGGTAGCCTGGGACAGGCGCTGCGGGCACGGCTTAATGGTATCGAGGCCGCGACCTACCCCGATGGTCCGCGCAGTGCCACGATCCGGGTGGAGCTGCCGGAAAATGAACTGACTGCGGACTTTCTGGAACGCACCCTGTTGCGGGCGCCCAGCGGTATTTATGTGCCGCTTGCGGATATTGTGTTCGTCACCCAGCGCACCGGCTTTTCAACTGTGCGGCGTGAAAACGGTATCAGGGTGATCAGCGTGACCGGGGATATCTCAGAGGACGACCCCGCCCGCGCCGAAGCCGTCACTCAGGCGCTTCAGAACGAAATACTGCCAAAAATCGCCAGCGAACGGCAGGTGGAATGGCGCCTGTCCGGGCTGGCAGAGCAGGAGCAGACCTTTCTGCAGGAAGCAGGCGCAGGGCTGATCCTCTGCCTCACCGGGGTTTACCTTGTGCTGTCCTGGATATTCGCCAGCTGGACGCGACCGCTGGTGGTGATGGCAATCATCCCCTTCGGCCTGGTCGGGACCATCTGGGGTCACTACGTGTGGGAGGTGCCGCTCTCCATGTTCACCGTGGTGGGGCTCTTGGGAATGACCGGGATCATCATCAACGATTCTATCGTCCTGGTGACCACCATCGATCAATATGCGCAGGATCGCGGGTTGATCCCGTCGATCATCGACGCGGCGGCAGACCGGCTGCGACCGGTGATGCTGACTACAATGACCACTGTATTGGGCCTTGCACCGCTGCTGTTTGAACGCTCGCAGCAGGCGCAGTTTCTGAAACCTACGGTGATCACGCTGGTTTACGGTTTGGGGTTCGGGATGTTCCTGGTGCTGTTGGTGGTGCCTGCGCTGATCGCCATGCAGCGCGATCTCTCGCGGCCGCTGGCTTCGCTGCGCCGGGCATTGCAGCAAGGGGCAGGGCGGCTGCGCTGGCTGGTGTTGGGCGCGTCTCTGGCGCAGCTGGGCTGGCTTATGATGACGCTGCTATGGGCCATGGCCACCGGCGCGCTGCACCCGGCGTTGCGGTTGGTCCCGACGCTGGCTGCGATGGAGCCTGTCCGTGCCGGGCTTCTGGCCTTTGCCGTCGGGGCGCTGCTGCTGGCGGTGCTGTCCTATGCGGCAGGCGGATTGACTTACCGGCTCAATGCCCGCCAGCGTGCCTGAGCCAGCCGGGCCACTTCGCCCACCTGATCCAGCAGCTGCAAGCCGCGGGATTCGATTTCTGCAACCGGCACCCATTCGGCCTGCTCAGCGTCATCAGCGGGCACCGGTTCGCCGCCTTGGTGCTCGCATAGAACCACTGTCAGCAAGTACTGGCGCTGTACTGCTTCGGTTGCATCGCGGGAAATCACATCCACATTGGTGAGATACTCAAGAGGTGTGGCGGCAACCCCGGTCTCTTCCATCAGTTCGCGGGCGGCGGCCTGCATCGCGGTTTCGCCCATTTCCACATGGCCGCCGGGAAACCCCCACCAGCCCGCCTTCGGTTCCTTGCCGCGCTGCACCAAGATAACGTGATCCTGGCCACCGAAATGGCGGCAGACCACGGCAATTGTGCCCAGAACCGGGCGGGCAGGGCTGTCAGCTGTTCTCATCCGGCGCTGCAGCCGCGAATGTCTACTGCGTGGTTCTGTCCCAGAACGGTGATCCGCAGCTGCGAGCGATCAATGGCGTAAGGCTGGCTGTCGGCGGGCAGAAACTCGGTCTCGGCGATCAGTTGGCCGCCCTCGCGCCGGGTGACGGTTTCACCGGCGAACAGCCTCGGGTTGCCGGGTTCAATCACTGCAATCTCCTCGCCGCCGGCTGAAGGCATCGAGATACGGGCTGTGACCGTCATGCCGTACTGAGACGGCCGCAGGCTGCAGACGGCTTTGCGCACGCCGGCTTCCTTGGCCGACCAGGGGCGGCTTGCCATCGCGGCGGCAATTGCCGGATTGCGGCCCGCGCTGCTGTCCAGTTGGTGATCAAAGGAAAGCTCGGCTGGGACGCAGACATCTTTGCACACCCCCAACTGCATCCGCCCCTTCAGGCGCACGGGCTTGCCGGGCGTTTCTGGCGTGATTTCCACTGGCAGCACCAGCTGGTCATGATAGCCGATGGTGCGGTAGCCGGAAGTCAGGAACACCTGCGGTGACGGCCAGGTGATCGACAACCTGCCGATGTTCCGGGCGCCGCGCCAGGAAAAACTGGGTGGAATGCCAGCATCGCCAGGCGTGCGCCAGTAGGTTTTCCAGCCGGGCTGCAGAGTGATCTTCAGGGCGCTCAATTGAGTTCCGCGCGGGGTCATACCGCCGTCCAGCACTTCGACTTGAACGATATCGCCATCTGCAGCGCCGGAAAGCGCCGGAGTTGCGGTTGCCAGGGTCAGCAGGGCCAAGGCGGCGGCTGCGGATTTGCTCAGCATCTGTTTCATGCGGAAATACATGCGCCTGTCTGGCAGGTTTGCCAAGTCACGATCCGGTCATGGCCCGGCCATCTTGCTGTGTTTGCGGCAAATTTGCCGGAGCCAGGGCAATGTTGCGCGGATGCGCCCCTTGCGCGGCAAGCGGGTGCGCGTCATGGTGGGGGGAGGCAGCAGAAAGACGGAATTTCATGGATCTGACTGGCAAGCTCTTGATTGCAATGCCTGGAATTGGCGATCCGCGGTTTGAGCATTCGGTAATTTTCCTGTGCTCGCACGGAGAGGAAGGCGCAATGGGCTTGATTATCAACAAGCCTGCTGACGGTGTTGAACTTGGCGATCTGCTGGAGCAGCTGGACATGGGCGGCGAGAACAGCGCGGCGTCGGCACTGCCAGTGCGCTTTGGCGGTCCGGTGGAGACGCAGCGCGGATTTGTGCTGCATTCGCCGGACTACGAATCGGATGTGAGTTCACTGAAAGTTCCAGGGGGCTTCTCGATGACCGCGACACTGGACATTCTGGAAGATATCGCCGGAGGGCAGGGGCCGGAACAGCTGCTGGTGCTTCTGGGGTACGCTGGCTGGGGGTCCGGGCAATTGGAGGCGGAAATCGCCATGAACGGCTGGCTGACAGCTGACGCCAGTCCGGAACTGGTATTCGGCCTCGCAGATGACAGCAAATGGGGCGCGGCGTTGAAAACCCTGGGGGTTGATCCGCTGACGCTCTCGGCCAGCGCTGGTCACGCTTGAACGCAACCCGTGACCCAGAGCAGGGAAATCTCCCGCGCGTTTTCTGATTATCAGAGATAATCCTAAAACCCTTGGGCCGGGCGCCCATCTGCGATGGGCGCGGCGCTGTTTGCAGCGTCCAGCGCCTAATCCCGGGGGGCGGCTGCGCGGCGCAGGCGGTCATTGATAGCTTCGCCGAGCCCGTGTTTCGGCACCGGTGCGACAGCGATTGGTTGTCCAATCGCATCGAGCTGGTGGAGATGGCCGAACAAGTTGGCGGCGGCTTCAGCCAGGTCACCGCTTTCAGACAGGTTCAGGTCGCATGTTCCGGGGCCAAAACCGAGAAACAGCTCATCGGTTTCTGGCGCCCCTGCATTCAGTCGCAACGGCGCGCCGGGGGCATAATGTGACAGCAGCTGGCCGGGTGCGGTCAGCGGGTCGTGCATATCCCGTTGCGCCAGCTTGCGGCCCAGAACGGCCTCGATCTCCTCTGCGGCCAGTCCGCCGGGGCGCAGCAGCACCGGCGCTGGCTCTGGCCCCGCCAGTCCAATGTCCGCCAGTCCAATGATAGTGGACTCTAGCCCGACACCGCAGGGGCCGTCGTCGAGAATAGCGGCGATGCGCCCGTCCAGACCCGCTTGCACATGCTGCGCGGTTGTCGGGCTGATCTTGCCCGAGGGGTTGGCAGACGGCGCTGCCACCGGCCCGTCCAGCGCCTGCAGCAGCGCTTGGCCAGCCGGATGCGCAGGCACCCGCACGCCCAGCGTATCCAGTCCGGCCGTGACCAGCGGCGATATTCCGTGCCCCGTCCGTAGCCGCAGCACCAGGGTCAGCGGTCCAGGCCAAAAAGCCGCTGCAAGCTGTTCTGCAACCTCGTTCCATTCCACATAGCGCCGGGCTGCCTCGGCCGAATGGACATGGGCAATCAGCGGATTGAACGATGGCCGCCCCTTGGCTGCATAAATGGCCGCAACCGCTTCGCCTTGCCGGGCATCAGCCCCTAGGCCATAGACCGTCTCGGTCGGGAAGGACACTAGCTGTCCCGCCTGCAGAAGCTGTGCAGCGCGGGAAATGCCGCTTGCCGTTGCGGCGAGAATTTCAGTGTTCTGCTGGGGCATTTAGGGTGACGCGGCGTTTTGGTTGATTGAAAAAGCGGCCCGTTTAGGTAATCGGACAAGCCATAGACAATAATGGGCCTGCTCCGGGAAGCCAAGACTGCCCGTGCAGACACGCCCTGAAAAGCCCGTCAAAGGACTGCCATGACCTTCCGCGCCCCTGTTTCTGAATATGAGTTTTTACTGAACAACGTAGTTGACTACGCTAGTATTCCGGCAACGGGCCGGTTTGCCGAGGCAACATATGATATGGTGAGCGCAGTCCTGAGCGAGGCGGGCAAGCTGTGCGACGGGGTTCTGGCGCCACTGCAGCGCAATGGCGACCTTCATCCTGCGCATCTTAAAAATGGGGTGCTGCGCTCCGCGCCCGGATTTGACAGCGGCTATCAAGCCATTGCGGAGGGGGGCTGGGTCGGCATCAGCGCACCGCAGGGGCACGGCGGCATGGGGCTGCCGCAGACAGTTGCCATTGCCGTGAATGAGATGATGGCAGGGGCCTGTATGTCGCTGCATCTGGCACCACTGCTAAGCCAGGGCCAGATTGAAGCACTGGAGCACCACGCTTCAGATGCAATCAAAGAACTGTATCTGCCCAAGCTGATCTCTGGCGAATGGTCCGGGACCATGAACCTGACTGAGCCTCAGGCAGGTTCCGACGTTGGCGCGCTCAGCTCCAAGGCGGTGGCGAACGGGGATGGCACCTATGCCGTCTCCGGCCAGAAAATCTTTATCTCCTGGGGTGACAACGATCTTTGCAGCAATGTCTGCCACCTGGTGCTGGCACGGCTGCCGGACGGGGTGCCGGGCACCAAGGGGATTTCGCTGTTTCTGGTTCCGAAATACCTGCCGGATGCGGAGGGCAATCCGGGCAAGGTCAATGACCTGAAGGTCGTCAGCCTGGAACATAAGATGGGCCTGCATGGCTCCCCCACTTGCGTCATGCAGTACGACGGCGCCACTGGCTGGCTGGTCGGGGCAGAGCACGGCGGCATGGCGGCGATGTTCACCATGATGAACAACGCCCGTCTGGGGGTTGGTGGCCAGGGTGTCGGCGCAGGCGAGGGCGCCTATCAGCACGCGCTGGCTTATGCGCTGGAGCGCAAGCAGGGACGTACCGCCAGCGGCTTCATCGCTGACCATGCGGATGTGCGCCGGATGCTGATGGAGATGAAGGCAGACCTCTTTGCCTCCCGGGCGATCCTGCTGGCCTGTGCGCGCGCCATCGATATGGAGACCGCCACTGGCGGGAAAGACTGGGCCGCCCGCGCGGCTTTTCTGACACCGATTGCCAAGGCCTTTGGCACCGACACCGGCATCCGGGTTTCGGAAGCCGGGGTGCAGGTCTTTGGCGGTATGGGCTTTATCGAGGAATCCGGCGCCGCACAGTATTACCGGGACGTGCGTGTGACCTCGATCTACGAAGGCACCAATGGCATCCAGTCGATGGACTTGGTGGCGCGCAAGATGATGGATGGCGGCGAGATGGCCTTTGCCCTGCTTGATGAGGTGGAGGAGCAGGCCGAACGCGCCCGTGCCACGCATCCGAATATGGCCGAAGCCGTCTGGCAGGCCTGTGAGAGTCTGCGTGAGGCCACGGAATGGCTGGTGGCGCAGCAGGATATGCAGGACCGGTTTGCCGGCTGTGTTCCCTACTTGCGTGCCTTCGCACGGGTGCTGGGCGGTCAGTACCATCTGGCCGCAGCAATGGCGGATCAGGGTGGCCCGCGTGAGAAACTTGCGCGTTTCTACATCACCCGGATGCTGCCGGAACACAGCGCGCTTCTGGCCCATGCACAGGCCGGCGCCGCGGGCGCCTTTGCGCTCAGCCTCGACGAACTGGCAGGCTGAAACCATGACCGATATCCCCGACGTCTCCCCCCGTACCCCCTGGGCAGAGCCGCCCGCCGCAGGCGAGGCCATCGAGGTGGCCGACGGCGTGCTCTGGATGCGGCAGCCGCTGCCGATGAAACTGGATCACGTCAATATCTACGCGTTGGATGAGGGCGACAGCTGGACCGTGATCGACACCGGCTTTAACTCCCGCAAAAGCCGCGGCATCTGGGAAACGCTGATGGCGGGTCCGCTGCAGGGCAAGCCGGTCAGCCGGGTCGTTGTGACCCATCACCATCCTGACCACATCGGCCTGGCAGGCTGGTTCCAGTCGCAGCACGGAGCCGAACTGGTCACCACGCGAACCGCCTGGCTGTTTGCCCGCATGTTGACGCTGGATGTGCAGGAGGTCTGGCCGGAAGAAACGCTGGCCTATTACCGCAGCGCCGGCATGGCGTCCGAGGTCTATGAGAAGCGCATCAGCGACCGGCCCTTCAACTTTGCCGACACTGTGCATCCGATGCCACTGGGCTTTACCCGCATCAAGCAGGGCGATGTGATCCGTATGGGTGGCCGCGATTGGGATGTGCATACCGGCAATGGCCACGCGCCAGAGCACGCGACGTTTTGGAGCCGCGACGACAACCTGGTGATCACCGGCGACCAGATCCTCTCGACCATCAGCCCCAACATCGGCGTTTATGCCACTGAACCCATGGCGGACCCATTGGGAGAATGGCTGGAGTCCTGTGAAAGGCTGGCGAAACTGGCACGCCCCGATCATCTGGCCCTTGGCGGCCACAAACTGCCGTTCTCGCGCCTGCCGCTCAGGATGCAGCAGCTGATCGGCAACCACCACGGCGCGTTGGAGCGGCTGATGGATCACCTTTCCGTGCCGCGCACAGCGGCTGATTGCTTTGCGCCCCTGTTCAAGCGCACAATCGGCGAAAGTGAGTACGGGCTTGCACTGGTTGAAGCAGTGGCCCATGTAAATCATCTGTACCACACCGGCCAGGTGGAACGCTGGAAGCGCGAAGACGGCGCCTGGCTGTATCAAAGCAAGGGGTGATGTACCCCGGATAGGGGAGAGCATGGATAACGAGATTTCAACCAGCGCCGAAGCGGCCGAGGCCGCAATTCTGCCCTGTGTGCATGAGGTGCACGCCGACCCGGAAGCTTGTGCGGGCCTGACCAAGGTGCCGGAAAAACTGCAGCAGCAGGACGCGGCCAAAAGTCCGGCGCGCTGGGCCTATGAGCGGCTGATCCTTTATATCCAGAATTTCGAACAGCAGTTGGACAATGAACACGAAGTGGCCATGGGGTTCACCGGCGGCGATGCCGGGGTGCTGCGGATCGAAGGCATGGGGTATTTTGATCCGGATATCGTGACCTTCTACGGCAGCGATGCCGGTGGGCGCACCCAGCTGGTGCAGCATGTCAGCCAGCTGAATGTCATGCTGCGCGCCGTCCCCAAGGCGGTGGAAGAGGCGCCTGCGAACCGGATCGGATTCCGTTTGGCCTCTGATCTGGAAAACAGCTGAGCCGCAGCAGGCGGCGCGATTCGCTGCACAGGCCGCGATGGCCGCACAGCTGTCGTATTTCCAGGGTTTTCCGGGGGCATTTCCCCCGGATGCGCCTGAATGACGTGGTGACAGAGCGCAGCAAATCCGGTAATCAGCGAAAAAATGCACGTGAACTTGAGGGATAAAACAAATGGCTGAACATCAGCACGGCAGCATGGACATCACCGTTCAGGAGAAGATGTTCTCGAGCTTCATGACCTTCGTGACCCGTTTCTGCATTGCGATGGTCTTTCTGGCGCTGTTCCTGGCGATTTTTGCCACCTGATCCGGGACGATAATGATGCGCAACCTGCTCTGCCTCGGCGCGATGATGCTGGCGCTTGCGGGTTGTGCGGCGCCGCAGCAGCCAAATGCGGATGCCGGCACCCTGGCCAAGGCGTCCTACCGCCACGCGGGTCCGGCGACGCTGACCCTTTATACGATGATCAATAACCGCACGGGGCGGGGTGGTCACACGTCGCTGATGATCAACGCGTCGGAACGGGTGATCTTCGACCCCGCAGGTTCATTCTACGCTTCAGCGGTGCCAGAGCGGAATGACGTCCTGTACGGCATTACTCCTGCAGTTGAAAAGGCCTATCGCGGCGCCCATGCCCGCAGCACTTTCCATGTCGTGGTGCAGCAGGTTGAAGTCACCCCGGAACAGGCCCAGAAAGCGTATCAGCTGGCCGTGACCAACGGTCGCGTGCCCGGTGCTTATTGTGCACAGGCCACCATCGGCATCCTGCAGCAGATCCCGGGGTTCGAGAGTCTCGATCGTACTTTTTATCCCGATAAACTGTCTGAACAGTTCGGCCGTCTCCCCGGCGTTTCGACCGAACGTTATTATGAAAATGACAGTGCAGACCTGCAGACGGGCATCACCAAGAGCGACGCAGCACTAACTGCAGCCGAGTAACGCTTTGCCCCGGCGTTGCCGGGTCAGGCCGCGAGATACAAGAGCAGCAGGCACAATCCGCCAGTGCCAAGGCCGATCAGCACATTGCGGGTCAGATATCCTGCGGCCAAGGTCACTGCACCGGCTGCAAAATGCATCAGACTGGGATCACCGCCAGTCGGGGCAGGCCAGACCACCAGCGGCGCCACCAGCGCCGGGATGATTGCCACAGCCGTGTAGCGCAGATGCCGCATCAGCCAGTCAGGGATGGGTTTGCCACCCATGAAGCCGATAAAGCCAAAGCGCAAAGCAAAGCTGCCAAGCGTCAGCCCGGCGATCACGGTCCACAATAGATGCGGTGGAATGCTGTTCATTTCCCGTGCTCCTGCTTGGTCTTTTGCCGTTCCAGCCACAGTTCCGCCTGGGCGCCTGCAATCATGCCGGCAATCCCCGCAACGATCAGGCCCAGATTATAGGGCAGGGCAGAAGCCGGCAGTGCAGCCGCCACAGCGACGAAACAGGCCACCACATGCGCCGGGGTGCGCAGCATCGGGCCGATCATCGCCAGAAACGCCAGCGGCAGGACAAAATCCACCCCCCAGCTCTCTGGAATGCGGGTGCCGACCAGCGCCCCCAGCGCTGTGGCAGTCACCCAGGTCGGGGCGATCAGCCCGTTGGTGCCAAAGAAATAGGCCATCCGCTGCGCCAGCGGCATCTTGGGTTCCTGTTCAAACTGCACGATCGACAGCGCATAGGACTGGTCGACAATGAAATAGGCTGCAATCGCCCGCTGCCACATCGGGGCGTCACCCAGATAGGGCGTCAGCGACGCCGAATACATCGCCATCCGCAGATTTACGGCCAGTGCCGAGAGCAGGATAATTATCAGCGGCGCATTCTCCTGCATCAGCTGCAGCGCGGTGAATTGCGCCGCACCGGCGAAGACTGCCAGCGAAAACGCAAATGCCTCCGGTACGATCAGCCCCGCCTCTGCCGCAAGCACCCCAAACAGGAAGCCAAACGGAGAGGCCATGAACACAAACGGCGCGCTGTCGCGGAAGCCTTTCCAAAAGGCTGATTTGGTGGTGGTGATTGCCATCAGCGCGTCCTAAATTGCCTGCAACCGGCCTACGGCGGACGCAGAAGGAATGCAATTGGTGAGTATGGATATCACGTCAGAATATCTGATCGCGCCCGGCGTCGCCAACCCGCGGCTCACGCGCGCCGTCACCGGCACCGACCAGAATGGCGAAACCAGCGAGATCGCAGTGGTCGAGGAGCGCCCGCTGACCATCTTCCTGAATTCCCAGGAAATCGTCACTGCCATGACCATCGGCGACTACCCGGAATATCTGGCGCTTGGCTTCCTGCGTAATCAGGGCATGCTGCGGAACGAAGATGAGGTCACCCGCGTCGACTATGACGAGGATCTGGAGACCGTGGTTGTGCGCACCGCGGTGGAAACCAGCCACGAGGAGAAGCTGAAGAAGAAGACCCGCACCTCCGGCTGCGCCGTCGGCACCGTCTTCGGCGACATGATGGAGGGGCTGGAGGACGTGCGCTTGCCTGAGGTGGAGGTGAAAACCTCCTGGCTCTACACGCTGGCGCATAAGATCAACCGCACGCCCTCGCTGTACCTTGAGGCCGGAGCCATTCATGGCACCGTTCTCTGCCAACAGGAGCGCCCGCTTGTCTATATGGAGGACGTCGGCCGCCACAACGCGGTGGACAAGATTGCGGGCTGGATGCTGTCCGAGCAGGCAGAGGCGGCAGACAAGATCCTCTACACCACAGGGCGGCTGACCTCGGAAATGGTGATCAAAACCGCGATGATGGGCATTCCGGTGCTGGCGTCCCGCTCAGGCTTCACCGCCTGGGGCGTCGAGATCGCCCGCGAGGTTGGCCTGACCCTGATCGGCCGGATGCGCGGCCAGCGGTTTATCTGCCTTGCGGGCGAGGAGCGGCTGGTGCGCGACATGGACCCGAAGGATGCGCCGGTTGAGGAAAAGAAGCACCGTAGGAAGAGTGCGGGATGATTGGCGCAATTGAACGCGGAGGGCAGTACCCGGCCGCAGGTGGAAGCGTAGCGCCCGACAATGGAGGCGGTCGGGCAGTGCCCGGTGTGCCTCCAGGCGAGTCGCATTTGGAGCAGACTGATGAAGCATGAACCCCTCGGCGTAATCCTCGCAGGCGGCCTTGCCACCCGGATGGGCGGTGGCGACAAAGGGCGGCTGCAGGTCGGCGGCCAAAGCCTGCTGTCCCGTGTCGTGGACCGGTTGTCTCCGCAGGTCGCGGGCCTGACGCTCAACGCCAATGGCGATCCTGAGCGCTTCGCTGATCTAGGCCTGCCGGTCATAGCTGACTCGATTGAAGGCTTTGCTGGTCCGCTGGCAGGCGTTCTGGCGGGCCTTGACTGGGCGGCAGAGCAGGGGGCGGACAGCATCGTCACTGCTGCTGCCGACACGCCCTTTTTTCCGCAGGATCTGGCGGCCCGGCTGACTGCCGCTGCGGAAGGCATGGAGCATCCGTTGGCGCTGGCCACCACACCGCGCACCGGCGACGAGGCGCTGAAATCCGGCGGCGGCAAGCGGATCAACCGGCACCCGGCCTTTGGCCTCTGGCCCGTTGCCTTGCGCGATGATCTGCGCGCAGCGCTGCAGGATGGCCTGCGCAAGGTGGTTCTATGGACGGACCAGCACGGCGGTCGCGAAGCCCTGTTCGAGTCTGATCCCTTTGACCCTTTCTTCAACATCAACACGCCGGATGATCTGGCCAGGGCTGTGGCACTGCTGAAATGAAGATCTACGGCGTCACCGGCTGGAAAAACAACGGCAAGACTGGGCTGATGGAGCGGTTGGTGGCAGAGTTCTGCGCTCGGGGCCTCACCGTTTCGACGCTGAAGCACGCGCATCACGCAACGGATGTGGACCATCCCGGTACCGACAGTTTCCGCCATCGGCAGGCGGGCGCTTCCGAAGTGGTACTGGCCTCACCCAACCGGGTCGCCATCATGCAGGAGCTGCGCGGGGCAGGGGAGCCGTCCTTTACCGAGCTGCTGTCGCGCCTGCGTCCCGTTGATCTGATCCTGGTCGAGGGTTTCAAGCGCGAAGCCCACCCCAAGATCGAAGCCTACCGCACCGCCGCAGGCCAGCCGCTGATTGCGCCCGATGATCCTACCATCCGGGCAGTGGCCAGCGACGTGCCGCTGCATCTGGACCGGCCGGTCTTTGATCTGAACGATACAGCAGCTGTCGCTGATTTCATCCAGTCGGACTTGACGATGTGAGCCGCTGGCAGACATTTGCTATGGTGGACTGGTCCGGCGGCAACGACCGTGGGGCGAAGCCCAAAAAGGATGCCATCTGGGCCTGCGTAATGCGCGAGGGTGCTGCCGAAGACCCGGTTTACCTGCGGAACCGGCAATTGGCGGAAGACTGGCTAGTGAAGCTTGTGGAGGTCGAACTCAGCGCAGGCCGAAAGCTGTTTCTGGGCTTCGATTTCCCATTCGGCTACCCGGCAGGCTTTGCGCAGGCGCTGACCGGTTCGGCTGATCCACTGGACCTTTGGACGTGGCTCGAAGACCGTGTTGAGGACAGCCCGCAGGCCAACAACCGCTTTGATCTTGCCGGCGAAATCAACCGCAGCTTCGGCGGGCAGGGGCCGTTTTGGGCCAATGCCCTGAAACGGAACATCAATGGGCTGCCGCGCACCAAGGCGGAATACGGCAACCCTTTCCCGGACCGGCGCGCGGTGGAGCATCTGGCCAAAGGCAGTTTCACCTGCTGGCAGATGGCGGGCGCCGGCGCGGTGGGCAGCCAGGTAATGATGGGGCTGCCGGTGCTGGCGCGCCTGCGTCGCCGTTTTGCCGGGCAAGTGGCGGTCTGGCCGTTTGAAGAACTGGGCAAACCTGTGGCCCTTGTCGAAATCTGGCCGTCGCTCAATCTTGGCCAGCCACCGGCCGGTCTCATCAAGGATGCCTGGCAGGTTCAACAGGTCGCACTGGAACTTGCCGCCAAGCCTGTGGCAGAACTGGAGCGGCTTTTGAATATCTGCGCGCCCGAAGAGGGCTGGATCCTGGGAGTGGAACCGCAATGACCCTGACACCGCCGCCGCTCAGTAATGATTGTTTCGCACTGCCTGCGGGCGTGAACTGGACACCGGTTGATGAAGCGCTTGCGCTGCTGCGGGACCGGCTGGGACCGGTCACCGGCGCTGAAACCGTGCCCCTGGCCAATGCTTTGGGCCGGGTGCTGGCACAGGATGCAGTGGCGAAACGCGCCAATCCACCGCTGCCAAACACGGCGGTGGACGGCTATGGCTTTGCTGGCGGCAAACCGGAAGGTCCGCATGTGCTGCCGCTGGTGGCGGGTCGGGCTGCGGCGGGCGTGCCGTTTGACGCGCAAGTGCCCGCAGGCCGCGCCATCCGGGTTTTGACAGGTGCGGCACTGCCCGACGGCGTGGATACCGTTATCCTGGAGGAAGACGTTAACACCGACGGTACACAAATCGCCTTTAACGGCCCCCTGAAACACGGCGCCAATACCCGCAAGGCGGGCGAGGATGTCTGCGCCGATGACGTCATCCTGCCCGCAGGCCGGGTCATAACCCCTGCCGATCTTGCACTGGCTTCGGCCACCGGGCTGGCAGAGCTGACGGTCCGGCTGCCGCTGCGCGTGGGGGTGCTCTCCACCGGCGACGAACTGGTTGAGGCCGGGGCGCCTGCAGGCAGGGGGCAGATTTTCGATGCCAATCGACCAATGCTGTTGGCGCTGATCCGCCAGTTGGGTTTTGTGCCGGTGGATCTGGGCAAAGCTGTGGACAACCGGGAAGCCCTGCGTGCGCATCTGGATGGTGCCGTATCGCGCACGGATATGATTCTGACCTCGGGCGGCGCCTCTGCCGGCGATGAGGACCATATGTCAGCGCTCCTGCAGGAGGCGGGTGCAATGCAGGAATGGCGCATTGCGCTGAAGCCCGGCCGCCCGCTGGCGCTGGGCATGTGGCAGGGCACGCCGGTCTTCGGCCTGCCGGGCAACCCGGTTGCAGCCTTGGTCTGCACGCTGATCTTTGCCCGCCCTTCCATGGGGCTTCTGGCGGGTGCGGGCTGGCAGGCGCCGCAGGGGTTTGAAGTTCCTGCTGCCTTTGAAAAACGAAAGAAACCGGGCCGCCGCGAATACCTGCGGGCACGGATGCGGGATGGCAAGGCCGAAGTATTCAAATCCGAAGGCTCCGGCCGCATCAGCGGCCTCAGCTGGGCGGAAGGGCTGGTGGAACTTGGCGACGGTGCGGCTGAGATCAGGCCGGGCGATCCTGTGCGCTTCCTCCCCTATGGCAGCTTTTTCATGTAATCGGAGCACTCCCGCCGGCGCAACTGCGCATTAAAGATGCTTGCCCGCCGTTGGGCCGGGCGCCGCGCTGGCGCGCGGCGCTGTACCGCCTGCTGCTTCTTTCTGGTCAAAAATACCTGCGCCGCAGGCCGCGGCCCGCAGGGGCGCTCTGATCAGTCGAACGTTCCGGCGACACGGCCCAGAAGCATGAAGGCGCGGGCGGTGCGGGTGTTGCCAAGGGCGGAAATCTCGCCGTCGGTGGCTTCCGACTCAAATTCCGCGAACATCTGGTCGAAGCGGCGCAGAAAGTGATGTGCCGCGTCGCGAAAGATCGGATCCTGCTTCATCCGGGCTGCGGTCAGTGCCAGAGACGTCCGGTCGCGCACGCCGCCCAGAGCGGCCACTGCACGGCCGCGCGCGCCCTGGCCGAACTGGCGCCAGATCTCAGGCCTGGCCATATCGGGGCGCAGGTCGTCCATGTAGATACCGTCCTGGCTGAGCAGCGTCAGAACATCCTGGGCCGCCTGAACCACCTGTGCAGCCTTGCGATCTTTGAGTGCCGCCCGCAGCGCGGCAAAGCCGTCCGTGTCCTCGGCGGTTTCCGGGAAGTTCAATGCGCGGATGAACTGCTCTGCGGGCAAGGGGGGCGCGGTGTCCGCAGCGCGGGTGCCAAGCGCCAGCGACCCTTGTCCGGCTGCCGTGATCTCTGCCGCCTCAGCCGGGATGGCCGGGCGTATCGGATCGGCACGGCGGCTGGTGTGGAAGGTGGCCAGTGTGGTTTCTGTTTTGCGGGTGGCCTCGGCGATCTCCTCCAGGCGTTTAGCCACCGAAGTCTCTGCCACGCCGGCATGCTGCTGTGCCTGGGCCAGATAGCTCTGGCGCAGCCCGTCGATGGCGGCTTGCAGCTGTTCGCTTTCTTCCCGCATCACCCGGGCTGAACGCGCCGCTGAGGCAGCAACCCACAGCATTGCCAATGGCAGGACAACCGCCAGCACGCTGGTGATCAGATCCGCCCATTGCGCCAGCCCGCGGCCTTCCGGAGCAAAAACATAAAAGCCGACAATGGCCAGCAGCCACAGCGCACCAAGGGCAATGGCAGCCATTTCAGCACCGCCCAGCCCGTTGCCTTCAGGCCCGTCCAGCCGCCGCAGCGGGCTGCTGCCTGCGGGACGGGAACCGGGACCTGGACTGCTGCTGGAGCCTGTCATGAACACATGAATCCTTGCTGGTCAGGAATAGACAATCTTGAGGATCTCGTAGGCACGCTCGCCGCCCGGCGTGCGCACTTCCACGCTGTCGCCTTCGTCTTTGCCGATCAAGGCACGGGCGATCGGAGACTTGATGTTCAAGAGACCCGCTTCAATGTTGGCTTCGTGCTCACCGACGATCTGCCAGGTTTTCTCCTCGTCGGTGTCTTCATCCACCACGGTCACCTTGGCGCCAAATTTGATGGCGCCGGACAGCTTTGCCGGGTTGATCACATCTGCCAGCGACAGGACGCCCTCCAGCTCCTTGATGCGGCCCTCGATGAAGGACTGCTTTTCGCGGGCTGAGTGGTATTCAGCGTTTTCCGACAGGTCGCCCAGCTCGCGCGCTTCGGCGATGGCCTGAATGATGGCCGGGCGTTCGACGGACTTCAGGTTCTTCAGTTCACTTTCCAGCGCGGTGAAACCCGCTGGGGTCATCGGGATCTTTTCCATGTGATTGGTCCAGGTCGCTTATTGTTCTTGTCTCTAGGAAAACCGCAGCCCCGCAGCATGAGCCGCGGGGCCTCCGGTCCGGTTAACAAACACCTGACCCAATCCGGCGCCCGATTTCAAGTGGGCGTGAACCCCAGGCGCAGGGAAATCTGCCTAAGCAGGCGGTTTGGGCGGATTTTCCACAGATATGCGCGGGAAGATGCCGCGCTCAGGCATCAGCGACGGGGTCGCCTGCCAGAGAATATCAATCATATTGCACGGCTTCGAATTCTATGCCGTTGTCATCGTGGAAATAGAACCGGCGGCCGGGTTCGTAGTCGCCATGGTTCATCGGGGTGAAACCGGCGGCCTTTACGGCGGCTTCGGTGGTGTCCAGATCGTCGACGATCACCGCCAAATGATTGAGCCCGCCGATGATGCCATAGCTTTCCGGCGCCGTATCGGCCGGTTCACGCGGCGTGTACAGCGCCAGGTAGCTGTCTTCTGCGCCGATATGCACTGTATAGCCGCCATTCTTGGCCTCGCCCTGCCAGCGCACATGCCAGCCGAAAACCTGCTTCATCCATGTCGCGGTGGAATTGGGGTCGGCGACGGTGACGTTTGCATGTTCCAGAACTGCGCTCATTGGAAATCTCCTTCTGCTCTGAGCAAACCTGTTGATACGACTCATCGTAATTTCTAAACCTAACTTTAGCTCAAGGTAATTTTTCAGGAGTTTCTCCATGCCCGCCACAGCCGGGATATCCATTGGCTCTCTGTCCGAACGCACCGGCCTCGCCGTATCGGCCATTCGCTACTACGAAGCACAGGGGCTGGTAGAACCTTGGCGCAATGCGGGCGGACAAAGACGGTTTCACCGGGCAGATATCCGGCGGATGAGTTTCATCATGATTGCGCAGCAGTTTGGCTTCTCGCTGCCCCAGATCCGTGGCTTCCTGAAGACCCTGCCTGGGGGACGGACGCCGACAAAAGAGGACTGGGCGCGGATCTCCGAAGGGTTTCGCGCGCATCTGGATCAGCGAATCGAAACATTGGTCAAATTGCGCGACAATCTGGACGGCTGCATAGGCTGCGGCTGTCTTTCGCTTCCGAATTGCAAACTTTACAACCCCGAAGACAAAGCGGCAGAGAGGGGGCAGGGACCCCGTTACCTGATGGGAGACAGCCCTGAGACCGGAACCGGGGCGGAAAACGCACCTTGAGTGACGAAAATGGACGCACTTTTTGTCTCAGTTGCCTGTTTTACAGGTGTTTGTCGCGGAGTTTGGATTGACCCAAGGGGGCGCCAAAGGCTAAGCAGCCGCGAAAGAAAATTGCGCCCGCATGACCCTGTGGGGCCGGTAGCGAACAGAAAGCCAAGGAGCGCCGCAAATGGCCGAGATTGAACGCGAAGCGATGGAATACGACGTAGTGATCGTCGGGGCCGGCCCTGCCGGTCTGTCTGCGGCCATCCGCCTGAAACAGCTGGACAGCGACCTTGAGGTCGTGGTGCTGGAAAAGGGCTCGGAAGTGGGCGCGCATATCCTGTCCGGCGCAGTTCTGGACCCCTGCGGCCTGAACGCGCTGATCCCTGACTGGAAAGAAAAAGGTGCGCCGCTGAACGTCGAGGTCAAGGAAGACAACTTCCTGATGCTGGGCGAGGGCGGCCAGATCCGCATTCCCAACTTCCCGATGCCGCCGCTGATGAACAACCACGGCAACTACATCGTTTCCATGGGCAATGTCTGCCGCTGGATGGCAGAGCAGGCCGAGGAACTGGGCATCGAGATTTTCCCGGGCATGGCGTGCTCGGAACTGGTCTATGGTGATAGCGGTGAAGTCAAAGGCGTCATCGCCGGCGAATTCGGCAAGAACCCCGACGGCACCCCCGGCCCGTCTTACGAGCCCGGCATGGAGCTGCACGGCAAATATGTCTTCATCTCCGAAGGCGTGCGCGGTTCGCTGGCCAAAGAAGTGATCAACAAATACGATCTGGCGGCCGGCAAGGACGTGCAGAAATACGGCGTTGGCATGAAAGAGATCTGGGAGATCGACCCTGCCAAGCACAAGGAAGGTACCGTCACCCACACCATGGGTTGGCCGCTGGGCTCCAATGCGGGCGGTGGTTCGTTCATCTACCACCTGGACAACAACCAGGTTTATGTCGGTTTCGTGGTGCACCTGAACTACAAGAACCCGCACCTGTTCCCCTACATGGAATTCCAGCGTTTCAAGCACCATCCGGTGGTTGCCGACCTGCTGAAAGGCGGCAAGCGCGTGGCCTACGGCGCCCGTGCCATCACTGAAGGCGGCTATCAGTCGATGCCGAAACTGGTCGCACCCGGCGTGGCGCTGCTGGGCTGCTCTGCCGGCATGGTCAACGTGCCGCGCATCAAGGGCAACCACAACGCAATGCTGTCGGGCAAAGCCGCAGCTGAGGCGGCCTATGACGCGATCAAGGCAGAGCGTTCGGGCGACGAACTGACCGCCTATGAGACCGATGTCCGCGACGGCGCTATCGGCAAAGATCTCAAGATGGTCCGCAACGTCAAGCCGATGTGGTCCAAATGGGGGCTGACGGCCTCTCTGATGCTGGGCGGTCTGGACATGTGGACCAACAACATCCTGGGCTTCTCGCTGTTCGGCACCCTGAGCCATGGCAAGAACGACGCCGAATCGACCGAAGAAGCATCAAAGCACAAGCCTATCGACTATCCGAAACCCGATGGCGTGCTGTCCTTTGACCGTCTGACCAACGTGTCCTTCGCAATGACCAACCATGAGGAAAGCCAGCCCTGCCACCTGCAGCTGGGCAACGCCGACACTCCGATCGCGGTCAACCTGCCCAAGTTCGCAGAACCGGCGCAGCGCTACTGCCCGGCCGGCGTCTACGAAGTGGTTGAAAACGATGGCAAGCCCGAGTTCGTGGTCAACTTCCAGAACTGCGTCCACTGCAAGACCTGCGACATCAAGGACCCGTCCCAGAACATCACCTGGACCACGCCCCAGGGCGGCGACGGCCCGAACTACCCGAACATGTAACGGGAACGTTAGGTTTCCGGCGGGCTTTTGCCGGATTTTATGGGGCGGTCTTCGGGCCGCCCCATTGCGTGTTGACGGGCGCCGCACTACGCTTTCTTAGAAGAGCAAAGAGCAGTAAACCGTAAGGGGGTCCCCAGTGCCCGTATCCATTCTTCGCAGCTTGTCCTGTGCGGCCCTGATGGCCGCCGCCACCGCACCCGCAGTGCAGGCCGGGGGATTGGCAGGATCCTACCTGGCCGGACGGGCCGCGACCTATGACAGCGACTTCGCCTCAGCGGCGCTCTATTACACTCAGGCGCTGGCGCGCGATCCGCACAACCCGCTGCTGATGGAAAACGTGGTGTTTGCCCAGCTCGCCATGGGGCAGGCAGAGCTTGCGGTGCCGGTGGCTGAACGGCTGCGCCAGACAGGCGCCCGCAGCCAGGTTGCCAATATCGTCTCGGCAGGCGGCCATGCCGCCAGGGGCGACTATCAGGCCATTCTGGACCGCGACCCCGAGCAGGACGCGATCCATCCGCTGGTGGACGGGTTGCTGGAAGGCTGGGCGCAGGTTGGTGCGGGCTCCGTCTCCGGTGCGCTGGACGCATTTGACGGACTGGTCAAGGATGGCAGCCTGAAACCTTTCGTGCTTTATCACCGGGCCCTGGCGCTGGCCTCTGCCGGCGACTATGGCGGCGCCGAGGAAATCTTTGCCGAAGAGAACGGCCGTCTGGCCACTCTCAGCCGCCGTGCTGCGGTGGCGCGGGTGCAGATCCTGTCGCAGCTGGGCCGCAATGAGGATGCCCGCAAAGCGCTGGCCGCCGCTTTCGGCAGCAGTCTCGACCCCGGACTGGAGACACTGGACGCACGGCTCGCTGCCGGTGAAACCCTGGCCTACACCATTGCCCCCAGTCCGCAGGATGGCATTGCCGAGGTGTTCTTTACCCTCGGCGCGGCGCTGAATGGCGATACCGCCAATGATTATGTGTTGATGTATGCCCGCATGGCAGCCTCGTTGCGCCCGGATCATGTGGATGCCATCCTGCTCAGCGCAAGCCTCCTGGATCAGCTGGGCCGCTATGAACTGTCTGTTGCCACCTACAAGCAGGTGCCTGCCGACCACCCGGACTATCACGCGGCCGAAATGGGCCGGGCAGAGGCGCTGCGCCGCGCTGCCAAGCCGGATGCCGCCATCGAAGTGCTGGAGAAACTGGCCCGCGACTTTCCCGGCCAGCCCGGCGTTTACATCAGTCTGGGCGATCTGCTGCGCCAGGAGGAAGACTACGCCGCAGCCGCCCGCGCCTATGACAAGGCGCTGGACAAAACACCTGAGGATTCCTCCAGCCGTTGGTTCCTGTATTATGCCCGCGGCATCTGCCACGAGCGCCTGGACCAGTGGCCGCAGGCAGAGGCCGACTTTCGCGCGTCTCTGGAGCTGGACCCGAACCGACCGCAGGTGCTGAACTACCTCGGTTATTCGCTGGTGGAGAAAAGCAGCAAGCTGGATGAGGCACTGGACATGATCGAGCGCGCGGTTGCCGCGCGCCCCGACTCCGGGTTCATCGTCGACTCCTTGGGCTGGGTGCTCTACCGCATGGGCCAGTTCGGCGAGGCCGTCGCCCATATGGAGCGTGCAGTGGAACTGATGCCGGTCGACCCGGTGGTCAACGACCATCTGGGCGACGTTTATTGGGCGGTGGGCCGCGAGCGCGAAGCGGAATTTCAATGGAAGCGCGCACTGTCGTTCATTGACCCAGAGGACACAGACGGCGAAGCCAACCCTGAGCGCATCCGCCGCAAGCTGGAAGTCGGCCTCGACGCGGTTCTGGCCGAGGAAGGCGCCAAGCCTCTGAAGGTCGCCAATGGCGGCTGACGTCGCAGCACCCGCCAAGATCAACCTGACCCTGCATGTGACCGGCCGCCGCGGCGACGGATATCACCTGCTGGATTCGCTGGTGGTTTTTGCCGATACCGGTGACCGACTGCGCTTTGATCCGGGCAGTGAATTGACGCTGGAGGTCTCTGGTCTGTTTGCAAAGGGCGTGCCCGCAGATCAGCGAAATCTGGTGTGGAGAGCTGCCGAAGGGGCGGGGTGGGCCGGACAGATTTCCCTCGACAAACAATTGCCTCACGGTGCCGGCATCGGTGGCGGATCCTCGGATGCCGCCGCCATTCTGCGCTGGATTGCCGGGCAGGGCGGCAGCATTCCCGCAGACCTGCCCCTGTCGCTGGGAGCGGATGTGCCGGTCTGCATGGCAGCTCGCGCGGCCCGGATGCAGGGGATCGGCGAGCAGGTAACGCCGGTGCAATTGCTCGAACTGCACGCGCTTATTGTCAATCCTGGCGCGCATGTCCCGACGGGGGGGGTGTTTTCAGCGCTCGCCTGCCGCAACAACCCGCCGATGCCGGCGGAAATCCCTGCCTTCACGGAGGCAAAAGACTGCGCCGCCTGGCTGGCAGAGCAGCGCAACGACCTGGAGACCCCGGCCATCGCCGTTGCTCCGGAAATCGACCGGGTTCTGTCGGATCTTCGCAATACCCGACAGGTTTTGCTGGCGCGTATGTCCGGTTCCGGCGCCACCTGCTTTGCGCTCTATCCCACAAAAAAAGCCGCCCATATGGCGGCTTATGAAATTGGCGCCGAACACCCTGGATGGTGGTGCAGCGCCGCTACTCTGACCTGACAGTCCGCGCCCGACTCCGCAACAGGAGCTCCCGCCCGCGGCCCGGCGCATCAAAGATGCTTGCCCGCCGTTGGGCCTGGCGCCGCGCTGGCGCACGGCGCGCCACCGTATGTCGCTTCTTTCTGGTCAAAAATACCCCGGGGGTGAGGCCATCAGGCCGAGGGGGCAGCGCCCCCTCTTTCTTGAAGGAACTACCCGTCTCAGTTCAGCCGTGACACCACATAGTCCGCCAGGTCGCTCAGCATGCTGCGGATTTCATGATCGGGCAGCGCCTGCAGCGCATCCCGCGCTTTGGTGGCCCAGCCATAGGCATCCGCGCGGGTGGCCTCCAGCGTCTTGTACTTGGCCATCAGCGCCAGCGCCTGCTCCAGGTCGCCCTCTTCCTGCTTGCCCTTCTCGATGGTGCGCATCCAAAAGACGCGTTCTTCGTCCGTCGCCTGCGCCACCGCCTTGATCACCGGCAGGGTCAGTTTGCGTTCGCGGAAATCATCGCCGACATTCTTGCCGGTGGCCTTGCTGTCGCCCTGGTAGTCCAGCAGGTCATCAGCGATCTGGAAGGCAATTCCCAGCGCATCACCATAATCAAACAGCGCCTTCACCTGATCCTCAGACGCGCCGGCAATCACGCCGCCCACTTCGGTTGCCGCCGAGAACAGTGCCGCAGTCTTGCCGCGCACCACCTGCAGATAGATGTCCTCATCCGTCTTCAGGTTCGACGCTGCGGTCATCTGCAGCACTTCGCCTTCGGCAATGGTGGCAGAGGCGTTGGCCAGAATGTCCAGCACCCGCATAGAGCCGGTTTCGACCATCAGCTGGAAGCTGCGGGAAAACAGGTAGTCGCCAACCAGAACCGAGCTTTTGTTGTCCCATAACAGGTTCGCAGTAGGCCGCCCGCGCCGCTGGCTGCTTTCGTCGACAACATCGTCATGCAGCAGGGTGGCAGTGTGGATGAATTCCACCGTGGCCGCCAGTTTCAGGTGCTGGTCGCCCTGGTATCCACAGAGCCGCGCCGCCGCCAGTGTCAGCATCGGCCGCAGCCGCTTGCCGCCTGCTTCGACCAGATGCGCGGTGACTTCGGGGATGCGCGGCGCATGTTTGGACGCCATCCGGGTCCGGATCAGCGCATTCACCGCGTCCAGTTCCTGGCTCAGTGTCGCGGCCAGCATCTCATGCGGCTTCCGGGTCATCACTTGGTCCATCACTTTCCTGCTCGCAAGGCTCGACAAGGCCTGCACCTTGCCCTTAGATCCATCCCCATGAAAGAGCTTTTACGCAGCACCGATCCGACGATCATGGCCTTTGCCTCCGCCCTTCTTGAGGGAGAGGATATAGACTGCTTTCAAATGGACGTAAATATGAGCATCCTGGAAGGCGGGATCGGAATTTTCCCGCGTCGCCTGATGGTGCATGAAGATGACTATTATGAAGCCGTGATCGTGATGCGCGACAATGAAATCCCGTTGGGACGATGACCGCATTCACTGACAATGAGCTCAGCTGCAACGGGTTTCTGGGCGGCAGGGTGCAATTGTTGCAGCCGCACAAAGGTTACCGCGCCGGGGTTGACCCGGTGCTGCTGGCGGCAGCAGTTCCAGCGGCGCCAGGGCACGCCGTATTGGAGCTTGGCTGCGGTGCCGGGCAGGCGCTTTTGTGTTTGGGCGGCCGGGTGCCCGGGCTGTCTCTGGCAGGGGTTGAGCTTCAGCTGCCTTACGCGGATCTTGCCCGGCGCAATGCCGCCGCAAACGACCAAAAGCTTGAGGTGGTCGAGGCGGACTTGTCGTCCCTTCCTAGCGAATTGAAACAGCGTCACTTCCAGCACGTCATCGCCAATCCGCCTTATTACAAACGCGGCGCGCACAGCCAGTCCGAGGATGCAGGCCGTCGGCGGGCCTTGGGGGAAGAGACGCCGCTGGCGGATTGGATTGCAGTCGCCGCCCGCCGCCTGGCGCCAAAAGGGTACCTGCACATGATCCAGCGGGCTGACCGGCTGCCGGACATGCTGGCGGGTTGCAGCGGCAGTCTGGGGTCGCTCGAAATCCTGCCGCTCTGCCCACGTGCAGGCCGAGCTGCTGAACTGGTCATCCTGCGCGCGCGCAAGGGCGGCAAGGCGGATTTCCGGCTGCATGCGCCGCTGGTCCTGCATGAAGGGCATCAGCACGAGCGGGACGGCGATAGCTATCAGCCGAAAATCCGCGCTGTTCTGCGTGATGCTGCGGCCTTGCCCTGGCCGCAGTGAGCAATTTTCTGCCGAGACGCGCGGCCGTTCCTATTGCCTCTTCTGCGCCTTTGACGGGAAAAACTCCAAGGAAAATACGACCATAGGGGTCGCCTGTCTGCGGCAAATTGCGCGGCGTAGGGTTGATATGAAAATTTCATGACAAAAATACTGCGGCTGCGGCGTGACAGACTGGAAAACTTATGCTCCACTCGTTTTGTCGAAACACATTCAGCTCAAAAAAGGAGGGTTGCCATGAGCCTCAGCTCGCATCTGACCGAACTTAAGAAGAAGCACGAGCATCTGAGCATGGAAGTGGAACAGGCCCAGCGATCACCGGGAACCGATGATCTGGAAATCGCAACAATGAAGAAGCAAAAGCTGAAGCTGAAGGAAGAGATTTCCCGCCTGACCGCTGAAGCCGTCTGAAGAATTCCGCCGGGCTGACCCGGCACCAAGGTTCAGAGGGTCTGCCTGCGCGGCGGCCCTCTTTTCTTTTCAGGAAAGGGTGCGGAGGTTGATCACTTCGCAGCGCTGGCCCGTGCTGCAATCAGTGCGCCGCCGGTAATCAGCGCCGCTGCCAGCGCCAGAACCCAGGAGGCTTGGGCAATTCCAGCCAGCACCAGAACCAGCGTGGACAGCAGCGGTGCCGCATATGAGCTGGTGCCGAGCATCTGAATGTCACCCTGTTTGACGCCGATGTCCCAGACATAGAATGCCAGCCCCACAGGGCCAAGACCCAGCAGCAGAGTAGAGGTCCAGCCCAGGGTGCCGGCGGGCCAAACGGTTTCTTCCAGGGCCAGGTGCAATCCCCAGGATGCTACCGCCGTGGTCAGGCAGAATACAGCAACCGAACTGGTCGGAGCCTTGCCCACCAGCCGCGACAGCACCGAATAGCCTGACCAAGTCAGCGCGCAGAGCAAGGCCAGCCCGTAGCCGGGCAGATACTGCACCTCAAATCCGCTGCCGCCGCCGGATATGATGGTGGCCGCCCCGGCAAAGCCCAGGCCAGCGCCGATCAAATGGCCGGGTTTCAGCCGCTCCCCTGGCAGCAGGCCTGAAAACAGCACAATCAGCAACGGCCATAGATAGGAGATCAGCCCGGCCTCAGCCGCCGGTGCCAGCCGCAGTGCCGAGAAATACAGCAGGTGATAGCCGAACAGTCCAATCGTGCCGAAGGCGTAAACTTTGAGCGGCACGTCCTTCAGCTGTCCCAGCCTGCCCGAGACTGCAGTCCAGATGATCCCCAATGTGCCGCCGATGGTGAAACACAGGGCGTTCAGCAGCAACGGCGGGGTCGGCTCCGATCCCACGGTCAGCAGCGCCAGCAGCGCCCACAACAGAACTGCGATGAAGCCAATGATGGTCGCGCGGGTCTTGGTCATTGGGATAAGAGATCCTGAAACGGGATGACTTGCATGCCGCCCCACTTATGCGCGGTTTTTCCATTTTCGCAAAGCACCATTCGCGGAAGGTGGTGATCTGCGGTTGGTCCTTGGCCTCAGGCCGGCACAGTAAGCGGCAGACTGGATGGCGAACTTGAAAGGGCGCTAGCAGACGCACTTGGCGCAGATCCTTGATAATCAGCGGTCGCCGCCCCAATGCCACACCCAGCCCGGCGCCAGCGTTCTTAAGGAATAGAAAAGGGCCGATCCATCAGGACCGGCCCTTGCCGTTTCCGCTGAAGCGAAAGATCAGACGAAGAACTGCGCGCCGTTGGCGGAGATGGTCGAGCCATTGATGAAGCCCGAGTCGTCAGAGGCCAGGAAAGCCACACAGCGGGCGATCTCTTCCGGCTCACCCAGGCGGCCGGCCGGGATCTGGCCGATGATCGATTCGCGCACCTTCTCCGGCACCGCCATCACCATTTCGGTGGCGATGTAGCCGGGGCAGATGGCGTTGGCAGTGATGCCCGCACGCGCACCTTCCTGGGCCAGCGATTTCACGATACCCAGATCACCGGCCTTGGTGGCGGCATAGTTCACCTGCGCGAACTGGCCTTTCTGACCGTTGATCGAGGAAATCA
Source organism: Leisingera sp. S232 (assembly GCF_049800895.1). Classification (NCBI taxonomy): domain Bacteria; kingdom Pseudomonadati; phylum Pseudomonadota; class Alphaproteobacteria; order Rhodobacterales; family Roseobacteraceae; genus Leisingera; species Leisingera sp. S232. The sequence goes on along the minus strand of NZ_JBNAFX010000005.1, from coordinate 3,978 downwards.
CGATGACGCGACCGAACTTGCGCTCGCGCATGCCGGGCCAGATCGGGTGCACGGTGTTGAACACGCCGGTCAGGTTGGTGTCGATCACTTCCTGCCACTGCTGCGGCGTCATCTTGTGGAACGGTGCATCGCGGGTGATGCCGGCATTGGCGACCACGATGTCGATCGGGCCCAGATCTTCTTCGACCTTGGCGATGCCGGCAGCGCTTTCCTCGTAGCTGCCGACATTCCATTTATAGGTCTTGATACCGGTTTCCTCGGTAAATTTTGCCGCGGCTTCGTCATTGCCGGCATAAGTTGCAGCCACAGTGCAGCCCTGCGCCTTCAGCGCCTGGGAAATTGCTGCGCCGATGCCGCGGGAACCGCCGGTGACGAGTGCAGTACGTGCCATTCAAGAATCCTCCAGTCATAGTCTCTTGGTAATCTTGCTACAGTTTGTGGCAAGCAAGAGCAACAATATTGCGCGGCAAATTTCTGCATTGCCGCAAAAAAATTGTCGCACCTGCAGTATTAGGACTGCCATGTAAAAGAAAAAGGACGCCACGGGGGCGTCCTTCTCATTTTACGGTCTGTTGCCGGTTTTTACGGGCGTTCGACGCACATGGCGACGCCCATGCCGCCGCCGATGCACAGTGTCGCAAGGCCTTTCTTGGCGCCGCGGCGCTTCATTTCGAACAGCAGCGTGTTCAGCACCCGGCAGCCGGAAGCGCCGATCGGGTGGCCGATGGCAATGGCACCGCCGTTCACATTGACGATCGACGGATCCCAACCCATGTCCTTGTTCACGGCACAGGCCTGTGCGGCAAAGGCTTCGTTGGCTTCCACCAGATCCAGGTCACCTACGGCCCAGCCGGCCTTCTCCAGGGCCTTGCGGGAAGCATAGACCGGGCCGACGCCCATGATGGACGGATCCAGACCCGCGGTGGCATAAGAGGCGATTCGGGCCAGCGGTTCGATACCACGGCGCTCGGCCTCATCGGCACTCATCAGCAGCGTTGCAGCGGCGCCATCATTCAGGCCAGAGGCGTTGGCAGCGGTGACCGAACCGTCCTTGGTGAAGGCCGGGCGCAGTTTTTGCATCGCTTCCATGGTGGCGCCGTGGCGGATGTATTCATCCTGATCTACCACGATGTCGCCCTTGCGGTGCTTGACAGTGAAGGCGGCGATTTCATCAGCAAATTTGCCAGCCTTCTGCGCCGCTTCCGCCTTGTTTTGCGAGGCGACGGCGAATTCGTCCTGCATATCGCGGGAGATCTGCCACTGGTCAGCCACATTTTCTGCGGTCTGGCCCATGTGGTAGCCGTTGAACGCATCCCACAGCCCGTCGCGGATCATTGTGTCGATGTATTTCATGTCGCCCATTTTCTGGCCGGCGCGCAGATGCGCGGCATGGGGGGACAGTGTCATGTTTTCCTGGCCACCTGCGGCCACGATGGAGGCATCGCCCAGCTGGATATGCTGTGCACCCAATGCCACGGCGCGCAGGCCGGAGCCACAGACCTGGTTAATGCCCCAGGCGGCGCTTTCTTTGGGCAGGCCTGCATTGATATGGGCCTGACGGGCCGGGTTCTGGCCCTGCGCTGCGGTCAGCACCTGGCCGAGAATGGTCTCGGACACTTCGGATTTGTCCACGCCCGCGCGCGCCACCACGGCCTCCAGCACGGCGGCGCCCAGATCGTGGGCCGGGGTATTGGCGAACGAGCCGCCAAAGGAGCCGACGGCCGTGCGCGCGGCGGATGCGATTACAACATTGGTCATTGATTTTGGTCCTCTGCCATCAATTCTGGTCTCCCGGGAGCGCCCTGTTGTGGCCAGGTGAAAATCGGCCACGCAAGAATCTTTCCCGAATCCTCCGGGTACCGACATAATCTATTGCTGCACGTGCAGCAATTGACAGGGTGTCTCAGGGAGTGCGGCAGAGTCAACAGCAGGTTGCGCCTTGACCGTTAGGACGTCTATCTGCCAGCAGCGGTGACGCCGCAAGACAGCAGGTCAGGGGGCGAAAATATACCCTGTGTGTGCCGCGAAAACGGTAAAACAGCGCAGCCGGAGACCGGCCGGGGTAAAGCAGCGCAAAGGTAAAACCGGCAGGGAAGCCAAAGTGAAAGCGGCAGGGAAAAAGGGCGCCTTGCAGTGCGCGCGGGACCGTTGCCGCAGCTTCAGTGACCATTGCAACCAGTTACCCGGTCGCGCGCCGCAGCTGGATCGCTCAGCCTGCCTCTTGCTGTTTCTTCATGTCCTCGATCCAGGGCGGAGTGACGGAAGGGGCGCCGAACAGATAGCCCTGCAGGCAGTCGACGCCATTTTCCACCAGGAACTCTGCGTCCTCCTGGTTTTCAACCGATTCCGCGACTGTCAGCATGTCAAATTGCTTGGCAATGCCGATTAGGGCGCGGACCACGGCCTGGTTGTCGTGGCTGCGCGATATGCCGCGCACAAATTGCCCATCGATTTTGACCGCATCAAAGAAAAACTGGCGAAAGTTTCCGATCGCGGTCGTGCCGGCGCCGAAGTTATCCAGTGCAAAGGCGATCCCGTGCTGCTGCATGCGGCCCATGAAATCTGTCACCAGCTCCGGCGCGGCCATGGCAGAGGCCTCGGTAATTTCCAGAACCAGCCGTTCACCCAGGGTGGAGTCGCGTTTCAGGAAACGATCAAGAACCTGACCCCAGCGCTGATAGCCGATGGAGCGAGCGGACATGTTCACCGACAGGCGAATCTGCGGGTAGTGTTCCAGCGCTTTCAGCCCGTGCTGCAGCGCGAGGCAGTCCATTTCCCGTCCGATTTCCTTGTCTTCGACAACATGCATGAATTCCCGTGCGGGAATGACCCGACCGGTGGGGTCCAGCACCCGGATGTATCCCTCATAAAAGGCAACACCATGCGGCGCCATTGCCTGCATGATCGGCTGGTAAGCAAGCACCGTCTGATTGTGCCGTACAGCTTCTGCCACCATATCCAAGGTCGACCGGTCGCGTTCGGTCACCGCCGCATTCAGTGGGTTTTCGGCGCCTTCCGGTAAATCTGCTCTGCGTCGTTTCATTTTCTGTGATGCCCCTTTTACGGGAAATGTTGGGGTGTAGTATGATGCGTCATGCAGACTGCTGCAAAAGCGTTGAAGCGGCATTAAAATTAAAATTTGAAAAGTTCCGCTGCGGTGCTGGGCTTCAGCCCTCAAATCCGGGGCGCGGCTTTTGCATGGCGGGCCAAATGCGTAACTTTGTTTGCAGCTGGCGCATCACCGCGGGTCGGCATGCGCGCCCCGCTAATGGAATGGCAGTTGGTCCAGCGGCACGGCCACATTGCCAATCACATGCGGCAGTTTTCCGATCAATAGTGAAACAGGTTTATTTCCACTCTCCATCCGATGCCAGTGCGCCGGTTCGGGGCGTCTTTCAGGAATGAGAAAGCGCAAAACTCTGCCGGGTCAGAGGACGGATAAACTGTTAGAACGAAAATATGGTCGCCTTGCCCTTCCCTTTGTCGCGGGTAAAGGTCGCTGTATTCCCATCGATGCTGACGGTATTGCAGTCTTCAGGTAATCTTGTTTGTCCAAGGTAGATATTCCGGCAAAAGAAGCGCTTATGCCAAATCCAGGCACCGGTGATTTTCTCGCCCTTGCGGGAAACCCCGGTCAGCTTACCATCTGCGGAGGCGACAATCCAAGAATTGCCAGAAACTAGCTTCTTACCCACGATTGGCGTTGTTGCGCAACTCGTTTTGAGGACGAGCTTCCCCTTTCCGCGGCGGATTCATCCATCACACACGATCTCGGCGGTGCCGAGGGCCGAGAATCGGTTCATGAGAGCGATGCGGATGTGGATTTCGGCGGTTTGTCTGTCTGGGTCCCTCGCCATGATGCGTTCGCCGAATGCCTTGAGGCATAGCATTTTGGCCTCCACGCGACTTCGGATGTGATAACCACTCCATCGTTTCCACAGCGCCCTGCCGAAGCGTTGCGAAGCGCGCAGTATCTCG